>DASWLV010000263.1:0-14224 GCA_036400075.1 Pyrinomonadaceae bacterium
AAATGTCGCTTCATAAGCCCGCATAAAATCGTCCCAGCGGGCGCGGTCTTTTAAATCGCCGAGCCTGAATTTCCAATGTTTAGCCGGGTCTTCGATGCGTTCCATCAATTGTTTTTTCTGTTCTTTTTTTGAAGTGAGCAAAAAGAATTTCAAAACGTGAACGCCGTTGCGATGCAAATAAAGCTCGAAATTGCGAATGTCTTCGTAACGCTGTTCCCAGATTTTCTCATCCGCTTTAATTTTTTCGGGAAGCGGCGCTGATTGCAGAATTTGCGGATGAACGCGGACGACCAAAACATCTTCGTAATATGAGCGCGAAAAAACGCCGATTTTTCCGCGCTCGGGCAGATTTTTGGAAGCGCGCCAGAGATAATCGTGATCCAATTCTTCTTCGGAAGGCGCTTTAAACGGCACGACGCCGATGCCCTGCGGATCAACACCGCGAAAAACGTGCTTGATTGTGCTGTCTTTCCCGGCGGCGTCCATCGCCTGAAAAATCACGACCAGCGATTGCGTATTTTGCGCGTACAAAATTTCCTGTAAATCCGCAATCCGTTCATGTTCGCGCTCCAAATCGGCGCGAGCCACTTCTTTATTTTTATAACTTCCGGTAAAATCCGCATCGAAATCAGCCAGACTGATTGCTTTGCCTTCCGGCGCGAAAAATTGTTTGTAATCCATAAATCGAAAATTAGTTTTATGAAGATTGTTTGTCAACGAATTTTTGCTGCGATTTTATTTGCCGCCGTCTTTTTTGTCGGTTTTTCCAATGCTCAAATCAAGCTCACGCCGCATAAAATAACGCTCAAAAACGGCAAAACTTTTAATCTGAATTTGCCCGAAAATTACGAAATTGTTCCGGCGGCGGAAGGATTAAATCGCGTCCGCTTTTTCGCCAAAGCGCCGGACGGGCGCATTTTCGTAACCGATCTGCACGATTTGACCGACAACCGGAAAGGCGCGGTTTACATTCTCGACGAATTCGATTTGCAAACCGGAAAATTTCGCAAAGTAACTCCGTATTTGACGAACTTGAGAAATCCCAACAGCGTCCAGTTTTACACCGACGAAAACGGGCAGGATTGGCTTTATCTGGCTCTGACCGATAAATTAATTCGCTACAAATTCACAAAAGGCGAAACCGCGCCGACCGACAAAACGCCGCAGACTTTGGCGACTTTTCCCGATTACGGTTTGAGCTACAAATACGGCGGCTGGCATTTGACCAGAACAATTGCAATTGATAGTGAAAAACGGAAAATTTATGTTTCCGTCGGTTCGAGCTGCAACGCCTGCAAAGAGAAAGAAGCGACGCGAGCGACGGTTTTGGAAATGAACCCGGACGGAAGTCGTCAAAGAACTTTTGTCAAAGGTTTGCGAAACGCCGTCGGTTTAAAATTCGTCGGTAAAATTCTCTTTGCGACTAATCAAGGCGCAGACCATCTCGGTGATGACAAACCGGACGAAACGTTTTACGCGCTCAAAGAAGGGGCGAATTACGGCTGGGCGAAGTGCTATCAGTCAAACGGTCGAATCTTTGCCGATCCGAAACTCGGAACGAAATCCGGCTGCCGAAACGTTCCCGCGTCTTATGCTCGTTTTCCCGCGCACAGCTCGGCGCTCGGTTTTGATTATTTCGACCAAAATACGTCTGACAAAACAATTCAAAGCGCGTTTTTAGTCGCTCTGCACGGTTCGACAAACGAGCAAATAGGAAGCGGGTATAAAATCGTCGTTGTCCGCAAAAACGAAAAATCGCGCGATTTTATCAACGGCTTCCTGCAGCGCAAAACGGTCGTCGGTCGCCCGTGCGACGTTCTGCGATTGGACGAAAGCTCGTTTTTATTTTCCGACGACCGCGCCGGAGTTGTTTATTACGTTCGCAAAAAACAGTAAGATTTTACGGTGAAAAAACATTTGTTTTTGGTTTCGTTTGTCTTAATTTTCATTTCTTTCGGATTGATGAATCAACTTTTGGCTCAGATACCTTCGACAAATTTGCCCGCAAAATTCTCTTTGCCGAAAAGCGGCTTGGAATTATCCAGACGAACGCAGCCCGGTTCTTTTTACGATGTCGTCGCGCGCAAATCTGCCTTTTTAGGTTACGAACACCGACAGGCTGAAGCGTGGGTTTATCCCTTGAAAATTCTCGACCAAATGGAGTTCGGTTTTCGCGTCGAAGGCTATCCGCTCGAATATGCGGCGAGAGATTTGCTCGTCAAAATCGAAGTCCGACCGGAAAGCACGATTTTCACTTATTCACACGCGGCTTTTACAGTTCGGCAAATCATTTTCGCGCCGCTCGACGAAGCCGGCATCGTGATGCTGCTCGACGTGGATTCGCGTCTTCCGATGGCTGTTTCGGTTTCGTTTAAACCGCGTCTCCGTTTGATGTGGCTCGCCGGTTCGCAAACTCCGAGCATTGATTGGAATCAAAGCGAACGGCGGTATTATTTGACCGAAGAAACCGACAAACTTGTAGGCGTTATCGGTTCGCCGCTTGCTCGCGACGTTTCCGTGATGCCGTATCAGGAAGAACCGCAGGATGTTCCGAATCGTTTTTTAATCGAAGCCGCGCCGGACGTGTGGCGGAAAAATTTTGTTCCCGTCGTCATTGCGGGCGGGACAAACGGAAACGCGGAAGCAAAGAGAACGTACGAAAAACTGCTTAATTCGATTCCCGATCTTTATCAAAAATCGGTAGAGCATTACGCTAAGCTCGAAAGCGAAACGACGCAGATAAAAACGCCGGACGAGATTTTAAATCGCGCTTTTGCGTGGTCGAAAGTCGGAATTGACAAAGGCTTGGCGACAAATCCGCAGCTTGGAACGGGCTTGCTTGCCGGTTTTCGCGCTTCGGGCGAAGGCGAGCGTCCCGGTTTCGCTTGGTTTTTCGGGCGCGACGCGCTCTGGACTGCATTTGCGACAAATTCTTACGGCGATTTTCAGACGACGAAAACGGCGCTCGAATTCCTGCGTAAATATCAGCGAGCCGATGGCAAAATCCCGCACGAAATCTCGCAAAGCGCGTCGTATGTTCGCTGGTTCACGGATTTCCCATACGCCTGGGCGGCGGCTGACGCGACGCCGCTTTATGTGATTGCTTGTCTCGATTATTTCGAGCGGAGCGGCGACCGCCAATTTTTGAAAGAAAGCTGGGATTCAATAAAAAAAGCATACGCTCACGCAGCCGCAAGCGACACTGACAACAACGGGCTGGTCGAAAACACAAAATTCGGTCACGGCTGGGTCGAAGGCGGCGATCTTTACCCGCCGCACGAAGAAATTTACCAGCAAGGCATCTGGTTTGCCGCAGCTCAAGCGATGAAACGGCTGGCTGAAGAAATGGACGACGAAGATTTGAGCGAAGAAGCCGCCTCCAAATCCGAACGCACGCGCGCCTCAACCGAAAAAACTTTCTGGCTGGCTGACCGAAATTTCTATGCTTATTCGACAAAACTTCCGACCGCAAAACCTGTCGAAGCCGAAAAAGGCGTTGATCGAACCGTTCGGCAAGAGCGTTTAAACGAGCTGCAAAAAGCCGTGATTTTTGACGAAGATACTGTTTTGCCCGCCGTGCCGCTGTGGTTTCGGATGCTCGAAACCGAAAAGGCGCAAAAAGAGTTGGACAGAATGGGGAGCAGCCGAATTGCAACCGATTGGGGCGCGCGGATTTTGGCGAACGATTCGCGCCTTTATGATCCGCTTTCGTATCATCACGGCTCAGTCTGGGGACTTTTTACGGGTTGGGCGAGTCTTGCGGCTTACAATTACGGACGCCCGCACATTGGTTTTCAGGCGCTTTACGCCAACATGCAATTAAAAGAACGTGGAAACGCGCTCGGTTACATCACCGAGTTGCTGTCGGGCGATTTTAACGCACCTTTCGGTCGTTCCAGCCATCATCAAATCTGGTCGGAAGCAATGATTGCAACGCCTTTGCTGCGCGGTCTCTTCGGAATCGAAATCGAAAATAAAATGCTGCGTTTCGCGCCGCAGCTTCCGGCAAATTGGGACACGGCGGAAATTAAGCGAGTCCGGGTCGGCGCAGCAAATTTCGATTTCAAGCTCATGCGTCCGAGAGGAAAATTAAATTTGGAAATCACAAGAAACGGCAATTTCGCGCTCGAAAAACTTGTCGTCGCGCCCGCCTTTCCGCTTGACGCGAAAATAAAAGCGGTGAAAGTCAACGGCAAGCCGTTTAATTTCAATGTTCAGAAAATCGGCGACATTCAGCGTGCAGAAATTGTACTCGTAAATTTTGAAAATAACCTGAAAATCGCTTATGAATACGATAAAGGAGCTGAAGTTTGGACTGATTTTCCGCCGCTTGAACCCGGACAAGTGAATCAAGGTTTAAAAATCATTCGCGCCACAGCCTCCGACGCAAATTTACATTTAATTTTAGAAGGTTTGGCGGGCAAAACCTATACGCTTGGTTTCACGGGCGACGGTTTAGTTAGCAGTGCAGAAGGCGTCAGAATCGAGCAATTCAGCAGCGGTTTTAATCGCTCGCAGGGCAAAATCCACGTCAAATTCGAGGGCGCGGAAAACTCGTTTGTCAGGCGCGAGATTACGCTGCCGATAAACAGATAAAAAACGGCATTTTTATGCGCCAGTTTTTATTTAAACTCCCGGTTTTTGCGCCAGAAGATCGCGGATGTCCGCCAGCAAAGCTTCGGTCGGAGTCGGCGGCGCGGCGGCTTCCATAAATTTCAGATAGCGGGAAAACCGGCGCACGATGAAAAATAAAACTAATCCGACAATCACGAAATTGATAATGTCGTTGAGCAGTTGACCATAGCGCACGATATTGAGCGTCCCGGCTTTGACGGCGGCGTCGATCGCTTCGGGCGTTGCGACAGCCGGAAGCTGACCGCTCAAAACGAAAAATTTCGATTTGAAATCAATCCCGCCCGTGATTAAGCCGATAAACGGCGAAATAATTCCTTCGCTGAGCGTAGTGACAATTTTGGTGAAAGCCGCGCCGATGATTACAGCGACGGCTAAATCAATCACGTTTCCGCGTAAAAGAAAACTCTTAAAGTCGTTCAACATTTCTTCCGTCTCCTGCTAAATTGTTGTAGTTTTTAGGGCTGAGAGTGACCGAGTGTAAGCTTATTTTTTTTAAATGGTCAAGAGTTTTATTAAAAATCAGAGCGAAACTCTTTTAATCCAGAACCTCGATTGTATCGCCTTTTGTCAAAATTCCTTCGACCAAAACCGCGCAATAAACGCCCGCAAAAGCTGAATGTGCTTGAGCGACCTGGCGTAAAACCGCCGGGTTGTGTTCTCCCGTTTCGGGATCGAGCGAAATCACTTTGCAGCGTGGATCGCGTTCGAGAATCATAATCATCGCCTGAGAACCGATTCGCAATCGGCGACCAATTAATTCATTTTCGGCAAATCCAACGTCGGCTGTATGATTCAGGTAAATATTTGCCCGAAAGCGCCGTTTGTCAATCGGAACATTCATTTCCGCTTCGATTTGTCGGACGCTCTGCACACCGATCAGCGAAACCGGGCGACAATCCGTAAATGCGCGGTCTGAACGCATGAGCGTCAGTTGTTTTTTTTCACCGATTCCGTCGCCGAGCATTTTTATCAAAAGCGGATCATCAACGGCAACGACCGCGCCTGAAGGCGTAACTACATCCAGAGCCATATCTTCCGGCTCGGCGTTTGCGGGCATAATTCCGGGCGCGATGCTCATTGCTTCAAACAAATTCGGCGGTTTTGCAGCTCGTTCGGGATGGCGAAACTGCGGGCGATAACGCAGCATTTCCGGCTGCGCCGATGCCGTCAAATAAGGAAATCCTTTGCGCGCGGCTGAATTTTTAAAGGCATAGCAGCGGTCGCCGTAAATGCCCGAAAATCCCATAAACGCTTCGGTCATCTCCTCGCCGCGCATACCTTTGACCGGATAACGCCACAAACTTTCAACTGTTCCAATTATCGCCATATTGTTTTTTCGTTTGATTTTTGATTTTCAGACGGCTGCTCGTTTTACACACCGACTTTTTCCATCAAGCGGCGGCTTTGAGCAATTCTTTCGCGTGTCGCCGCGCCGAATCTGTGACAATTGCGCCTGTCAGCATTCTGGCTAATTCTTCGACGCGCGCGTTTTTGTTTAATTTAACGACTTGCACGGTTGTCCGCTCGCCCGACATTTCTTTTTCGACGACAAAATGAACGTCGGCGAGCGCTGCAATTTGCGGCTGGTGCGTAACGCATAAAACCTGGTGATGAGCGGCGAGTTTTTTCAATTTTCGCCCGACGGCTTCGGAAACGCGCCCGGAAATTCCCACGTCAATTTCATCGAAAACGGCTGTTTTCAATTGTTCGCTGAGCTTTCCGGTGGTTTTTAAAACGAGCATCAAACGTGAAGCCTCGCCTCCCGAAGCGACACGCGCAATCGGTTTTAGGCTCTCGCCGACATTCGCCGAAAAATAAAATTCGACCGCGTCGAAACCTTTGGCGGTTAAAAAGCGATTCGAGCTTTCATCGTTCGGATTTTCCGGCGCACTAATGCGGACTTCAAAACGCGCGCGTTCCAGCGCCACATCTTTTAACGCATTTTCGACGGCTTTTGAATATTCGCGCGCCGCCGTTTCGCGTCTGTCGTGAGCGTCGCGGGCTGTTTTCAAATAATCCGCGCGCGCCGCGTTTGCCTGTTTTAACAATTCGGCTTCGCGCAATTCGGCTGATTCGATACGGCTTAAACGCTCTTCGGATTCGGCGAGATGCGCGAGCGCAGATTCAATCGAACCGCCGTATTTGCGTTTCAAACGCTGAATTTCCGCTAAACGCGATTCGATTTCCGACAATCGTTCGGGCGAAAACTCCAAGCTGCCGCGAAACGAGCGGAGAGTGATTGCCAAATCTTCGAGAACGGCTTGAGCGGAAGCGAGATGCTCGTTGTATTCGCCGAACTGCGCATCGTAATTCGTCAATTCATCAACGTTTTTTGTCACGACTGCGAGATTTGAAATCGCCGATTCGCTTGACTCATAAAGCAAACCGTATGCTTCGTCGCTCAAAGCCGAAAGTTTTTCGACGTTCATCAAACGGCGGCGCTCCGTTTCCAATTCTTCGTCTTCGTCCGCCTGCAAATTGGCTTTTTTCAATTCATCAATCTGAAACTGCAAAATATCAACGAGCTGTAATTTCTGCGTTTCGTCGGAGCGCAGAGATTCCAGTTCTTTTAAAACCTGATGGCAGCGACGATATTTTTCGGCAATTTCTTTTCTCAACTCACCGAGTCCGGCATAATCGTCGAGCATTTCGAGATGCGTGCGCGGATCGAAAAGCGTCTGCTGCTCGCCCTGCCCGTGAATATCAACCAGAAACGCGCCGATTCGTTTCAGAAAATTTTGCGTGACGAGCTGATTGTTGACGAAAATCCGGTTTTTGCCCGTTGCGGAAAGCTCACGGCGGACGATTAAATCTTCAAAATCCGACGGTTCGACATCGAGTCCGGCTTCATCGAAAATTTGCAGGATTTCGGCGCTCGGCTCAAGAGAAAAAAGTCCTTCGATGCGCGCGCTTGTCCTTCCTTCTTTGATCAAATCAGCGGAAACGCGCTCGCCCGTCAGCGCGCCCAGAGAATCAACGATGATTGATTTGCCCGAGCCGGTTTCGCCGGTCAACAGATTCAAGCCCTCGCCGAATTCGAGCCGCAGCTCGTCAATCAGCGCGATATTGTTGATATGTAAAAGCGTCAGCATTGTTCGAGAGAATTTTACCGCAACGTCGCCATAGGTGAAAAGAAATGGTTTATTAATTCAAAATCAAATTGAATTCACCCTTCGCAGTTAAAAGTTTTAGAATGTTTTTATGAGCGATAATGCAGAACTGAACCGTCTTTTTTCTTTAATGTTTCAATCGCATCCGTGGCACGGCGTTCCCGTAGGCGTCAATGCGCCGGAAATTGTCAACGCTTTTATCGAGATTGTGCCGAACGACGCGATCAAATACGAGCTTGATAAATCTTCCGGTCGTCTGCGGATTGACCGCCCGCAACGTTTTTCCTCGCTTTGCCCGATGCCTTACGGATTTGTGCCGCAGACTTATTGCGGCGAGTCAATCGCCGAATTTTGCCGCGAGAAAACCGGTATGCCGATTGTCAAAGGCGACGGCGACCCGCTCGACATTTGCGTTTTAACCGAAAAGACGATGGCGCACGGCGATTTTTTTCTCGCCGCCAAACCAATCGGCGGTTTGCGGATGGTTGACAAGCTCGAAGCCGATGACAAAATCATCGCCGTTTTGTACGACGATGCGGCGTTCGGACATTTAAACGACATTTCCGAAGTTCCCGTCGCGGTCGTCGAACGCTTGCAGCATTATTTTCTGACTTATAAACAGCTTCCTTCCGAAACCGAACGGCGTGTTTACATTACGCACGTTTACGGGCGCGACGAGGCGTTTGAGGTGATTCGCCGGAGCGTTCTCGATTACCGCGAAACTTACGGCGAACCGGAAAAACGAATCACCGAATTAAAACGGCTTTTCAGTGCTAATTGATATTGAAGTTGTAAACAATCGTGCCGGAAACTTTCACAGGTTGATTGGACAACATGGTCGGATTAAAACGCGCCTGCCGCGCCGCCGATTCAGCCGCAGCGCGGAGCAGCGGATGACCGGAAACGGCTTGCGCCGAAACGACGCGCCCGTTTTCGTCAATCAAAACCTGCACGTTGACCACGCCAGAAGCGCGAAGCGCGCGAGCCGCCTGCGGATAAGGCGGTTTGGGTAGATTGACGGCTTTGCCGTTGACGACGCCGCCCGAAATTGTCGTCGGCTGCGGCGGTCTCTGCGGTGTCGGCGTTGCCGCGGGCGAAGGCGTCGGTTGCTGTAGATTTGCGTTTGCGGCGAGATTGGCGTTTGTATTTGAAACGTTATTCGCATTGCTTAGATTTGCGTTGCGGTTTGCAGGCGTCGGAGTCGGTGTCGGCGTTCTGGTCGGAGTTGGCGTCGGCGTTTTTAAATTTGCGTTGACGTTTAAATTTACATTTGCGTTTGCGTTGCTGTTAGCATTTGCAGAAAGATTTTCGTTGGCGGAAAGATTCGCGTTTTGATTGAGATTAGCATTTGAATTCGCGGCTGCAATTTCGTTTGTTCGATTTCCGCGCGGACCAAGCAGCCACCAGGCTCCGAAACCGCCGACTCCGATCAATATCAAAACGCCGAGCGCGCCGAGAGCGATTAAAATTCCGGCGTTTGATTTGCGCCGGGGCGGCGATTGCGGCGGCTTTTGTTGATTAACGGGCGAAACCGGCGCTGGAGCTTGCGGTTCGGGCGCGTCGAGCGGCACGACCATTTTCGGCGAGCGTTCGGGTGCAAAAACTGTCTGTTCTTCTTCCGTTTCGGGCGCGGCTGTCGGCTCTTGAAAATTGTCGAGCGGCGTGCCGTCTTTCATACAAAAACGGAGCGACTCGTCCGTATAAGTTGTCTGGCAAACGGGGCAAATTTTCATCTTTTTTCACTTTCCGGCGTGGTCGGCAAAACTTAGCGCCGTTATCCTATCATAATTCTAACATTCTGCTGACACCCGACAGATTGAACGATTGACGCTTTCCCGCTTGCATTCGTTTCGCAGCAATCGCTCAATGCTCGTTTCAGCGACGAACAAAATACGTGATAATAATAAATCGAGCGGATGAAAAAGGTAATCATTATCGGAGCCGGTTTGGGCGGATTGTCGGCGGCGATACGGCTGGCGGCGCTTGGATTTTCGGTCACAATTCTCGAAAAAAACTCGAATGTCGGCGGCAAAGTTAATGTCATCGAATCCGGCGGTTATAAATTCGACACCGGCGCGTCGCTTTTAACAATGCGCCATGTTTTAAAAGAATTGTTTGAAGCCGCAAATCGCCGCCTCGAAGATTATCTCGAACTCGTTTTGCTCGAACCGATTTGCCGTTATTTTTGGTCTGACGGAACAATTTTCAATGCTTCGCGCAATTTGCCGAAAACCTTAAAAGAAATCGAAAAACTCGAACCGCGCGATGTGAAAGGATTTGAAAATTTTATCGCAGACGCGCGCCGCAAATACGAAGTCGCCGAACGCACTTTTCTGGCTCATTCGCTCAACGATTTGCCGAAACTGCTGCGCCCTCGCTACGCCAAAGATTTAGCCGCGATTTCTTCGTGGAAAACTCTGGACGCGCACAACCGAAAATATTTTCGCTCCCCAAAATTGCGGCAGCTTTTCAACCGTTTTGCCACTTATAACGGCTCGTCGCCTTACCAAACTCCGGCGACATTTGCTCTGATTCCGTTTGTTGAATTCGGTTTGGGCGCGTGGTATGTGCGCGGCGGGATTTACGAAATCCCAAGAGCTTTGACGCGCCTGGCGATGGAATTGGGCGTTGAAATCAAAACAAACTGCGAGGTTGAAAAAATCATCTTCGCCAATCGCCGAGCGGTCGGCGCGAAACTGAAAAACGGCGAGAATTTAACTGCGGATTTCGTAGTCTCAAACGCCGACGCTATCGAAACTTATCGAAGTTTAATCGAAGAAAAAGACCGTCCGAGTTTTCCCGATAAAAAGCTCGAAAAAATCGAGCCGTCGTGCAGCGGTTTCGTTTTGCTTTTGGGCGCGAAAAAGAAATTTCCGCAATTGGCGCATCACAACATCTTTTTTTCCGACGATTATCGGGCGGAATTCGACTCAATTTTTAAAGAAAAACGTCCCGCTGCGAATCCGACAACTTACGTTTGTGCAGCTTCGCGGACTGACGAAACGCAGGCGCCCGCCGGATGCGAAAATTTGTTTGTTTTAATCAACGCGCCGTATACGAGCGAGCAAACCGATTGGGAAAAAGAAAAAAAATCTTATCGTGATTCGATCATCAAAAAGCTGGAAAATTTAGGTCTCAAAGATTTGGAAAATTCGATTGAATTTGAGCAGATCATCACGCCAGCCGATTTCGAGGAAAAATATCGTGCAAATCGCGGTTCGATTTACGGCGTTTCATCAAACGGCGCTTTTTCGGCTTTTCTGCGCCTGCCGAATCAATCGAGAGATGTCACAAATCTGTTCTTCGTCGGCGGCGCGACGCACCCGGGCGGCGGAATGCCGCTGGTGATGCTGTCGGGCAAAATGGCGGCGGATTTAATTCAAAGAGAAATCAAAAATTGATACATTTTTTTCTCTTTTTTCGCGTTAAAAAGATGAGATTTTATAAAAATATGAAACCGCTGCAAATTATTAAAGTTGGATTTATTGCGCTTTTACTCTCCGGCTGTTCGATTAGCGTTGCCGAAACTCGCACCGCTTCGGAAGCCGGAGCGGAAAGCAAAACCGAAAGCAAAATCGAATTTGATTCGAGCGAAAGCCAGACAAACAAAAAAACTACGGCGAAAACCGCCGTTTCAAATGCGGTTTGTCCCGATCCGGGAAAGCCTTGCAAACATCGGCAAAAAGAGTTTGCCGAATGGGAATTATCGTTTAAGATTCCGGCAAAAATCACCGCCAATAAAACTTACTCGTCCGCGCCGTTTTACGCCGTGCTGCTGAAAACCTACGAATTGGAAGACTGCGATGGCGGCGAATATATGGAAGCCGTTGAAAAAGAACGCAAAGAATTACAGAATTTACAGCTCGAACGTAAAGTCTTCACGTTTTACAGTTGTCCGAATATGGACGCGGTCGGTTATGAATTTGAAGGTTTGTGGGATAAAAACCGCGAAAGCATTTTGATTCCGAATTTTCTCGCCGTTTACGCGGGAGAAACCAAAGAAGCAGCCGAAACGCTCCGCAAACAAATGCTTTCGGAATATCCGAAAGCAACTGTTAAAAGAATGACTGCTACTTGGGAAAGAATCGAGCAATAATTTTGTCTCAAACAAAAAAAGCGGCGAGGTTGCTCATAAACCTCGCCGCTTTTTTCTATTTCTATTCCGAAACTTAGAATCTCATAGTTTTGCCGGGAGCAATTACCGATTTGTTTGCTTCGAGCGTCAGACGAACGGTTTGGCGCTGGCGGTCGCGGACAAATGTCAGCGCAATTTCGCCTTCCGCTTTTTTGTTCAAACCGCGAATCAAATCCACTTGATTTGAAACGGCTTCGCCTTCGATTTCGACAATCACATCACCGGCTTTCAAGCCGGCTTTCGCAGCCGGGCTGTTTTCAGCTACATTTTCAATCAGCACACCTTTGCCGTCAGCAACGCCGAAATAATCACCCAACTGTTTGTTCAAAGACGAAACCGTTACGCCTAAACGACGTGACGCTCCCGGAAAGACGAATACATTGTTGCTATCAGGAACTTCAAATCTGAAATCTCCGCGCGGAAGCGGCTCAAAGCGAGGCATATTTTCCATTCTCGGAAGCGGCTCTAATCGCGGAACAGATTGCATCGGCGGCAAAGTCCAAACGCCGTCCGGCGTCGTTCCAAAATTGCGAAATTGCGGTTCCGGTCGTTTGCCCATCGTGACCGTCAACTCCTGCTCGCCTCCGCTGCGTAAAACTGTAATTCGGGCTTTCTGATCGGGCGCGACTTCCTGAATCAGCCGCTGTAGTTTCGAGACGCTTTTTACTTCTTCGCCGTCAAAACGAACAATCACGTCGCCGTCGCGCAAACCAGCTTGCGCCGCCGGACTGTTTTCGGAAACTTTGACAACCGCCACGCCGCGAGGCTCGCCGAGATTGTATTTGCCGGAATTTTCTTTCGTCACATTTTCAGTTTGCACGCCGAGATAGCTCCCGCCGCCGAAAAACATCGAAAACGCTTGAGATTCGGCTCGCGGCGCGGGTACCGGTCGCACATCCTGCGCGTTAAGTTCAACGCCGCCTAAGACAAACGGTAAAACGGCAAATGCGGAAATTGCCGCAAATTTGCTTACACTTTTTTTAAGCAACATCATTAATCCTCCAGTTTTATTTTTGTTAAAAAACGGAAAGCCGAAGTTTCTTTCCATTTTTTTGATACGCACGACAAGATGTTTGGTTGCATTCTCATCTCCGCGTCAGTGAATCGCAATCAAATTCTCTCACGCAGTTTAATTAGTCGTTCGGCTGCCGATTGAAGCGTTTCGTCCTTTTTGCAGAAACAGAAACGAACCTGCTGCGCGCCCAAGTTTTTGTGGTGATAAAACGACGAACCCGGTACACACGCCACACCGATTTCGGTGATTAAAAACTTTGTAAAATCAACATCATTCGGAAAACCGAACGCGGAAATATCGGTCATTATGTAATAAGCCCCGTCGGGCGCGTAAGTTTTAAAACCGGCTTGCTGCAAAGCGGGGAGCAGAAAATTGCGTTTTTGCGTGTATTCGGCTTGCAAACCGGCGTAATAAGCCTGCGGCAAGCTCAAAGCGTAAGCTCCGGCGGCTTGTAGCGGCGCGGCTGCGCCGACTGTCAAAAAATCGTGGACTTTGCGAATCGCTTTCGTAATTTCCGGCGGCGCGATGCAGTAACCCACTCGCCAGCCCGTCACCGAATAAGTTTTCGACAAAGAATTAACAATCACCGTTCGCTCGCGCATTCCTGAAAGCTGGGCAATTGAAATGTGGCGCGTCGGTTCTCCTGCGCGCGGATAGAGAATATGTTCGTAAATTTCATCGGTAAAAACGAGCGCGTCGAATTCCTGACACAATTCGGCGATAAACTGCAATTCTTCGACGCTGAAAACTTTTCCGGTCGGATTGTTCGGGTTGCAAATGATTACGGCTTTTGTCTTTTCGTTAAAAGCGGCGCGCAATTCGTCGCGGTCAAACGTCCATTCATCGCCGTCGTTTTCGGGCGCGTAAAGCGGCACGTGACGCGGAACGGCGTCGGACAAAATCGCGTCGGGCGCGTAATTTTCGTAAAAAGGCTCGAAAACAATTACTTCCTCGCCCGGATCAACCGTCGCAATCATCGCCGCAATCATTCCTTCGGTCGAGCCGCAAGTTACGGTTATTTCGGTTTCCGGGTCAATTTCCAACCCCAAATACCAGGCGGTTTTCTTTGCAATCGCGTCGCGGAAATCTTTCGCGCCCCACGTAATCGCATATTGATTGATGTTGTTTTCAATCGCCTGCATCGCCACCTGCTTGATGTCTTCGGGCGCGGCAAAATCGGGAAAACCCTGCGACAAATTAACCGCGCCGTGTTTATTCGCAACGCGCGTCATCTCGCGGATAACCGATTCTGTAAACGAATTCGCTTTCTGCGAAACGTGATTTTTCTTTTTTGTTGGCGTCATGAATTTTAAAGTTATGAAGAACCTT
>DASWLV010000264.1:0-9316 GCA_036400075.1 Pyrinomonadaceae bacterium
CGTAATAGCTTCCGTCAATGTTTTCGGGATTGACGTTCATTGTCGAACCGTGTTCGATTGATTCGGCGAGAACAAAGCGAATCGCTTCATATAAATTTTTTGCGCGTTTTGCCGAAATTTGATCGGCGGGAGCTTGCGGATTAACGCGGGCTAAAAACAATGCTTCGGCGGCGTAAATATTTCCCAAACCGCAAACTTTTGTTTGATCGAGCAGAAATTCTTTCAAGCTGCGCTTTGATTTGGAAAGCGCCCCCCGAAAATAACGAAATGAAAAATCATCGGACAACGGTTCGGGAGCGAGACATTTTAATTCCTTTGTTTCGGCGAGACGCTCCGATTCAATTAGCTTCATCATCCCGAAATGTCTCTGGTCTTGAAAGACGAGCTTGTCTTTATCAGCAAAATAAAAAACTGCGTGAGCATGTTTCGGTAAATCGCGTTCTTCGGAAAGCAGCATAAAACGCCCGGTCATCCGCAAATGCGTCAGCAAAACCCGATTGGAGTCGAAATAAAAAAGAATGTGTTTGCCACGTCTGCCGACAGTTTCAATTGTTGAGTTTGCAATTCCGGCGGTAAATTCCGTCGGCGAATTTGCAGCCGCCAGCTTTTCTCTCAACAACTCGGTTTTGACGATTTTGCGTTTTGACACGAGCTTGTCTAGCGATTGCGCGACAAGCTCAACTTCAGGTAATTCAGGCATTTTCAGTTATCAGTTATCAGTTATCAGTTATCAATCAGCCAAATTGATAACTGATAACTGATAACTGATAACTGTTCTAAACTTGTGTGTAATCGGTGAGCGTTGTTTTGTCGCCGAGAATCGAATTGTCTCCGACGGTGACGAAACGCCCGATATGGCAGCCGCGCCCGACGATTGAATTTGTCACGACCGCGCCGTGATTGATTCGTGTGTGCGCCCAGACGACCGAGTTTTCAATGACGGCTTTTTCCTCGACATAAACATTGGCGCCGAGGAAAGAATTGATAACGCGCGCGGAGGGTTTGATAACGCAGCCATCGGCGATGAACGAAACGCGGTCAATTTCAGCCGTGTGCGCGGCTTCAAAATCGCCGCGCGGAGCGTCGAAATGCAGATTGCGAATTTTTCCTTCAAGCAAATCTTTATGCGCCTGCAAATAACGACCGGGCGTGCCGATGTCGAGCCAGTAAGAATCGTCGGCGATGAAAGCGTAAAAAGATTTTTCCTGCCGGAGTAAATCGGGAAATAAACCGTATTCAAACGAGTAATTTTCTCCCGCCGGAATCATTTCGACAACCGAAGGCTCAAGAATATAAATTCCGGCGTTGATTGTATTAAGATTCAATTCGGCTAAATCTTCCGGCGTTGGCTTTTCCAGAAAACGAACGACTTTGCCGTCCGCAGCAGTTTCGACCAAACCGTAAGCCGCAGGATTTTCGACGCGAGTCAAAACAATCGTCGCCAGAGATTTTTTTCGCCGGTGAAAATCAATCACCGCCGCCAGGTCAATGTCGGTCAAAATATCGCCGTTAAAAATAACGGTCGCATCGCGTAGAAAATCAGAGGCAAAACGATATGCGCCGGCAGTTCCCATCGGGTTCGGCTCGTTCAAATATTGAAGTCTGACGCCGTATTCCAAACCGTCGTCCAAAACCTGCTCGATTTTGTCGGGCTGATAACTCAGAGACATTACGATATTCGTGATTCCGGCGCGTTTGAGCGTTTCGATTTGAGTCAACAGAAACGGGCGATTTCCGAGCGGAACAATCGGTTTCGGCGTGTAAACGGTCAAAGGGCGCAATCTCGTGCCTTTGCCGCCTGCTAAAATTAATGCTCGCATTTAACAAAAAACCTCAGAAATAAAAAATAAATTAAACATAAATCCGTAAAAATCGAGTTTAACCATAAAATTAAGATTTGAAAACCGCTGTGAAAAGATGATTATTAAAGACAAAGAGCGCCGGAAGCAAAAAAGCGAATTAAAAGAAACGCGGCTTGCATCCAATATCTGAAAATTGAGTCTAATTTGGATGATTTTGATAGACATCCAACATTTAAACGATTAAAATAGCAATTTGCACCTTTACAAAAAATCTATCGGTTTTGGAACTTTATTTCTTCTACCAGCGAAAGTGAATCATGAAAAAAATAGTCGCCAGTTTATTTTTCTGTCTTTGCATCTGTTTGCTGACTCTTTCTCAAACATCAACAATTTTTTCACAAAAGATTAACACGCCTGCTGCCAGAGCCATCAGCGATGGGAAAAACGGCGTTGTTATCCAGTGGGAAATCGAGCCGCAGACGAGCAATCTCGGCTATAATGTTTATCGCCTCGAAAAAGGACAAGCCGTTTTGGTTAATCCGCAAATCCTCTTCGGCACATCGCTCGTCAACGGCGAAAAAGCAAAATATTTTCGCGACAATTTGTATTCGATTTATGATTCGCAGGGCAGTCTCAAAAGCCGATATGTAATTGAAGAGATTGATTTGAGCTGGAACACGCGAAAAATTTCGGTTCAGACCGATTATATCGAAAGCGTTACTCCCTTTATCGAAAATCAAACAATCGCTTTCGATGAGCTTTCAAAAGATTCCGAAAACGGGGAATTCGCCAAAGAGTATCCGGTTGCGCCGGAAGGTAAACTATTTGCGATTTTAAACGCAGACCTCGCCCAAAACGACGACACGCAAAAATGGGTCGCCGCTCAGCCGGGAGCTAAAATCGCTGTTAAAGCCGAAGGCTTGTATCGCGTCTCGCGCGCGCAGCTTGCGGCGACGAATTTTAACGTTAACGCTCCGATCGCCAACTGGCAACTTTACGCGGACGGTATCGAGCAGGCGATTATTGTTGGACCGAACGGCGATTATATCGAGTTTTACGGGAGAAGCGTTGATAATCGCTACACGGACACGAAATTTTATTATCTGGTCGTCGGAACTACTCCGGGACGCAGAATGGGCTTAAATTCTCGCCGCCTGAACAATTCGCAAGTAGTCGCTCGTAGTTTTCTAAATAACTTCAGATTTAAAATACGGGATTTTACATCGCCATATGTAGGCGATCTTTCAAATGGTGAAGAAGAAAACTTTTTCTCAAGATTAATCGTCGGCGATCCGTCACCGGGTACTAATATTGTCACTAACATCAAGGGCGTTGATACTAGCTCACCGCAAACCATGCTGACGTTCAAAATGCATGGACAATCTTCCACGGCGCATACGATTACCGTCAAGCTCAATAATGCAGTTGTCGGAACGATTACTGGCGCGGGGCGAGTGCCTTTGGAAAAACAATTTACCGTTCCAACTTCGATGCTCGTTGAAGGAAACAACACTTTTACGTTTTCCACTTCTGCGGGTTCGTCCGTGCTTTTCGATACGCTCAGCGTCGCTTATAACCGCAATTTTACGGCTGATTCAAATCGTTTGACCTTTACAACAACATACGCGCGAGCGACGCGCATTCAAGGTTTTACCTCATCAAACATCCGTGTTTTCGACATCTCCGACCCGAATGGGACGGCTTTGGTCAACGCCCGCAACGAAGGAAACGGCAGCATTTTTATTCCCGCCAATCGCCCGCAAATGTTATTTGCAGTCGGCGACGAAGGGATTTTGCAGCCGAACGCCGCGGCGGTTACTTCAAACTCGCCTTCTGCGATTTTAACTTCAGCCGCCAACAAAGATTTGGTCATCATTTCGCACGGCAATTTCATCGCCGCCGCAGAACCTCTGGCTGCTTATCGCCGCAGTCAAGGTTTAACGGTTGAAGTCGTCAATGTCGAAGACGTTTATGACGAATCCGGTTTTGGCTCAGTCACGCCGCTTTCGATTCGCTCGTTTTTACAATCGGTCAATCCGAAATACGCTTTGCTGATCGGAGACGCCAATTACGACCAGCGAAATTATCAAAACACTCAGCCGAGCAATTTCGTCCCGACCAGAAATTTCGAGACTCTTTTCGGCGAAGCCGTTTCCGACGATTTGCTGGTGGATTTTAATAACGACAACATCCCGGATTTCCCAATCGGCAGGTTGCCGGTAAAAGACAATACGGGTTTGCAAAACATCATCAATAAAATTCAGTCGTTTGAAGCGACCGTCAGCACCGCGCTTTTGCAGAAAGGCGGGCTTTTTATCAGCGACAGCGCGCTCGATTGGGACTTTTACGGCTCAAATCTGAAAGTGCGCGCCGAATTGCCAGCCAATACGCCGGTGAAATTCATCAAGCGCACGGACGGCGACTCGGCTACAGTGCGCCAAATGATTATTAACGACATCAACAACGGACGCTTTTTGGTCGCTTATTCCGGTCACGGACAAATCGGAGCCTGGTGGGCTACGGCAGCTTTTAGCAGGAACGATGCAGCAGTTTTGACAAATACGGTTTATCCGCTTTTCCTTCCGCTGAATTGTTTGAACGGCGCTTTCGCCGATTCATTTAATGAAAGTTTAGCCGAAGCGATGGTCGAATCGCAGCACGGCGCAGTCGCCGCGTGGTCGTCGAGCGGTTTGACGTTCCCGGATCAGCAGGAGCTAATGGCAATACGTTTCTTCAAAACAATCGGCGGCGGTGAATTCGACCGAATCGGCGATGCGGTAAAAATATCCAAAGGCGCAACGTTGGACGCGGATGTTCGCCGGTCTTGGATTTTGCTCGGCGATCCGACTTTAAAAATTCGTTAAGACGATTTTAGAGTAAAGAAAAACCGGAGCAAAAAGCTCCGGTTTTTTTTGTGAAAATTATAGTTGAATTCGCAAAATGTAGCTGCAAATCGAAATCGAATCCTGCGCCGTGACCGGCGTCGGCTGTCCGGCGGGAACTTCTCGACCGCTGACGAGCGTCGGATTTTTTCCTTTATGCGTTACCCAGAATTTGCCCGTCGAATCTCTGGTTATAATCGCGTGCGGGCGGCTGATTTCCGGGTCGCCGTCAAGCTGAATGTCCGAAGCGATTTTCTGCGATTTCCGCCCGATTGTGATTTGCGGTTGAAACACCGGAACTACAGATTGCTGCCGATTGTCGCGCCAGATTTCCAAACGATACAACTCTCGTTTTTTGACCTGCGTCGCTTCCGTGTCCAAACCGCCCGATAAAGAAGCCGTTTTCTGTTCGATATTGTTTGCCGCATTTCTTTCCACCGTTTGCGATTGAATTCCGCCCGGAGCGAACATCGTCGGCGCAAGCTGCGAGCTTTGATTCGGTGCGTTTTGGGGCACATTTTGTGGAAGGTTTTGAGGCGCATTCTGCGGTTGAGCAACAATGGGCGGCTGTGCGCCTTTGCGAGGAGTGATGCTGGTTTTCGTCGTACTGGCGGTTTCTTCCCAACTGTGCTGGACGCGAACTTCGCCTTTGTCGAGCGTTCCGTCAACCCGCAATTCGACGCTGAACGAAGCTGTTGCGAGCTTTGTTTTACCGGCTAAATCTCTGGCGTGTTCAGCCAAAACGTGATACAAACCCTGTTCGAGCGCGCGGCGTTTCATTCCCTGCCATTCGCGGTCGTCATCTTCGCTTAAGAAAACGATGTATTCGGGCGGAATTACGATTTGATCGGGCGGCAGAGGAACGGCTTCAGCCTGCATCACTTCGCCGATGGCGCGCGCAATAGTGACGATAAATTGTTCGGCTTGTCGGCGCGGACGCGCTTGTTCAGCGGCTGCGCGCGAGAGAGCGTCTTCGGCGTCTTCACCGTCAACCCAGCGTCTTAAAGTATCAAGAATTCCCATAATTTATCAGTTATCAGTCATCAGTCATCAGTTAACAGTATTCTGACTGATAACTGATGACTGATAACTGATAACTGTTTACTGTAAATCAACAATGCTTCTGTGAATCCAGCCGCGCATAGTGCTTAAATTGGATTTTTCCGGTTGACCGTGCTTGACTATCTCAACATCAAACCAGATTCCGTCCGAGCTTTTATTATAAATTTTCATTTCCGAGCCTTCGGTGACGATTCCAAGCTGATTGTTTGCAACACCGGGCGATGAACGCAGCCAAGCGTCTTTGGTGGCAACGCCGCGCTGCGTTTTGAAAATATTGATGCTTGAAGGCAAAATTCCGCCGTTTCGCAAATACTGGAAAGTTCCGTAAAGCACGCCGGAAAAAATCGTCAGCAAAAGAACCGCGACCAGTAGTTTTTTGAAAAAACCGGCTGGTCGTTGACGATGATTTTCAACCGATTGCTCTGAAATTTCCTGAAGCTGCGCCGCGTTTCCGTTTGTCGGCAAATTGTTTTGATTGCCGTTGAAAACCGGAACAAAACCGGAATTCGTTCGGTGCGGTTCGGCGGAAATCGTTTCAGTTTGAATTGTAGTTTTTTCCGGCGAACGATTTTGTTCCGTATGGTTTAGCTCGACGACGATTTTAGGTTTTGGCAAAATCGGGTTGCTGCTTTCTTCGACAACGGCTTTTTGAACCGCTTTGAGCGACGGAAAGCTCGGTGTCGCCGGAGCTTGCGGAACGAAATCCGTTAAATTTGTAGAATCAAGCTCGGTTGATTGCCTGAAAGAATCGTTTAATTTGTTTTTTATTTCGGCAAAATCGCGCCAAAAATCCTGAACGGATTGAAAGCGGTCAGCCGGATTGGTTTGCGTCGCTTTTTTCAAAACACGCAAAACGCCTTCCGACCATCGCTGATTTTGATATTTTTCGGGCAATTCGGTGACGGGCAAATTGGAAAAACGACGCGGCGATTCGCAGAACATCACAGAGTAAATCGTTTTCGCCAGCGAATAAACATCGGCTGCCGGAGTCAGTTTTTGAACCGTTAAAAAATCCGGCGAATTGCTGTTCGCAGGGCTGTGTTCCGGCGCGGCGTAAACGTTTGTGCCGACGCGCGTGATCGGCGAATCGAGATCGGCAAATCGCGCAACTCCGAAATCGGCGATTTTGACGACTTCGCGGTTTTGCGTAAGCAGTAGATTTTGCGGTTTGATGTCGCGATGAATAATACCTTGCTCGTGCGCGTGCTGAAGACCTGCGCAAACCTGTTCGAAATAAAAAAGCGCTTGTTCAAATCCGAGCGGCGTGTTTCGGCACAACTCGGACAGATTTCCGCCGGGCAAATATTCCAAAACCAGATAATGAAAAATGCTTCCGCGCAGATCGCGCGCCGTGCCGTGTCCGAGCCGGTTGATGACGTTCGGATGACGAACTTTGTCGAGCGCGTAAGCTTCGTTCTGGAAATTTTCGATCAGCGTTCGTTCCAAATCGGCGTCGGGCGCTTCCTGCAAAAAAACGTTGAGCGCTTTGATGACGATAAGCTTGTGCGAAGAATCCGAAGCGGCTTGATTATCGCGGGCGAGAAAAATCTCGGCATAGCTGCCGCGTCCCAAAAGTCTGAGAACGTCGTAGCGCCCGTCGAGTCTGGTGTTTTGTAAAACTAACTCTTTCATTCAAATGCCGTGTGCCGGAGAGCTTCTGCGAATATATTCGCACAAACCCGGGAAAAGCAGAAACTCCAAAATCGCGGCGTCCGAAATTAAAACGAAACGTCGAAATACAATGTTGCAATAATGATAAAAAGGCGAGAATTGATACCGGATTGTCGGGAAACTTAGCGAACAGGCGGCGGGGAATTTCTGGCAGTTTCCTTACGTTCGGTAATTAATTCGGCGAGCATTTTTTTTGAATTGGCGTTATTCGCCATCGCGCCGACCGCCGCCATTGCAAAAGCGACATCAACGCGCAATGTTTCGCGGTCAACATCTCTCGTTTCGGGCAGCATTTCCTGCGCAGTTTTCAGAGCTTCGAGGGCTGATTCATAATTTCCGGTTTGCAAAAAAGCGCGTCCGCGCAAATAAAAATCCGCCGCCGAAACAGGCGCGGCAGTGTTTGGAGCGACGGCTGGATTGTCGTCAACCGTTCGGCGAATTCTTTCAAAAGTGCGAAATTCGGTAACTTCGGCGGCGCTCAATCCGCTGTCGGCGAGTGTGGAAATCTGCGACGACTGATATTGCGACGTTTGCTGAGATGTCGCGGGCGGTTCGGTTATCGGCTGCGGCTGCGAGCGCATAAACGCATAAATCAAAACTGCAAAAACTGCCGCGGCGATTAAAATCAAAAGCAGCCAGGTCAATATTTTTCCGATTGAGCTGCGGCTTTTCGGTTGTTCAATCGGCTCGAAAATCAGCGGCGCGGCTGCGTTGACCTTTTCGCGCAGACGCTCGTTTTCGAGCTTGTTCGGCAGCGTTATTTCACCGGGACGAACCGTTTGCTGCGTCCTCGGTTCGTCCGCCGGTGTGTCGTCAAGACTGTTTTTCGCGGCGGGAAAGCTCATCGTCGCGGGCGGTTCGAGCGGCTGCGTAGCCGCTTCGTCGTGAATAATCGGCGGTAATTCATCAGTTTCGACTTCGTTTTGAGTTTTGAGCGCGCCGTTTCCGCTATGAAAATCTTCGTTTCGAGGCGTAGTAGCAGTCCGAACGCCGGGAACTGTCGCTTCGTCTTCATCAAAAGCGGCGGTTTCCGAACCGGGCGCAACTTTGACCACGACAGCCGTTAAATTGTCTTCCGCGCCGCGCCCGTAGCAGAGATTTTTGATTTCGTTGCAGACATCAACCGGAGAACGATTGCCGAGCAGAATTTCACGAAGCTCATGGTCTTGAATGTGTCGTGTAACGCCGTCAGAGCAAAGCAAAAATGTTGTTCCCGGCTCGAAGATAATCGTTTTCATATCAACTTCGACCGTATCTTCCGCGCCGAGCGCGCGGCTGATGACATTGCGCGACGGGTGATTGGCGGCTTGCGCGACGGTCATTCGCCCGGCGCGGACTTCTTCTTCGACGACTGAATGGTCTTGCGTTTCGCGGAACAGATTGCCGCGCGTATCGAGCCGGTAGAGACGCGAATCTCCTGCGTGACCGATGATGGCAACTCCGTCGGCGATGTGAAGAGCAACGATTGTCGTCGCCATCATATCGAGCGAAGGAAGATCGCGCGCCATTTGATGAATTGACTGGTTGGCGCGCTGAATCGCCATTTCCATCAGTTCCTCGGTATCAACGCCGGGATGCGGATGCGAAAAGGCTTCAAACAAAACTTCCATCGCCATTTGCGAAGCGACATCTCCGGCTTGCGCGCCGCCGACGCCGTCGGCAACGGCGAACAATCCCAAATCAACAAGCTCCAAAAACGAATCTTCGTTAACTGGGCGTTTCTCGCTCAAACCTTTGTCGGAAACCGAAGCCGATATAAAACGCGAAGTTGCTGTGTTAGTCATCATTCAAATTCTCCCGAATTTATTCTGCTGCGCGCATCGCTGCCACAAAAATACACCAAATTACCGATTTGTAAATAAAAAAGTAGTAAACAGCGAGCGATTAACAATTCGTCAA
>DASWLV010000265.1:0-11662 GCA_036400075.1 Pyrinomonadaceae bacterium
GTTGTTCGTTGATTTTCTTTCCAACGAACAACGCACGACGAACAACGAACGATTATGCTTTCAAAGCAATCAGCTCGTAAATTTTTTCCGGCGGCTCGTCGCTCAAAGCCAAGCGTTTTGCTCCGACGACAAGTTCAGCCATTTCGCGCGCGTTTTCCTTGTAACGATTATCGCGCGCGATTAAATCTTCAATCACGCGACGCTCGCGTTCTTCGCGCGTTGCGTTCTCGTCTAAATCAGCCGCAATTGCATATTCGACGGGCGCGGTGAAATTTTTCAAGCGAACGTGCAGTGAATTGGTCAGTTTTTGCGCTTCGGCGCGAATCTTGTCGGTTTCGAGCAAAGAATTTTTAAACCCCAGATGCCCGGTCAAACGAATCTCTAAAATCGGAGCCGGATTTTTCGATTCAACGCTGTGCGGCGTCACTTCGCGCTCGATTTGCGCCATCACGCCGTCAGTAATTTCTTCGGGTCTTTCAATCCCGGAAACGTCGAACGCGAGACGGTGAAACGGGCGCTGGACATAATCGCGCAAATGTTGTGCGTTGATTGCGCCGTCGTCGGAAACTTCTACCAAAAACGCGCCGCGTTCTTCGCGGTATTCGTCAATCGAAGTGACTTCGAGCGAGCCGGGATTAAAAGCCCAATTGTCAATCTCGAAACGCTTGTGCGTGTGTCCGAGTCCGACATAATCGGTCAGGGATTTTAATTCTTTTAAATTCGTTAAAGTTAACGCGGGAATCGGATGCGTTTGATGCCCTTCAACGTCCGTGTGCAGCATCAAAATGTGAAACGCGCCTTCGCGCCGGTTTTCTTTGATCGCCGCAGTCAGCATCGGAATTGCCGTATTTGCCGAAGCGCCGTACCAGGTCGAGCCGAAAATTCTCGCGTTTTTGATGTCAACGAAAGAACCGGAGCAATCTTCGGCATCCCACGGCTGAAACTCGAATTTACCTTTTCCGTCTTTGTCGGCTACGGTTTTCGGTTCGAGCAAAATCAGCAGCTTCCAGCTTGCCAAAGAGCGAATCCAGCTATGATCGGTATCGTTCGGCGTTTGGTCGTGATTGCCTTCGATGCAAACGACCGGAATATTGTGATCTTTTAACAATTGCAGACCGGCGACGGCGTGATTCATCGCCTGCGGGTCAACGTTGCGTTTGTGGAAAAAATCGCCGCACATCAAAACGAAATCAACCCGCTCGGCGACCGCGTAATCCTGCAAAACGTTGTACCACGCGCGGAAAAAATCTCTCGGACTTTCTTCGAGATGATAACGGGTGCAGCCGAGGTGAACGTCGGAAATATGTAAAAATTTGAGCGCCATTGTTTGAAAACCGTAAAGCTATTATACAACATAAAGCCGAATTTATCGGCAAACAAAACCTCAGGAAGTTCCGATTTACAAGAGTTCGATATTTAAAGCAGTGACCGAGCTTTACTCAAATCGGAGAAGAAATGTGTTAATTTTTTATGAATTTATGTTGCGGTCTTGTGAATTTTTCATTTTATTAGTTTAATACATTCAAAACCGACTGCGGGCAAAAGAGCGGCAGCCCGTTATTTTTTCCACACGATTTACAACCGAATGATAGAAATGCTCGAAGGTGAAATAAAGCCCGGAGACGAATTACTGTTCAAGCACGGCAACGACGAAACCGCGCGGCTTCGCGTGATTAACGTTTTGATGATGCACGGCGAAACGGTAATTATCGTTTCCATTAACAATGAGCCTCCGGTTCATATTGACGAAGACTTGCTGCGAATGCAGTGTATCCGCTCGAAAAACGAATCGAGCTAACCAAATCCGAATCGAAATTGCCGCTTATTTTCTCAACTTCGCGGTTTTTACTCTGACTTTGCCGAATTCGGTCAACAAAGGTTTGAGACGACTGATTATCTCGTCGTGCGCCGCGCCGTTTGTCGAAACGACTCCGTTGTGATTTTGCACGTCGGGCGTGTTGTAGCGAATTCGTTCGCCGTAAAGGTCGGTCATTCTCCCGCCCGCTTCTTCCAAAACGATTTGCGGCGCGCAAGTGTCCCAATGTTTCGTGCGGGCGCTGAAAGTTATGTAAACGTCGCATTCGCGCATCGTCAGCAGCCCGACTTTGACGCCGACCGAGCCGCGCCGGATTTCCTTTTTAAACCCGAAATATTTTTTCAAACGCTGCTGACGCGGATTGTAATGCGAACGCGATGCGGCGACAATCATTTCGGAAAAACGAGTTTTTTCGGAAACCGTTACACTCTGCCGTTCTTGCGCAGGCAATTCGAGCCACGCGCCTTCGCCGCGTACAGCCCAAAACAATCTTTCGGAAAGCGGCTCGTAAAGAACGCCCAATACGGCTTCGCCTTCAACCGCCAGACCGATTTGGACGGCAAAATCTCCTTCGCGCTTGACGAATCCGTAAGTGCCGTCAATCGGATCAATAATCCAGGCGCGTTTCAAAGCCAGACGCTCGCTCGTGTCAATCAACTCTTCGGAAAGAATCCCGTCGTCGGGAAAATTTTCCCTGAGTCCGGCGACGATGATTTCGCTCGCCTGCCGGTCGGCTTCCGTCACCGGCTCGACGAAATTATCAAGCCCCAGCTTTTCCTCAATGACAAACGAGGTGTTGTAAAAATCCATGATTTTGACGCCCGCTTCGCGAGCCAGCTTGATTGCAGTTTCCAGCTCGTCGGAAAACTGTCCTGTAATTCTCGGATTGTTCATTCAAATTCAGTTTGCCACAAAATCACGGCAAAGTTCGTTTTGCTGCCGCCCGATAATTGTAAATTCTGCATTTTAAACTGTACATTGTTTGACAATAAATTTATTTGTTAACGGCGAGGTTTAAAAATATGAACGAACCGCAGAATTTTCGAGAGTTTTGGGATTTTTATGTCGCGGAACACAGCCATCCGACGACGCGCATTCTGCATTTTATCGGCACTTCGGTCGGCATCGCTTGTTTGATTTGGTTCGTTTTGCGCGGAACCTGGTATTGGTTTCCGCTGGCGCTCATTCCCGGTTACGCTTTCGCCTGGATCAGTCATTTTTTCGTCGAACACAATCGTCCGGCGACTTTTAAATATCCGCTCTGGTCGTTTGCCGGAGACTGGAAAATGTTCCGGCTGATGCTACAGGGAAAAATGTCGGCGGAAGTCGAACGAGTCAGCCGGGATTCAGGAAATCAAACTTTTGAATTTGACGAGCCAAGCGCCTAAAGCGAGTTTCTTTGTGTTTTTGAAAGCCGGAATTTCATTCGAGCGCGTTTGAAATCATTTCGAGCGAACGGTTTTGACGATAAGAAATATTAAAATGCCCGTCGTCGAATTCTTCGTGAATGTGCGGCACATCGTTTTCCTTCAAACGGCTGCACAAAATACGCGCTCCCAAATCAAGCCCGAATTCGTCGCGCGTTCCGGCGTCAATGAAAAGTAGCTTGAGCGATTTTAGATTTTCGACGTATTTTTCAACCATAAAAACCGGATCGTGCGCCCGCCACCGCTCCCAAATTTCCGGCAAAATTTCGCCGGTTTCCGAATCAAACGGCAAATCAAAACCGAACGGAGAATTTTCGTTCGGCGAATAACACGCGCTCATTCCGATTGTGTTAAGCGCGGCAAAATCGTCTTTGCCTTTGCGCTTGGTTTCGTCCCAGAATTTCTCGATGATTTTCAGCGGCTCGCCTTTGATTGCGCGAACTGCATCGGCAAATCCGGGCTGATACGAATATTCGAAATAACAATCACCGCTCGTCGAGCAAACGAGACCGAATTTGTCCGCGTGCCGCATCGCCATTACCAGCGCGCCGTAACCGCCCGAAGATTTGCCCATCACGGCGCGCGAGTTTTTGTCATTAACGGTGCGTAAACTTTCATCAACAAACCCAACAATTTCTTCGGTCAAATAATCTTCGTAATTTCCGGTTGCCGACGAATTGATATACTGCGCGCCGCCATAGCGCGTAAAACAATCGGGCATCACGGCAATCATCGGTTTGATTGTTCCGTCGCCGATTAATTTATCCATTCGCTCGGCGAAATTCGGCTGAAAAGCGTTATCGTTTAAAAACATTCGCCCGCGCCCGGTAAATCCGGTTAAAACATAAACCGACGGATAACGTTTTTCCGGCGTTTCGCCGTAACCGGGCGGCAGATAAACATATAAATCGCGGACAAAAGGATCATTAAGCGGATTGTTTTTTAAAACTTCGCTCGTGTGTTGTAAAACTCTGACGGTTCCTTTGGTCATAAATTCGGTTTTAATGCAAAACAGTTGATAGTTTACAGTTGACAGTTCGATTGCGAAAACTATCAACTATTAACTGTCAACTGTAAACTGTTTGGCAAGAGATTTTTGTTGCCGCTGTTTGTCGGCATCGAGTTTTATGTTCGCTCAATTTAACGTAAATCCGAACGCGCTCAATTCAACGATTGAATTTTTAACGGCGATGATTACGCCCGCGTTGTTGATTTCCGCGACCGGCTCGCTCGTGCTTTCGACTTCGACCAGATTGGGGCGCGTCGTTGACCGCGTGCGCGTTTTGGAACAACGCTTGAGCGAACTGATTATGACCGAAGATAAAACGGAGATTCCGCTTTACGAACGGCGTTTGGAAACAATCGTTAGCCTGCTTGACAAGGTTACGAGCCGCGCGCGAATTTTGCAGAAAGCGATGGGCGCTTTTTATTATGGTTTGGGCTTTTTTATTTTAACCAGCGTCTCAATCGCCGTCGCCGGATTCGCCAACACTTATCGCTGGCTGCCGATTCCAATCGGAATTGTCGGAATCATTTTTTTGTTTTACGGCAGTCTGCTGATGCTGCTCGAAACGCGAATGGCGACCGCTACGGTCAATGCCGAAATGGATTTCACGTGGGAATTGGCGCGCACCGTAGCGCCCGAAGCCGTGATTAGTAAATACGGACATAATGCTTTTGGAAGAAGAATTAAAACCAAAATTCACGAAACTATTGGCGGCGGGCGAGCTGAGAAAAAGAGTTGAACGACTCGAAAAACTGCTCGAATCCTGCACCGTTTGCCCGAAAGATTGCGGCAATAATCGTCTCAAAGACGAAATCGCCGCTTGTTATTCCGGGCGACTTCCCGTTGTTTCCAGTTACACCGCGCATTTCGGCGAAGAACCTGCTTTGAGCGGAACGAAGGGCGCGGGAAACATCTTTTTCGGCAACTGTAATCTGCGCTGCGTTTATTGCCAGAATTATCAAATCTCGCAAATCTGGCGCGAGCAGAAAAAGAACGAAACGACGCACGAGCGGCTCGCCGAAATGATGCTCGAATTACAGGCAAAAGGCTGTCACAATATCGGCTTTGTATCGCCGACGCATTTTGTCCCGCAAATGGCGCGCGCGATTTTAATCGGCGCAGAAAACGGTTTGAATTTACCGATTGTCTATAATACAAACGCTTACGATTCGGTCGGAGTTTTACGCCTATTGGACGGAATTGTTGATGTTTACCTACCCGATTTGAAATACGCTTCATCTGACGCCGGCTTTGAATATTCAAAGATTCGCGATTACCCGCTTTTTGCGCGCGCCGCAATCAAAGAAATGTTCCGGCAAACCGGCGACGAGCTTGTTTTTGACGAAAACGGTTTGCTGAAAAAAGGTCTGGTGATTCGCCTGCTCGTTTTGCCGAACGATTTAGCAGACATCGAAGAAAATCTGCGCTGGATTAAAAACGAGCTGTCGCCGCGCGTGGCGATTTCTTTGATGGCGCAATATTACGCGACCAACAAAGCCGCGACGGACGCGCGTTATATTCTGCTCTCGCGCCGCATCTCCGAGCGCGAATGGCAAAAGGCAGTTTCAATTTTGGAAGATTTGGAAATGGAAAACGGCTGGATTCAGGAATACGAATCCGCCTCGCATTATTACCGCCCGGATTTTACCGACCGCGAAAAGCCCTTTAAAGACATTAGAGATTTTCAAGCAGATGGAACAATTTCTTAATCAAAGTGTCTAAATATTTCGGAGGCGCTTATGAATCCGATTCTCCGAAATATTTTGTTCGTTACCGTCTTTTCATTCTCTGTGATGTTCGATTGTTTATATTTTGGAATATCGCACGACGCCTATCACAAAATTTCACCGGAATTTGGCTGTAGCGGTTGTATGTGCGGCGAAATGTATGGAGCGCGCTGGTCGAGGCTGGCGACTGTATTTTTTTATCTGTTTATCGGTTCATTTATTGCCATATTTATCCATTTATGGCGAAATGACCAGACAGAACTCTTAGAAAGTCTCTCAATTTACAAATCGTAATGCGTGATATTATCGTCAGCGTTTTATTTTTTAATGATGGACGCTGAAATTTTGGTTACAGTCGCGCGCGGCGGAATTGTCGAATCAATTCATCGCGGGCATTTGGCGGTTGTTGACGGCGATGGAAATTTGATTGCTAGTCTTGGAAATCCCGAAACCGTCACGTTTTTGCGCTCAGCGGGAAAGCCTTTTCAGGCGATTCCATTTTTGTTAAGCGGTGCGGCGGAAAGATTTGGTTTTACCGAAAAAGAAATCGCTCTGGCTTGCGCTTCCCACAACGGCGAATTGATGCACATCGCCACAGCCGCGCGGATGCTGGAAAAAGGCGGTTTTACCGAAAAAGATTTGCGTTGCGGTGCACACGAGCCTTTTTCAACCGAAATTGCGCGCTCGCTTATTTCCCGCAATGAAAAACCTTTGCAGCTTCACAACAATTGTTCCGGCAAACACGCCGCGATGCTCGCTTTTGCGCGTCAAATAGGCGCGCCGACCGAAAATTACCACTCGCTCGAAAATCCGATTCAGCAGCAGATTTTAGCAATTGTCGAAAGATTTTCCGGTTTGTCGCGCGATCAAATCGGAATCGGTATTGACGGCTGCTCAGCAGCGAATTTCGCTTTGCCGATTGTGAATATGGCGCGAATGTTTGCGAAGCTGGTTTTGCCGCCCGAAGATTTCGACGCGGAATCGTGCGAGGCTTGCCGGCGCGTGATTACGGCGATGATGTCACACCCGGAAATGATCGCCGGCGATGAACCTAAACGGCTCGACACGCTTTTGATGTGCGCGCTGCGCGGGCGAATCGTCTCAAAAATCGGTGCGGAAGGCGTTTATACGGCGGGCGTTTTGCCCAGCCAGCGCTGGAAACGCGGACTTGGAATCGCGCTGAAAATCGAAGACGGCAGCGACCGCCGCGCGCGTCCCGTCGCCGTTTTGGAAGTTTTGCGGCAGCTTGAAATTTTAGAACCGTCGGAACACGAATCTTTAAAACCGTTTGCCCGAATCGAATTGAGAAATCATCGAAAAACGCTCGTTGGCGAAGCCGTGCCGAATTTCGCTTTGAAATTTAATCAATAAAAACATAAACTTTTCTCAATTATGCCCGAAGCCGCAACAAATCAACCGCCCGCGCTCGTGATTGCGTCGGACGGTTCGCCGACCAACGAATCGCTCGCTGCCGTGATTGAGTGGTTTTTGAATTACGACGAGCGCGTCGCGGCGATTCGGCATCCGCACAACGAGCAGCTTTTTCAGTGGAAACAGGAGGATTCTCGCAAATTCGGCGAGGAAGTTTATCCGTTTCCAAGCGCCGAAGACCGGATGGCAATCGGAATTTTTCAGGCTTTGGGCGAAAACAACACGGAAGCGGATTTGCACGAATGGGTTTCGGAATTGCTCGGCGCTTTGCAGCAGGCGAACGAAACCCGCAATCAAATCATTCAGGATTATAAATTTTCCGTCGAACGACACGAATCGCCGCTCGACGAAGCCGCGCTGATTTCTTCGACAATCGAGCAGAGATTGTATTTAACAGCCTGCTGGCTAGTCACGCTTTGCACTGCGGAAGCGCGCGTTCTCGGCTGGGTTTATCAACAGCTTTACGGCAAACCGTTTCAGCCTTAGTTAATCACGAATTAAATCGGCTTCGGAAAGAGTTTCGTTCTTTTGCCGTTTTCGCGCCGCTCGCCACAATTGCGCGCCTTCTTTCGTCAAACTAAAAAGTGTTCGGCGGTTTTGAAACAGCAATTTCGCCCAATCGCGTTTGTTCATTTGCGGGAAATAAATTCCGCGAAAGAATAGCCGCGAAACCAGATGACTGATTCGATAACCAATCGGTTTGTCTTTGAGGAATTCAATCACTTCAGCGTTTCTTTCGGGGCTGTACGAGCGCGCCCAAGCCTGAAACGTTTCCTCTTTGGCTTCTTCAATCGTCATTTTCAAAGGATTATGCGCCATGACGAACGGCGCGAAATCGAGCCAGTGTTTCGGTCGGTCGAGGCGTCCGGCTTTTTCCAGACGAGTGTAAAGCGGCGTCGAAGGAAACGGCGTTAATTGTCCGAAAACCGGAAGACCGGGCTGCCACGATTCGATTTGTTCGAGCGTTCGCGCCGCGACTCCGGGCGTGTCATTGTCCATTCCGAAAATAAACGAAGTAATCGCGTAAATATTGCGTTGCGCGAGCCGGTCAAGCACGGTTTTGTAATCCGACGGGCGCGAGAAATTCTTGTTAACGTCAGCCATATTCGCCGGATCAATTGATTCCATTCCGATAAAAATCCATTTGCCACCCGCTTCGGCGATTAAATCAATCAACTCCTCGTCTTTCATCAGCAAATTCGCGCTGATTTGCGCCACCCAGGGCAATTGAGCTTCGGCTGCGATAACGTCTTTCAAAAGGGATTTCAAACGCTTGATATTGATGGCGAGATTGTCGTCAATAAAGAAAACCGCAATCTGACCTTTTTCGCGGCGAGCGAGCGCTTTTAAACGCAACAATTCTTCAACTACCGATTCGTTTGTGCGAAAACGAATCGAATCGCCGAAAAATCCGGTCACAGTACAAAATTCGCAGCCGTATGGACAGCCGCGCCCGGTTTCGACGGGAACAACGTGAAAGCTGCCCCAACCCCCGCCCATTTTCGCCAAATGCGGGCGCAAAAATTGCGGCACGAGACTGAACTGATCCAAATCCAGAGTTTCCCAGGGAATATGCGGATAGGGCTGGAGCGAAGGTTTTTTATCAACTCCTTTGGCGTCGGTTTCCGGCTGGTAAACTTCTTTCAGACAATTGTTTGCCGCATCAGCAACGATTAAACCCCAGGTTTCGTCGGCTTCACCCAAAGCAACCGCGTCGGCGTGGCGCGTTCCGCCGTCTTTTCCGAGCGCTTCATCCGGGCATTCGGTGACGTGCGGTCCGCCCATCACGACTTTAATTCCGGCATCGCGCAAAGCGTCCGCAAATTTATAGGCGCGCGCGACCATTCTGGTCATCGCGCCGATTCCGACCAAACCGATGTTTTCTGTTTGGCAAAACTCGACCAGTTCGGCTTCGTTCATTGCTTTCGCGTTGCCGTCAATCAAGATTACTTCGTGTTCTTTGGGCGTTAGAGCTTGCAGCAGAAACATCCAAAGATGAGGCATAAAATTGCGGGTGATACCGTTATCGGGATTATAGAGTAAAATTTTCATTCTTTTTTTGCAGCTTTTTGTAGCTTACAGGAATTTCAATCTTTCTTGTACCTTGAAAGAGCAATTAAAGCCAGCCGAGAATGAAAATTACAGAAATTTTACTTTAAAAGCCACCGCCGCGTCCGCCGCTGGTGCCAAAAGTGTTGCACTGACGCATATCGCCCGCTTGAAAACCGCGTTGAAACCACGAAGCGCGCTGTTGCGACGAGCCGTGCGTAAATGAATCCGGCACGACATAGCCCTGACTCATTTTTTGAATATTGTCGTCGCCGACCGCCGCTGCCGCCGTCTGTGCTTCCTGCACGTCGCCCGCTTCGAGATAGCCTTTATTCTGCTCGTAATGCGCGAAAACTCCGGCGTAGCAATCCGCCTGTAATTCGAGCGCGACCGAAAGCTGATTCGATTGCGCTTCGCTGCGCGAACGCTGTTGAGCGGCGGTTACTTTGTCCGATGTTCCCAAAACGTTTTGGATGTGATGCCCAACCTCGTGCGCCAAAACATAAGCCTGTGCGAAATCGCCGGGCGCTTTGAATTGAGTTTTCAGCTCGCGGTAAAAAGAAAAATCAATGTAAATCTTTTCATCGCCGGGGCAATAAAACGGTCCGACCGACGCGCTGGCGCGTCCGCACGCCGAACTCACCGAGCCTGTAAACAATCTCAATGTCGGTACGCGATAACGCACGCCCGCTTGTTTGGGCAAAATATCGTTCCAAACCGTTTCGGTGTCGGCAAGTACGACTGAAATAAATTGTTTCATTTCGTCGTCCTGCTGCGCTGGCGCGCCCGCACGCTGTTGCTGCGTCTGTGTCGGAGCTTGCTGCTCCTGACCGGGCAGTTGATTTAACAATCTTTGCGGATCAACGCCGAACAAAAGAGCCAGAACGATCACAATCACCGTACCGCATCCGCCGCCGCCGAGCGCCAAACCTTTACCGCCCATTCCGCGTAAATCTTCAATGTTTGAACTTCCCTGTCTGCCTTTCCAAAGCATATCGCGCGCTCCTTCGTATTAAATCCGGTCGTTTATTTTATATTAATCCAATTGTTGGCAAATGTCGTTCCCGTTTTTTAGCGAGCGGAAAAATGCGTCCGGCTTGACAGTATTCGCAACGGCTTTCTATCATCCTTAAAAGCATTTAGCCGGACTATATTTCCCCGACATTCGGCGATGCGTTATATTCTAATCGGAGAAAACAAAAGTGATAAAACTCGATATAATTAATCGTTTGGCTGATGAAACCGGAGTTCCGAAACAAAAAGCCGAGCAAGTTGTTGACGCGCTCTTCGGCGCGATGAAAGATTCTCTCGTGCGCGGCGAGCGCATCGAATTGCGCGGTTTCGGCGTTTTTACCGTAAAACCCCGCAAACGCGGAGTCGGTCGCAACCCGCGAACCGGCGAAGAAGTGGCGATTCCAATCGGCAAAACCATCCGCTTTAAACCCGGCAAAGATTTACAGCCCTCGAACGGCAGCAAGACAGCGAAGAGAAAAAAATAGGCATCTGACGAAAAGCAATCTTTTTTGATTTTGTTGAAAAGCGACTGCAAACTGCTTGAAAACATTTGCAGTCGCTTATTCTGTCAAAAGGTTTTTTTATAAATGGCAGACAGCTTTTATTCGGATTTCGGTTTCGAGCCTTTTTACTCGCCGGAAGAATTGCGCCCGTCAATCAAAGATTGGTTTCGACACGGCTTTTTGTTTTTGCTCACATTTTTTTCGGCGACCGTCGCCGGAATGGTTTTTCCGTTCGGAGAAATAAATGTGCTGGAAAGAATTCCGGTTCCGACCAATTATTTCGACTTCATTTTTTTCGCGCCATATTTTTTCTCACAGGGCTTTGCCATTGTTTTTCACGAAATTGCTTTAAATCCTGCAATTATCATCAACGGTTTGCTGTTTTCGAGTTGTCTGCTGGCGATTTTGACCGCGCACGAATTCGGTCACTACATTGCCTGCCGGATTTACGGAGTTAAATCAACGCTTCCCTATTTTCTGCCGCTGCCGTTTCTAAGTCCGGCGGGAACGCTCGGCGCGGTGATTAAAATTCAATCGCCGATGCCGACGCAGCGCGCGATTTTCGACATCGGAGTTGCCGGTCCGCTCGCCGGTTTCGCGGTTTTGGTTCCGGTGGCGATTATGGGTTTGGCGACAATGCAGATTGCGCCTCCTGTAGCTGCAACCGAAGGCAGTATAATTTTTACAGA
>DASWLV010000266.1:0-21420 GCA_036400075.1 Pyrinomonadaceae bacterium
AACCGTTTGTTTCGGCGGAAGTTTTTTATGATTCGGCAGCCGAGAAATTTTCGCGCATTCGTTTAACCGGCGGGGCAAGCAAGAAACTTTATAAAAATCTGACGCTCGACGCCTATTATATGCGGCAGCAGGACGCGACGACTAATCCGGGCGATTTAAACGTTTTCGGAACGACTCTGCGCCTAAACTTCGATTTTTTTGGGATAAGCAATTAAACAAATCAAGATTATTGCCATTCTTTAACGACCTTTAAAAGTCATCGGGAAATGAAATCCTCAAACTTCTACAAATGTAGTTGACAGTCAAATCAAGCCCGGTTATACTCCTTCAGCATCTACTACCGGAGTAGTATCTTTATGGAAATAAAAAAGCAGCAAAAGCTGGGCGAGCGCGAGCTTGATATTATGCAGGCGCTGTGGCAGCAAGACGAGGCGACCGTTTCCGAAATTCAAAAACAATTACAGGAAAACGGAATCGAACTGGCATATACGACAATTATGACAATGCTCGGCAGGCTCGAAGCCAAAGAAATGGTCGTCCGGGATAATTCGGAGCGGGCGCACCGTTACAAACCGCTCGTCAAAGAACCGTCGGCGGTCGGAAGCGCCATCAAAAAGTTAGCCGAGCGCTTTTTTAACGGCTCGGTCGAAGCGCTCGCCGCGCGGCTGGTTGAACAGGAATTAAGCCCGGAGCAGCTTCGGCGCGTTCAAGCAATCATTGACGAAAACAGTCTCGGAGAAAAGGGGAAATGAGCATTTTGCTGAATATCTCGCTCGCCGCTCTTTTACTGGCAATTAACGTTACGCTCATCGGCATTATTCTGGCGTTGGGCATTGCTGCCGCATTTAAAATCGCGCGAAACGCGCATCCCAGGATTCGTTACGTAATCGCCGTTTCAGCTTTTTTTCTCTCAATTTTGCTGCCCGTTTGGATGATGTTCGCTTCCGGCGAACGGCGGGAAACGTCGTTCGTGATTGTGGCTGAAAATTTGGAGCGCGGCAATGTTACGCAGAAGTTTAGCAAACAATCGTCTCCAAAAATCGAATCGTCGAATCCGATTCTGCCGGAAACCACTTCAATCTCTGCTGAAAATTCAGCCAGTTATTATCCCGAATTTGTCGTCACGCCCCGGCATTTAATCAGTTTGTTGTCATTGTGGGCGGCGGGTTCGATTTTATTGCTGACGCGAGAGATTTGGGGCTGGGCTTGTCTGGCAAGCAAACGACGCAAATGGCGGCTTGCAGATATTGAAGCGTTGAACAAAGGCGATTTTCACGGCGTCGTGCCGCTTTATTTGAGTGAATCGGAAGGTCCGCTGGCAACCGGATTTTTTCGACAGGCAGTTGTTTTTCCCGCCCGTTTGTTCGCGGAGCTGCCAGCCGAATCAATCCGAAGCATTGCGCGTCATGAGTTAAATCACGTTCGCTGGCGCGACCCGGCGATAAATGCCGTTTTGCGACTGGCGGGCGCCGTTTTCTGGTTCAGCCCGCCGCTCTGGTATCTTGAGCGGGCGGCGCGGCTTGAGCGGGAAGCGGCTGCGGATTTCGCCGCCATTGTCTCGCAGCAAAACGAAACGGATTTCAAAGCTGCAGCCGCAGATTACGCGAAGACGCTGATGCTGGTTGCGCGGTGGTCGGCTGAGACGGTTCAAAAACGAGCTTTCGGTTTTGCGGCAACTGAAATCGGAAGCAGCGACGGGCTTGAAAACCGGGTCCGGCGGCTGTTCAAATTTTCCGAAAAACCAGTTCGCTTACGCCTTGCTTGTGCCGCGCTCGTTTTGCTTTCGGGAATTTTCGGTGCGTCATTTTTGCCGGTTGCGTCGCAGTCGTTTCCGATTGCTCTTGACGAAAGCGAGGCGGTCGCAAGCGATGAATCTGCTTGGCTGGAAAAAAATGAAACGACTCAAGTTAACGATTCCGGTTTCGATTCGCAAAACATCGCAAACAGAACACCTTTAGTCTTTCAGGTTCATATAAATCAAACGCGATCAACGCTCGAACGTGAGAATGATTCCGACTCGCCGGGATTGCCGGCGCGCGAAGGAAATACTGAAGTCGTTGCGGAAAATCCGACATTTGAAATTGACGAAAAAAGCGGCGTTGAAGCGCACGACAAGGAAACAAGCGGGCAAATTAATCTGACCATCGAACAACAAGACTCTTTGCGCGAATACGGCGTAACAGAGGGATACATCGAAGAACTCGCCGCTGTCGGTTACAAAAATCTTCCGGCTAATACGCTGATTGAGATGAAAAAATTAGGCGTCAGCGCGACGTTCGTGAGACAAATGGCGGATTTCGGTTACGGTAAGCTTTCGAGCGAAGAACTGATTGACTTTCGCCGTCACGCTGTCAGCGCCGCTTACATCAACGAAATGAGCGATGAAGGCTACGGCAATTTACCGGCGAACATATTGCTTGATTTCCGGCATTTCGCTGTCGGAGCCGATTATGCCAGAGAAATGAAAGCCTTGTTCGGAAACAATGTAAACGCCAAACAGCTCATTCATTTAAAAAATCAAAACGTCTCCGCGAATTGGATTAAGGAACTCGTTTCGCTCGGAATAAATCGCCCTTCGGCAAACGACGCTGCCGCGATGAGAATTCACGGGATCACGACTGATTGGATTCGGGATTTATACTCGTTGGGTTTTGCAAATTTAACAATCAACGATTTGTTCACTTTGCGAGTTCACGGAATAACTTCGCCTTTTATCGAGAAGATAAGGACGCGCGGAATAAAAAATCCTACGATTAACGAGTTAATCAGCCTTCGGAGAGAGGGCGCAGCCGGTTAGCAAAGTTTTTCTTTAACAAAGAGCTAAGACTCAAAATTTCAGAGGTAAAAACGAATGAAAAATTTAAGAGCGTTTTTCGCTTTGGTGTTGTCGTGTGTCTTTTTCTCGCTTACTGTCGTCGAAGCGCAAACAACGATTGCGGCGGGCAAAGGCAAGAAAATTGACGAGTTATTGCAGGCTTATTTTCGAGAAGGATTGCTCAACGGCAGCGTGCTGGTCGCCGAGCGCGGAAAAGTGATTTACAAACGCGGCTTCGGTTTCGCCAACGCAGAATTTCGAGTGCCGAACTCTACCGACACGAAATTCAGAATCGCCTCCATCTCAAAACCGATTGTTGCTGTTCTCGCAATGCGATTAATCGAGCAGGGAAAGCTTTCGCTCGATTCAAAAGTCTCGGACTTTTTGCCCGATTACCGCAAAGACGTTGCCGATAAAGTAACAGTCAAACATCTGCTGACGCACACGAGCGGAATCCCCGACACACTCGTTCGCCCCGGTCTGACGGAACGGGAAATCCGCGATCCGTTCACACCTCAGCAACTGCTTGCGCGATATAGCAACGGAGCTTTGGAATTTGAGCCGGGAACGCAAGTCAAATACGGAACTATGGCTTATATGCTTCTGTCGCTGATGATAGAAAATGCGACCGGAAAAACGTTTGAACAAGCGATGCGCGATGAAGTCTTAGCGCTCGCCGGAATGATTGATACCGGAGCGGAAGGCGCAAGCCCGATTGTTTTCCGCAACGAGCAGGGGCGCTCCCAGCTAAAAGGCGGCGTACCAATTGTTGAAAGATTGGCGAAGGGATATTTCAAAACCGGAAATGGTTTCGGGCAAACGCCGTTTATGGATATGACACACGCCTACGCGGGCGGCGACATGTATTCAACGGTCGAAGACCTTTTCCGGCTGGATCGCGCGCTTTACGATGACAAATTTCTTTCCCGGCAGATGCGTGAAGCAATGTTTACGCCCGTTCTGGACGATATGTCGTTCAGTTGGAATGTCCGTTATCTTTCTTTCGGCGATTTGCAGCAGCCGTTTCTTAATATCATTGACCCGACAAAAAATCTGCGACCGGCACCGGCGGATTTCAAAATCGTTTACAAGCTCGGCGATTTGTGGGGCTACAGCGGAGTTTTTGCGCGTTTTCCAAACGAAGAGCGCGCAATTGCGATTCTGGTCAATAGAAACAATCGCGGCATCTTTTTCGATTTGGACACCGTTCGGATGTGGCAGGCGATAACGAACATACTTTACGAAAAGCCTTATTTCACCCCGCGCGAGCGAATGTTTGCCGAAATTATCGAGCGCAGCGGCTTTGAGGAAGCACTTAAAACATTCAACCGATTAAAACGCCAGGAGCCGCACAGCCCAATCGTCAGAGAATCGGAATTTAACATTCTGGGTTACGAATATAAAGGAAAAAATCAGATGGCGACGGCAATCGGCATTTTTCGCCTCAACGCGGAAGCGCATCCGGCTTCGGCAAACGTTTACGACAGTTTGGCTGAGACTTACGACGCAAGCGGGAATAAGGAAATGGCGATTAAGTTTTATGAAAAAGTGCTGCAAGTTTTGCCGCTCGACAAAGGCATCAACGAAACATTCAGAAACAATTTGCGAACGAACGTCGAGCAAAAATTAAAAGAGTTAAGGCAGCCCAAATAGCGAGTTTTTTGGAATCAGCAATTAAAAATCAAAACCGTTCTTTGAGCCTGACGGCAAAACGTCGGCTCATCGAAATCGGTTTTGATTCGCCGCTCAGGAAAACTTTGTAAGAATAATTAAATTGATTTTCTACGCGCTCGACAAAAGCCAGATTGACAATTGCCGAACGGTGAATGCGAACGAAATTCTTTGCCGGAAGCTGTCGCTCCCAATCGTTGAGCGGTTTTAAAAGCAAAGCGCGCTCGCCCGTCGCAAGGTAAATTTCGCTGTAAACGTCAGCCGCCAGAATATATTTGATTGAATTTACCGCAACGAATTTCGATTTTTTGCCGAAAGTGAGAAACAAAAAATCGTCCGGCTCTAAAACTTTTGCGGTAATTTCGGGTTTTGATTGCGAGGAAAGCTTTTCGACTGCCTGTTTGAGCCGTTCCGGTTTGACGGGTTTGAGAAGATAATCAAGCGCATTGACTTCAAAAGCGCGAATCGCGTATTCGTCGTAAGCCGTGACGAAAATCGTTTGAAAATCGTTTTCGACTTTTTCGAGCAAATCAAAACCGCTCGCTCCGATCATTTGAACATCGAGAAAAACAACATCCGGCGTGCTTTTCTCGATAACTTCAATCGCCGAATCAACGCCGTCGGCTTCGCCGGCAATTTCAACGTTTGGAAATTCAGCCAGCATTTTCCGCAATTTATTTCGCGCCAAACGCTCGTCGTCAACAATCGCCGCTTTCCAGATTCGATTCATTTGTTCCCGATTTCCAAACGAACAAAAACTCGCCCGTCGCGCTCGAAAGTTTCAAATTTGTGTTCGTTCGGAAACGCCTGCTCGAGCCGTTTTCGCACGTTTTGCAGACCGATGTGCGTTGATTTTCCGTTTCGCGCAAAACCGTTTGCGGACATTTCAATCCATTTTCCGGTGTTGCTGATTTCAAGGAAAAGTCGCCCGTTTTCTTTTCGCGCCTGAATTTCGATTTCAAGCGGCATCGAACTGGTTTGCATTCCGTATTTGACGGCGTTTTCAATCAAAGGATGCAGCAAAAAGCTCGGCAAGCGGAAATTTTCGGCTTCGGGTGCAACATCAATTTTGATTTTTAGTTTATCTTCAAAACGCACCTGCTCGATTTCGAGATAATTTCCGACCGCTTGAATTTCATCTCGCAAAGTCACAGTTTCATTTTTCGTGTGAACGAGCGAATAACGCAAAAATTCGGATAATTCGCCGAGCATTTTTTCGGTTTTTTGCGGCGATTCGTGAACCAGCGCGCTGGCGGAATTAAGCGAATTGAACAGAAAGTGCGGATTTAATTGATAACGCAGCATTTTCAATTCCGCTTCCTGCGCCAGAGCCTGCGATTTCAAAGCGTTTTCTTCTTCTTCGCGTTTGCTTTGCCAATACTTTATGCCGAAATAAAGCGCGCTCCAAGACAAAAACAAAAACGGTTTGTGATGCTGCAGGGAAACAATAAAAGTGTCGGATAAATAAGCGATCAAGTTTTGCTTATCCGGCACCGGAAACCGTCTGATTCCTAAAATTGCGAAAACAATTTCCCCTAAAATCAGCCAGAGATAAGCGGCGGCGATTGAACAAACAACGATGACCGCGCCGATTGTCAAAACATTCGGCTTTCTGTTCCAAACGCGGTGATAAATCGGTCGCAAAGCGAATGTCAGAGCGCAGGCGACGACCAGATAAATAAAATAAACCGGAAAAAACCGCCCTTCAGCCGACAAATAACGGTCGAGAACATAACCCGACCAGCCGACGATTTGCAGCGTCCAGAAAAGCGATAAATTTTCGGTTAATCTTGTTCGCATTATTGCTGTTTGATTCGGGTGTAATGCGCCGCCGCGACTTGCCACACGCCTTTTCGCTTTAAATACGTGCAGGTGAAATAAACGCGGGCGTCAATCTTGTTTCCCTGATAAACGTATTTTTCGATGATGTACCCGGTCGAGACTGCTACATCGTCATCGAGAATTCGAACTTTATGACTCGTTTCATCAATTTTGAAAACAGCATCCGGCGAAAACTCTGTGTAATCGGCTTTGACGTTGGCTCTTTTCTCAGATTTAGTCAGTATTTTGCCGTTGCTGCCCGTGATTAAAAAATCTTCGGCGACAATTCGGTCGTAATCTTTCAAATCACGGCTTGAATATGATTCGACCTGCCATTGCCGATCCATTTTCTTAATTTCTTCAATCGCTTTCTCACTGCTTTGAGCCAAAGTGACGGAAAGTGCCGACATAATTAGCAAAACTAAAACCAAGACTTTTTTTAACATAATTTCTCCAAGTTATTTTTGAAAATGCGCCCAATCAAGCACCGGAATTAACCATTCTTTCAACGGGCGATAAATAAAACCGTGCGCCAAACCGGTTTCGAGCATAACTTCTTTGCGTTTGCTAATTCCTTCGGCATCGTCGAAAACCGGCTGACAAGTTCCGACCGAATCGCTTTTTTCGTAAATTGACAAAATGTTGCCGTGAAGGTTAATCAATTTCAAAAAATCTTCGTTTACGCCGCAACCCGCAATAATCACAAAGTTTACGTTTTTATTTTTCAGATATGTCGAGGCGACCATTGTAATAAACGCGCCTTTAGACGCTCCAACAACTGTGATATTTTCAGGCGCAATGCCGTCTTTTAACAATTGCCGAATTTGTTCGGCGACTTTTGCAGCATATGCTTCGACATCAGTGCCCTTCGGGCGCGGTTCGCTGATGACGTTGAAGCCTTCGGCTCGCAAGCCTTCAATAATTTTCTCGTATTCGTAAGCGCCGTATCTTTCGCTGACGGCTTTCACACCTTGATCTTCGACGATTCTTCCGTGCAGATAAAACAAATACTTGGCGCTTTTGTTTGCCGTTTGTGCGACGGCTTCTTTCGCAGTTTGTTTGAGCGCGTCAAAATTTAGAGCCGCAAAATCAATTTCGTAAATGTCGCCCCAGCCGCGCGAGAAATAAAACTTTTTGCCGTCGGGCGAAACCAGCGGCGTGTATTCATATTCTTTCGTGTTGATTGTTTTTCCCAAAGTTTGCGGAATTGTCCATTTCCCGCTGCGATTAAAACTGACATACAAATCGCCTTCTTCGCTTTCGCTGCCCGGTCGGTCGGAGCAAATTATCAAATAGCTTCCGTCGGGCGCGATGAACGGATCGGCTTCGGTTGCCGGAGTGTTAATTTCGCCGAGATTTTCAGCTTTTTGATATTTTCCGCCCACGAAACGCGAGCGATACAAATCGTTGTCTTTGCGCCCTTCAATTCGGACGGAAGCAAAATAAAGCGTGCCGTCTTTCGCCACAGAAGGATAATTATCATAACCGGGAGAATTCACTTCCGCGCCCAAATTTTGCGGCTCGCTCCAACCATTATTAGTTTTTTCGACAAACCAGATGTCGTAATTCGCCTTTTGGTCGCGTCCGTTCGGGCGCGTCGAAGCAAAGAACAAGCGTTTGCCGTCGGGCGAGAGTATCGGTTCTTTATCCTGAAACGCGCCTGAAAACGGCGCGATTTGCGGTTCGCTCCATTTTCCGTTCTCAAGCCGCGAAAACATAATTTGCTCGTTGCCCCGACGGTCTTTGCGGCGCGTGAAATAAACGGTTTTCCCGTCGGGCGTAAAAGTCGGATTGTATTCGTCGGCTGCCGTGTTAATTACGCCTTCGGCAAACCGGATCGGAGCTTTGGAAGTTTGAGCCGTAATCGCGCAATTTGCCGTGAGCAAACAGAGAGCAATCGTTGTGAATATTTTTTTCATTTTGAGCATCTCCTAAAACTATAGCGTTTCTCAAAATAGCGCCGCTTGTCAGAACACGGAGCGGTAGCGACGTGGTTATTACCCGCTCACTACCGTTCGCGGTTCTGACTGTCGCGCCAATTTGAAAATCGCTCTGGACTTTCCCCAGACAAAATACGCCAAAAATCTTGATTTATAATCTGAAATTTTGCGAGCGGCAAATAAAGTTTGCGAACGGCTGAAAAACAGCAATTTTAATTTTCAAAAGGAAAATGCGAAGATGCTTGAATCAAATTTAGCATCTTTTTATTTTTAGATTTATGAGCAAAGGTATTACAAAACGCAGCGAAGATTATTCAGCCTGGTACAACGAATTGGTTCAGCGCGCGGATTTGGCGGAAAATTCCGCCGTCCGCGGCTGTATGGTGATTAAGCCTTACGGTTTTTCGATCTGGGAAAAAATGCAGCGCGCGCTTGACGATATGTTCAAGGAAACCGGACACTCGAACGCATATTTCCCGCTTTTTATTCCGAAATCGTTTCTATCGAAAGAAGCCTCGCACGTCGAAGGCTTCGCCAAAGAATGTGCCGTCGTCACGCATTACCGTTTGAAAAACGCCGAAGACGGAAGCGGCGTAATCGTTGACCCGGAAGCAAAGCTCGAAGAAGAACTGATTGTGCGCCCGACTTCGGAAACCGTAATTTGGAGCACGTACAAAAATTGGATTCAATCTTACCGCGATTTGCCGCTTTTGATTAATCAATGGGCAAACGTCGTGCGCTGGGAAATGCGGACGAGAATGTTTTTGCGCACAACCGAATTTCTCTGGCAGGAAGGTCACACGGCGCACGCAACCACCGAAGAAGCGCAGGAAGAAACGAATCGGATGCTCGAAGTTTATGCGACTTTTGCCGAAGAATGGATGGCTCTGCCCGTAATACGCGGCGCGAAAACGCCGAACGAGCGTTTTGCCGGAGCTGAAGACACGCTTTGCATCGAAGGCTTGATGCAGGATGGAAAAGCTCTGCAATGCGGGACTTCGCATTTTTTGGGACAAAACTTTGCGCGCGCTTTTGACGTGACTTTTACCAATAAAGCGGGCGGGCGCGAGCTTGTCTGGGGAACTTCGTGGGGCGTTTCAACCAGATTGATGGGCGCGTTGATTATGGCGCATTCGGACGACAACGGACTTGTTTTGCCGCCGAAGCTCGCGCCGATTCAAGTCGTTATCGTTCCGATTTATCGAGCGCCGGAAGATTTGCAAAAAATCAGCGAAAAAGTGTCGCCGCTGGTCGCCGAATTAAAAGCCAAAGGCATTTCGGTTAAGTTTGATGATTCGGACAACAATAAACCCGGCTGGAAATTTGCCGAATACGAGTTGCGCGGCGTCCCCGTCCGCATAGCGATGGGAATGCGTGATTTGGAAAACGGGACATTAGAAATCGCACGCCGCGACACGCTGGCAAAAGAAACGCAGCAGTTTGACGGAGCGGCGGATTTTATCGCCAATCTGCTCGATGAAATTCAGGCTAATATTTATCAAAAAGCTCTGAATTTCCGCGAGGAAAATACTTTTCGCGTTGACACCTGGGACGAATTCAAAGAACAAATCGAGCGCGGCGGTTTTTTGTCGGCGCATTGGGACGGCACGGCGGAAACCGAAGAGCGAATCAAAGAAGAAACAAAAGCGACAATTCGCTGCATTCCACTCGCTGCACCGGAAGAATCGGGTGTTGACGTTTATTCGGGCATGCCGTCGAACCAGCGAGTTATTTTTGCCAGAGCTTATTAAGCTAAAAACAATTGTAAAAGGCGTGTTTCCGACTCGCCTTTTTCTTTTAATGTTTTCCGCAACCGGCTTTTGTTATAAACTTTTACACTGTTTTGACTGATTTTTACGAATTGGAGCTTTTATTTTGAGTCTTTTATTAGAAGGAAAACGCGCTTTTGTATCGGGCGGGACGCGCGGAATCGGCGCGGCGCTTTGCGAAGTTTTTGCGCGCGAAGGCGCTGACGTGGCTTTTAATTATCATTCGCGCGATGATTTGGCGGAAGCCGTTAAAGAGAAAATCGGTGCTTTCGGGCGGCGCGCCGAAGCGTTTAAAATTTCCGTGACGGACCGTTTGGGTTTGAAAAAGATGACGCGCGAATTGGTCGAAAAATGGGGCGGAATTGATGTTTTGGTCAACAACGCTGCGGTTAACAAACCTGACAATTTCGCCACGACCACCGATAAATCTTGGGATTGGGTGATTGACACCAACGTCAATTCCCTTTTCGCCGTAACGAAACCGATTTATAAACAAATGATCCGGCAGCGAGCCGGAGCGATTTTAAATATTACGTCAGTCGGCGCTCTGCGCGCGCTGCCGACTTCGGTTCATTACGCGACTTCAAAAGCCGCGATGATCGGTTTTACCAAATGTCTTTCGCGCGAAGCGGCTAATTTCGGAGTTTCCGTCAACGCTATTGCCGCGGGAATTTTCGATACCGATTTGGCTCACACGCTACCCGAACGCCTGCTGCAAATGCACGATTTTTGGGTTTCCAAAGGCAGACTCGGCAAACCCGAAGAATTAGCTGAAGTCGCCGCCTTTGTCGTCAGCGACCGAAACAGCTTTATGAACGGCGAAGTTTTTATCGTTGACGGCGGCGCGGTAACTTAACTTTAGCCTTGAATTTTATGGGATTAGCACAACCAAAGGCGTATTACACAATCGGAGATTATCTCGAAATCGAGCGTTCGAGCGATGAGCGTTATGAGTTTCTCGACGGCGAGATTTATTTAATGGCTGGCGAATCTGATGCTCATGGCGATATTTGCTCTAACTTAGTTGGCGAAATTCGCTCTCAGCTTAAAGGAACGCCTTGCCGCGTGCGCTCAAAAGATACAAAGGTTCGCAGCGGTGCTATTCCCGAAAAAGCTCGAACGACAAAAGGAATGTTTTCTTATTCGGATGTCGTTGTGTTTTGCGACGCTTTGCAGCATCACGACGAATACAAAGACGTTTTGATTAATCCGAACGTCGTGATTGAGGTTTTATCAGAAAGCAGTGCGGAATTTGATCGCGGCGAAAAGTTTATGCGTTACCGCAATTGGAATCCGACGCTAACCGATTACATTTTGGTTTCTCAGGACAAGCCGGTCGTCGAACATTATGTTCGTCAGGAAAATGGAACTTGGATTTTACACGAATATCACGGTTTGGCGGCGAATTTTAAAATTGATTCAATCAACTGCGTTTTAAGCCTTGCCGAAGTTTTTGACCGCGTAGAATTTCCCCCCGATGTGCTTGACGTTTTCCCGACTAAATGAAATTGAAATTGGATTTCAGCACTAAATCTTTTTCTTACAATAACTTAATGTTGACAAAATATTTTTAAAACTTTATTCTGGTAATTGATTTTTAAATTAGCATTTATTGAAAGGCGAGATATTATGGCAAAACCGGAATTAATCGAATGTATGAATCGGGCGTTGGCGCTCGAATTGGCGGGAACTATTCAATACACGCAGCACAGTTTTTTGGTCACGGGAATCGAACGCGAAATCTATCGCAAATTCTTCCGCGATCAGGCGGAAGAAGCGCATGGACACACCTATGATTTGGGCGACAAAATAGTTTCTCTCGGCGGCGTTCCGACAGTCGAGCCGGCGATGATTTTACAGGCAACGGAATTATCGGAAATGTTGAAAATGGATTTGGCGCTCGAACGCGAGGCTTTGGCAGGTTATATGGCTGCCTGGGAATTGTGCGATGATCATAAACCGACGCAATTCTGGCTCGAAGAAAGAATCGCCGAAGAGCAGCTTCACGTCGAAGAACTCGAAAAACTGACCAACGAGCGAACATCGCGCATTAATTCAGAACGCATTACGCTCAGACAGGTCAGCTAAAATCAATAAAATCTAATCAATAAAACTCCGGTTTAAGTTCGCCGCAAACTTAAACCGGAGTTTTTATTTATCCGTTGTTTGATTTGAGCGCCGCCATCAAAATCTCAAAAGCGGTTTCCAAATCTTTTCCCAAATGCACGCGCAAAGCCCGGCGACTGCGGTCGAGCAAAACTTGAAAATCGCCGCGCGCTTGTGCGGCTTTGACGACGCCGAAAGTAAAATTTTGTTCCGGCACTGGGAAATCAATCGAATCGTCGCTCGTAATCTGTAAAAAGATGCCGTTGTTTGCGCCGCCTTTGTAAGCCTGCCCGGTCGAATGCAAAAACCTTGGTCCGAATCCGAGGCAAGTCGCCGTGCGATAATTTTCCAAAACCCAATGCCGCAAATTGCTTAAGATTTGAAAGCTTTCCGCATTCATTTCGAGATAAGCCAGAAGCGCAAAATAATCATCCGCTTTAATCCGCGCAAAATGCGCGCGCAAATAATTTGTTAAAGATTTTTCGCCTGCAAGCAATGAATTAAGCTCTGCTAAATTGCGTTCGTCGGTGAACAATTTGATTCCGTTTTCTTCAAAAAACGCGGTTTCCTCCGGCAGCTCGCCTGTTTTTTCATATTCTTCGGTAATTTTGCGGGCTTCGATTTTCGCCGCTTCAACGTCCGGCTGATTAAAAGGATTGATTCGCATTATGCTTCCGGCGACTGCCGTAGCGATTTCCCAGCGGAAAAACTCTTGTCCGAGATTGCCTGCGTCGGGCAGATTGATTTCGACGACCGGCTGACCGGCTCTGACGAGCGCCTCAATCGCGGCGTCTTCGTGCGGATTTCGGCTGCCTTCGAGTTTTAAATGAACAAAAATGCGGTCGTCGCCGTAATTTCCGATTGGCAAAATTTCTTCGCCGTCAATCGGAATTATCGCTGCGCCGTTTTTGCCGGTAGATTCGGCGATTAGTTGTTCGAGCCACGCGCCCAAATCAAAAATTTGCGGCGAAGTGAAAATCGTCAGCTTGTCGCGCCCGCTTCGGTGAGCTGCGCCTAAAATTGCGCCCAGCATAACACCGGGATTTTTCTCCGCGTCCGCATTTTGACAAGCCTCAACCATTAACGCGGCGCGATTTAAAAACTCGCTAACGTTTAAACCCATTGCGGCGGCGGGAATCATTCCGAAATCGGAAAGGACTGAAAAACGTCCGCCGATTTCCGGCAAGCCGAAAAAGATGCGCCAAAAACCGTCGCGCTCGGCGACTTGCTGCATTTTCGAGTTCGGATCGGTGATGGCAACAAATTGGTTTCCCGCATTTTCGCGTCCGACAGTTTCCGCAACTCTTTCAAAGAAATATTGCTTAAAACAATTCGGCTCAAGTGTCGAACCGCTTTTGCTGGCGACGATAAAAAGCGTGTTCGCCAAATCTATTTTTTCTTCCACCGCGCGAACCTGAGCCGGAACGGTCGAATCCAGAATGTGAAATTCTGGAAAACCGTCCTGCTTGCCGAAAGTAAAACTCAAAACTTCCGGCGCGAGCGACGAGCCGCCCATTCCGAGCAGCAGAATATGACTGAAATTGCGTGCGCGAACTTCGTTTTGAAAATTTTCGATGCGCGCGATTTCATCCCGCTGTTTTTCGACAATCGAAAGCCAGTCGAGCCATTTCGCTTCGTCCCCATTTGTCCACAGACCAGCGTCTTTCGCCCATAAACGCCCGGTTTTATTTTCTCGGTTCCAATCGCTCAATTCCTGTTCAACCGCGCCGCGCAAATCGTCCGGCAAAGAAAAAGCTTGCGAGTTAAGTTTAATTTCGCTCATAAATTTATTCGTTATTTTGTTAACAGCATTCATCATTGCCGACTTTTTTACAGTCTGTCAATCTTTATTTATTCGATTTTTATTGAATAATTTGCTTGACGCGCGATGAAAAGAAAATCTAAAATCCCTAGCCGAACGGGATTTATCGAACATAGTTTTCCGGCGGTTTTTATCAGAACAAATAAATTAAATGTCCGCACGCACACAGCGCCAACAGGAAATTCTCGACTACATTACGAATTTTATTGAGCGACACGGCTACAAGCCTTCGTATCAGCAAATCGCTCGGCATTTTCGCATTAAATCGAAATCTGCGGTTTCAAAACACTTGACATCGCTTGAGCGTCAGGGCTTGGTTTCGCGGCGCACCGATAACGGCTCGTTTATGCTGTCGGTTGAACCGGAAAAAGATTTGGCAAAATCGGTTTGCCGGATTCCGCTGCTCGAAAAATTGACCGAAGACGAATACGACGCGGAAATGCTGTTTGTCCCGCGCTTTCTGCTCGGCGCGGCGCTGCCGGAAAAAATCTACGCTTTTCGCGTTCCGAACGATTCGATGATTGAAGAACATATTTGCGCCGGCGACATCGCGCTCGTCGAACGCCGCGCGTTTGCCCGCGACGGCGAATGCGTCGTCGCTCTCATCGAAGACAAACATCCGACGCTCGAACGCTTTTACGATTTCGGCGCGGAAGTCGAGCTGCGTCCCGCCAACTCCGCGCTCAGTCCGCTCCGTCTGCCGTTTGAATTCGTCCGCATCTGCGGCATTTTGCGCGGTCTGCTGCGCGGGCAAACTCTCTAAAAATAAAATACCCGTCTGAACTTCAGTGCCATTTTGAATTTTTCAAAATGCCGGAAAAGCGGAAATTATCTCGAAACATTCACCTAGCTTCGTTCGTAATTCGATTAGTCAACACGCCGTAAAGCGTAAATCAATTAATAAACTTTCTTAATTAGAGTTTCGAGATGAGACATCTTTATTCTTTTTACACCGACGCTTTCCGCATTGCGCTCGATTCGATTCTGGCGCACAAGCTGCGCGCTTTTCTGACGCTGATCGGAATTATTATCGGCGTCGCGGCGGTCGTCGTCGTCGGCGCTTCCATCAGCGGCTTGAATTCTTACGTCACGACGCAGGTCACCAAAGTTTTGGGCGCGAATCACTTTATGATCGCCCGGCTCGCGTTTTCGGGCAGAATGTCCGACGAGGCATTTGAACGTGCGAATCGCCGCAACAAAAAAATAACGATGGAGGAATACGAATACGTCAAAGCCAATTGTAGGAGCTGCACCGAAATTGGCGCGACGCTCGGCGGGGGCGCGGATTTAAAAGAAAACGGAGTCGAAATGCCTTCGACTCGAATTATCGGCGTGACGGCGAATATGCTCGATATTGAAGACAAGAATGTGTCCGAAGGGCGTTTTATAAGCGATGACGATGTAAACCGTTCGGCGCGAGTCGCCGTAATTGGCTGGGATGTCAAAGATAAATTGTTTCCCGATAGAAATCCGATTGGATTGAGCGTAAAGGTGCGCGGCTTGCCGATTGAAATTATCGGAATCGAAAACAAACGCGGCTCTTTTATGGGGCAATCGCAGGATCGCCATCTTTACATTCCGATTTCCCTGCATCAACAGCTTTTCAATCGAGGTCAGGACGGAATTCAGCTTCACGGCAAAGGATCGGAACGCGAGACTTTTAATCAAGTTATCGAAGACGCGCGCCTGACTTTACGAAACCGTCGCGGACTGATCGGAACTGAAGACGATAATTTCGGACTCGTTAATACGCAGGAGCTTGGCGGGCAAATTGATCAATTTACGGCTTCAATCGCGGCAGTTGTCGTGCCGATTACGCTGATCACTTTAATCGTCGGCGGAATCGTCGTGATGAATATTATGCTCGTTTCCGTGACGGAAAGAACGTTTGAAGTCGGACTGCGAAAAGCTCTCGGTGCAACGCGGAAACAAATTTTGCTGCAATTTCTGATCGAATCTGCGCTGCTTTGCGTTCTCGGCGGAATTCTCGGTTTGGTCGCTGCATGGGGCGTCACGGCTCTGATTACATTTCTGGCTGAAATCACGATGACGATTACGCCGTTTTACATATCGCTGTCGGTAATTGTTTCGAGCGTCATCGGCATTCTCGCCGGACTTTATCCGGCTTGGAAAGCCGCTCGTTTAGACCCGATTGTCGCTCTGACGAAAAATGTTTAAGGAGAAAAGCAAATGAGGCTGCCGAATTTTATTCCGATTGAAATCATCAAAATGGCTTTGGACAGCATTCGCTCGAATAAGTTTCGCAGCGTTTTGACCGTGCTGGGAATCGTCGTCGGCGTAATGACTGCGATAATCGTGGCTTCGATTTTGACCGGAATGCGGAACAGCATTGTGCAAATGATTGAAGAATACGGCACGAGCAACATTTACGCTTTTCACCTGACGACGGGTTTCGGTCCGCCGAACCGCGAAGAGCGAAACCGTAAGCCTTTGACGGTCGAAGATGTCGCCGCAATCAAAGCTCAATCAACGGCAGTCGAGGATATTGCGTTGATAGCACCCGGAATCGGTAATTTCGGCAACAGCTTTGATGACAACATGACTTACGAAGGACGGAATTATCGCTGGGCAAATACCGATGGAGTGTCGTCAAACTACGAACAAATTTCCAATGTGGTTGTCCGCGAAGGTCGTTTTATTACCGAGTCGGATGATCAGCAGCGCCGAAACGTTATCGTCATCGGAGTTAATGCGGCAGAAGCCCTTTTCCCGGATCAACAAACCGGAATTGTCGGGAAATTCGTGCGAATGAACGGTCAGCAATGGGAGATCATCGGCGTTTTGGAAAAACGCAAAGCCGGTTTTTTCGGTGAAAACGAAGAAGATCGGAAAGTTTTTTTGCCGTATCGCACGGCGCGTAAAGTCGCTCCGCAGCGTGACTACTTGCTGCAAATTATCAAAGCCAAATCCGGTCAGATACCTCAAGCATTGCAGGAATCGGAAGACATTTTGCGACAACGGCGCGGCGTTAAATTTGGCGAGCCGAATAATTTCGACATCAAAACTGCCGACAAATTTATCGAACAATTCGATTCGGTGACCGGAATGATCGGGTTGATTGCAATTGCGATTTCCAGTCTTGGACTTCTCGTCGGCGGAATCGGCGTGATGAATATTATGCTGGTTTCCGTGACGGAAAGAACCAAAGAAATCGGAATCCGCAAAGCAATCGGCGCAACGCGTGGCGCAATCGTGATGCAATTTTTGCTCGAAGCAATGGTTCTGACGTTTTTCGGCGGAATTATCGGAGTCGTTTTAGCCGTCGGAATCAGCAATCTGATTATGCTTTTGATTCCGAGCCTTCCGGCAAGCGTTCCGTTGTGGGCTGTGATTACAGGTTTGGCTGTTTCAATCGGCGTCGGGCTTATTTTCGGTGTTCTCCCCGCCCGAAAAGCCGCTAAGCTCGATCCGATTGAAGCATTGCGTTACGAATAAAATGTCTCTGATTAATGATTAGAGGCGGCTGAGTTTAAAAACTCAGCCGCTTTTTGATTTTACGAACATTATCAAAAACTTCGTTGACGTTTGTTTGACTTGCGGTTAATATTAATTTCGGCGTCGCTCACCGACGTTTCATTTCGACAAATTCATACAACACTTTCTCGCTGCAATAAAACCTTCTACCGCAAAGGACTTTCTTTAATGTCAAACAAAATTGATGATTTGCTGCGCGTCGCTACGAGCTTTGGCGCTTCGGATTTACACATCAAAGCCGGTGCGTTTCCCGTAATGCGCGTTTCCGGCGAGCTGCGCCCGGTCGCGGGCGCTAATCGTTTGAGTCAGGACGAAACGCTCGATATGGCTTTCGGGATGATGTCCAACCGCCAAAAGCAGCATTTTAAAGAGGCTTTTGAAGTTGACCTCGGCTACGGGGTTTCCGGTTTGGGGCGTTTTCGCGTCAACGTTTTCCAGCAGCGCGCAACCATCGGAATTGTCGCCCGCGTTATTCCAGACCGCATTCGCAATATTTCCGAACTCGGAATGCCGCCCGTCATCGAAAAAATCTCGGACGAGCACCGCGGCTTAATTCTCGTCACGGGAACGACCGGCAGCGGTAAATCCACGACGCTGGCGGCGATGATTGACCGAATGAACGCGACGCGCAATTCGCACATCGTCACGATTGAAGACCCGATTGAATTTCTACATCGCGACAAAAAATCGTTTGTCACGCAGCGCGAAGTTGATGTTGACACGCGCTCGTTTGCCGAAGCACTGCGCGGCGCGCTTCGCCAGGACCCGGACATTATTCTCGTCGGCGAAATGCGCGATCTGGAAACGATTGAAACCGCTTTGACCGCAGCAGAAACCGGGCATCTCGTCCTCTCTACGCTGCACACTTTGGACGCGGCGGAAACAATTACCCGCATTATCTCGGCGTTTCCGCCGTATCAACAAAAATCAATTCGGATTCAGCTCGCCGGACTTTTAAAAGCCGTCGTTTCGCAGCGTCTGATTCGTTCCGCCAAAGGCAACGGGCGTGTTCCGGCTGCCGAGATTCTGGTTTCGACCGCGCTCATCCGCGACTACATTGTTAACGAAGAAAAAACCTCGCAAATCCGCGACGCTATTAGCGCAGGAACATCGCAATACGGAATGCAGACGTTCGACCAATCGCTGTTTTATCTTTACCAATCCGGGCTTATCTCGCTCGAAGAAGCTCTGCGCGGCGCGTCGAACGCCGACGAATTTCGCCTTCGTCTGGCTGGCGTCCAAAACACTTCGGCGCAAGCCAAAGAAGAAATGGAAAAACTCTCGGCAGTCAGCAGGCTCGCTTCGCAGCTTGAACGTTCGAGCAAATAACCTTTCTCAATTTCTATTCCAAAACGGATGGTTGACCGCAAGGAGCCATCCGTTTTGTACGTGTTTTGGAACTTAATCAGGCGTCAATCAGTACCGCGAACGGTAGTGAGCGGGTTTGTTAATTGACCCGCTCACTACCGTTCGCGGTACTGAACTGTACATGCAATGTTGATTCGCTCTAATATCTAGCTCAAGTTTTTTGTAATTACCCCTGCCGAATTAGATAAAGAAACGATAAGATAAAAGAAGGTGAATAAGATGTTAAAATCTTTTATTTTAATCGTTATTTGTTTAATTCCATTTGTTTCCGGGACGCCTGCACAGCAGCCAACAAAGAAAGCTAACGCACGCCCCGCCGCTGCGCCAAAACCCGCCTCGGCAGAACCTTTTGACAAAGCCTCTATCCAGAAAATGGCGGAGCAGTGCGTCAAACTTGAGACCGAAGCGGGCATAATCGAGATGGCTCTGCTACCGGAAACTGCGCCGGAAACGGTTCGTAATTTTCTGAATCTTGCGGCAACGGGCGCTTTCGACACGACGACTTTTAGCCGTGTCGTGCCGGGTTTTGTTGTGCAGGGCGGTAATCTTTCGACGCGCGAAAAGATGACGCCGGAATTAGACAAACGCTCGCGCCGCACGATTGCGGACGAGCCGAACTCGGTCAAACACGAGCGCGGCGTTGTCTCGATGGCTCGCCCCGATACGCCGAATAGCGCAACGACGCATTTCTTTATTCTTGTTGGCGATTCAAGACATCTTGACGGAACTTTTGCCGCATTCGGTCGCGTTACAAGCGGAATGGATGTTGTTGACAGCATCAACAAAATGCCGGTCGAAGGCGATAAACCGACAAAACCTGCCCGGCTCAAACGCGCTGTAGTTGCTCCCTGTCCGGCATAAACAAAACCCGATGGCAATTAAGGCATCATTTGCTTCGCCTGCTCGACAGCCGGTGGAATCACTTCGCCGATTGCGCTCCAAATCCGAAGAGCAACAACTTCATCGTAAGGCGTTTCTCCCTGATTGACTAGAACTGCGCGAGCGCCGTTTCTGATCGCAACGCCGACAAGCGACGCTGCCGGATTGACTACCAGCGAAGAGCCTAAGACAAGCATCAAGTCTGATTTGAGCGCATTTTGTCCGGCTAATTGAAGCTCTTGTTGAGGCATCGGATCGTTAAAATTTACCACCGATGAGATTAATCTCCCGCCGCATTGCGGACAAACAGGCTGCCCTCGAACAGGGGTTTGTGTTCGGTAACCGTGTCCGAAGCGGCTCGCATCCCAGCCGACTTCCTGTCGCGTAAATTGTCGGTCGCAGCTCAAACATCGGACGAGGTGCCCGTTGCCGTGCAATTCCGCCAGAATTTCCGGTCGGATGCCGGATTGCCGGTGTAGATTATCGGTATTTTGAGTAATCAGAAATTGGAGCTTACCGAGTTGTTGAAGCTCGACGAGCGCCAGATGAGATGCGTTCGGCTTGATTTGTCCGGGCGAAACGCGCCATTTCGGTGGCGGCAAACCGGAATCGCGCCGCGTCCAAACGCCGTCGGGTCCGCGAAAGTCGGGAATCCCCGAATCGGTGCTGATTCCCGCGCCCGTAAAAGCGACAATATGCTCGGATTCTACAATCCATTGGGCGATAATTTCGATTTGCTGATTGAGGAGCTGTTCGTTTTTCATTTTGATAATGCAGCTTGTTTATTATGTTTTGTTTCAAAGCTCATCCGGGCTTCTTATCAGAAAGGCTTTACCGCGCTCGTCGTGTCAAAGTGAATTACCGCATCGAATTGTTTTGACATTTTGGCTCCGAAATAGTGGCTCTGACGCTCGGTCTGCGGTTTATAAATGACTCCGATTGCCCGCTCCAGCCGCGTGCCGCCCAATTCCTGCGTCAGTCTTTCATTACCGCGAAAAATTAACAGGAAATTTGGAATACCGGAATCATGAAAGAGTCTCGAATAACTGCCGGGCTGCGCCGGGCGCACTCTCATAGTTACGCCTTCGAGTCCCCATTCGGAAGCAGCCATAACTCTGCCCGTGTAAGTCGTAAAACCTATCAACACCGAGTTTCCGTCCGTTGCTTTACGCATCAGATAACCGACGTTTAATTCCCCGGTTTCTCCCATATCCGTCATCCGCGCATCTCCCTGATGCGTGTTGTGCGCCCAGACGACTATTTTGGATTTTGAATTGCCGAGCGCGTCCAAATATCCGGTTAGGGCGTGAATTGTGTCAGCCATATGATTGTCTCGCAAATTCCAGGTTGAAAAGCCTCTGTTGTAGCTTAAACGATAATAAGCCTCGGCGTTCTTTACCACGCGCGCGCTTTGATAAGCGGAAAACAAATCATCATCGCGTTCGCGCTGCGGATTGCTTTGCCACGCCGCGAAACGCTGCTCCATCTCCTGAAACTGCTCGGCAGCCTGTTTTTCGCAGGACTTCTTTATTCCTGATGCGACATCGTAACCATATTGCGGCGGGTTATCGCCGTAACCGCTGAAACAGCCGTATCTTTTAGAAGCTAGCTTGGCGGCTTCGGGTTCCGTGCGGCGGAGATATTCGGTTACTTCCTTAAGAGATTCAGCAAGACCGTACAAATCCATTCCGTAAATACCGACTTTTTTTGCTTCGGGCTGCCGCGAATCGTTAA
>DASWLV010000267.1:0-11584 GCA_036400075.1 Pyrinomonadaceae bacterium
CCGCGATAACGCGGCTGAACCGTAATCGGATCGTCCGGGTATTGGACAGTCCATTTTTCCTGGGGAATTTTTGAGAGCGTGACGCTCATCCCCTTGATAATCGCTTTTGTCGAATCAATAATATCGCCGATTAGTGACATAAAATTTTCTTTAATTTGTTTTCAACTTTAACGCGGCATTAAAACGACGCCCAAAAGGTTGAGAATAATCCATAAAATCATCAGCAAAGTGGCAATGCCGCCGACAATCATACCGCCCAGCGCCAAACCTTTACCGCCATAAACGGACGGGTTTTTATTGGCGTTATTGTACGCGATATAGCCGGTAATCAAACCGACCGGTCCTAAAATCTGACAGCACAATCCTAAGATGCCGGTAACGAGCGAAACAATTGCCAGAGTCTGATTTTGACCGCCCGAACCGCCCATCGGCGGAGGCGTAAACGGCGTATTTTGCCCCAAGCCCTGATTTCCCCAACCCGCTGCGGGCGCGGGCGGCGGACTCCAATCCGAAGGCGTATTACCAAACGGCTGCTGTCCCATATTTTGCCCGAATTGCGGTTCCGGCTCCTGAAAAGTCGGTGCGCCTCGGGGCGCGTCGGAGAACCGGCTGTCCCGCGGCGGCGAGCCGCCCAAATCGCCAAACGAAGGCGAGCTTAAATCCGCGCTCGGAGAACGCGGCGGCTCGCTCGAAGAGCCAAACGGCGAAGGCGGCGGCAAATCTACGGGCGGCGGAGTTCCGAGAACGGTTTTCATCGGATCGAAATCCGCACCCTGCGCCGAACCGCCCGTACCGGCGGTGTCGGAAACCAGCGGAGTGCCGTCCGCCTGGCAAAATTTCATATTGTCGTCAAATGTCCGTTGGCAATTTGGGCAGCGTTTCATTCTTAAATGATGAATGATGAATGATGAATGATGAACGACTTTAATTCATCGTTCATCATTCATCATTCATCGTTTCGTTTTACACTAATTCTAATTTACTGAAAAAATAGCTGATTTCGATGTTTGCGTTTTCTTCCGAATCCGAGCCGTGAACGGCGTTTTCGCCGATTGACGCGGCAAATTCTTTGCGAAGCGTGCCTTCGGCGGCTTCCGCCGGATTGGTCGCGCCCATCAAATCGCGCCACGATTTGACGGCGTTTTCTTTTTCCAATGCCAACACAATGCACGGCGCGCTCGACATAAACTCGGTCAATTCGCCAAAAAACGGGCGCTCGCGGTGAACCGCATAAAAACCTTCGGCTTCTTTGCGCGAAAGATGCTTTAATTTCATCGCGCGAATTTTAAAGCCGTTGTCCAAAATGCGCTGCAATATAGTTCCGTATTTTCCGGCGCGCACGGCGTCCGGTTTGATAATTCCAAATGTTAAATTCCCTGTTTGTTCTGCCATTTATTACCTCAATTATTAAGTAGAATATTTTATAACTTTGTAAAAGTTTCTTTTATTTCAGCAGTTACGCGGCGCGGACGCAATGTTTTGGAATCGAGCGCAACCCAAATGCTTTTCGCTTTCACCAGAATTTTATCGCCGCGTCGAATTTCGGTAAAACGCTCCCATTTTGCACCTTGCGGCTCGCCAACCCAAGTCCCCACAATTATTTCTTCATTTTCAAAAGCCGGACGCAGATAATCAATTTCGTGCCGCATTACAACCCAAACTATTTGCGCTTTTTGCTCGTCTGTCGCGCGACTCAACCAATGCGCTACCGCAATATCTTGAATCCACTGCAAATAACGGACGTTGTTGACGTGACCTTGCCGGTCAATATCTTCGGCTTTGACAATGAACGAGTGTTCAAATTTCACTGCTTCCGAATAACTATGAGCCGAGCGCGGCTTTCATTGTTTCGCCGATGTCGGCGGGCGATTTGGCGACGCGAATTCCGGCGGCTTCGAGCGCAGCCATTTTTTCCGCGGCAGTTCCTTTGCCGCCCGCGATAATCGCTCCGGCGTGCCCCATTCGACGTCCCGGCGGCGCGGTTTGTCCGGCGATGAATGCGACAATCGGTTTTGTGACGTTTTCTTTGGCATAGGCTGCGGCTTCTTCTTCCGCCGTTCCGCCGATTTCACCGATTAAAACAATGCCTTCGGTTTCGTCGTCCGCTTGAAAAAGCCGCAAAGCGTCGGTGTGCGTCGTGCCGATAATCGGATCGCCGCCGATTCCGATAGCCGTTGACTGCCCGAGACCGAGCGCGGTTAATTGCCCGACGGCTTCATACGTTAATGTGCCGGAGCGCGAGACAACGCCGATGCTTCCTTCTTTGTGAATATGTCCGGGCATAATTCCGACTTTGCATTTTCCGGGCGAAATCACACCGGGGCAATTCGGTCCGATTAGACGAGTTTTTTTATCGGCGAGAAAATGATGAACTTTGACCATATCGGCTGCCGGAATGCCTTCGGTGATGCAGACGACGAGAGGAAGCCCGGCGTCAGCCGCTTCCATAATCGCGTCGGCGGCAAACGGCGGCGGAACATAAATTACGCTCGCGTTTGCGCCTGCTTGTTTGACGGCATCTTCGACCGTATTAAAAACGGGCACGCCTTCGTGCGTCGTTCCGCCTTTTCCGGGCGTCACGCCGCCGACAACCTGCGTGCCGTATTCGATCATTTGCTTGGTGTGAAAAGTGCCCTCTTTACCCGTGATGCCCTGCACGACAAGGCGCGTATTTCGATCAACTAAAACGCTCAATTTCCCGCTCCCGTTATTTTTTTAGATAAAACAAACAAAGAAGGACAGAATAATGAAAATAACTTAGCTTGTCACGAAGCTGCCCCTTAGATTCTGCGATTGTAACATAACGAAAGCATTAAAAGATGAGAGAAAATGGGCAAATAAAGTATTTTTGGCGTATTTCTTTTTTGCCCCGGAGAAGCCCTTATAAAAACCGCTAAATTGAAAACTTTATTTCTTAATTTCGCTGACTTCTTTCAGTTCTTCGGATTTTTGAAAATCGGCGGCTGCCAGATTCTTTTTGCCGAGACGCTGATAAGCCGCGCCGCGATTGGCATATGCGGCGTAATCGTTGGGCGTTCGGCGCAATACTTCGGTGTAATCGGCGACGGCTTTTTCATCCTTGTCGGTCAGAAAATAAACCAGCCCGCGTTTGAAATAAGTCCAGGTTTCGTCCGGGTCGAGCGTCAGAGCTTTGGAATAATCCGCAACGGCTTCGTCGTACATTCCGCGCGTTTCATAGCAGGCGCCGCGTTTTTCGTAGAGAAAATCGTAATCCGGCTTTTGTTTTTGAACTTCGCCGAAATCCGCAAACGCGCGGTCGAAATCGTTCGACTGGCAATAAACATCGGCGCGATTAACGAGCGCAAACAGATTTTGTTTGTTCAAGCGAATCGCCTCGTTGTAATCCTGCAAGGCGCGCGTCAATTCCTGTTTTTTGCGAAACGCTTCGCCGCGATTGGCAAAGCTGTCGGACGATTTCGGATTGATGCCGATGGCGTCGGTGTATTCATTAATCGCAGCGTCGTACGATTTTTCGTCGAGCAGAGCCTTACCGCGCGAAAAATGCTGTTCAAACTCGCGCGCTTTGGCTGTTTCCTCGCGCGCCTGCCAAAACAAGATCACGCCCGCAACGACCGTAAACATCAGAAAAAACCAGGCGTATTTTCTGCCCGGAAAACGCAAAATGCTGCGTCTTTCGGGCGAAGACGATGCGGCTGTTGCTTGCGGCGGCGCGCTCTGCATGCTGGCGGTAATTTCCTGTAGCCTTGAATTAATCGCCGCCAATTCACGCTCTTTTTCCTCCCGCGCAATCTCGGCTTCTTCGCGCCGCTGTCTTTCTTCCGCCAGCAGGCGTTCAAATTCGGTACGCTCTTCGGCGGCAATCTCTTCTCGTTTGGTTACTTCGGTCGAGCGGTAATGTTCCTGCCAGGCGGCTTGAAATTCTTCGCGCATCGCTTCGGCACACCACGGGCGGTTTTCTTTATCGAGCGCGAGCGCGTGCATCAGAACGTTTGAAACCGGAACCGGAACTTCCGGGTTTATCTCGTGAACCGGAACCAGCGGGTCCGGCTCGCCTTCCCAAACCGCCAGAGCGCGCGGCAAATAATCGGCGGGAGGTTTGCCGGTCAACAAACGATAAATCGTCACCGCGAGCGAATAAAGATCGCTCCGCGCGTCGGTGTTTTGACTTAAAACCTGCTCGACTTTATCCGCGTGTTTGATTGAGAGAGCCTGCCGCAGAGTTATCGCCGCGCGGCTCGGAAATTTCAAAAACTGTTCGAGCGGCGAATATTCTTCGGTTCCCATTTGCAGGCTTCCCGCATCAACTTTGGTCATCTCGCCCGCATAGCCTTTTGAGATTCCGAAATCGAGCAGCTTCACACGATTGCGCTCGTTGATTTTGATGTTCGAGAGCTTGATGTCTTTGTGAATAACGGGTTCGGGCTGCGTATGCAGATAAACGAGCGCGTCGAGAAGCTGCAAAGCCCAATCCGAGACTTTGACGACATCGAAATGTTCGTCCTTCCGGCGCATTTTCTCGGCTTGCTCGAACAAATCTTTGCCCGGAATATATTCCATCACGAGATACTGCTCGTCCTCAAAGGTAAAGTAATCAACCACTCGCGGAATCGCTTCGTGCTGCAAATTGGCGAGCAATTTGGCTTCGCGTTCAAAAGCGCGCCGCAGCTCGGCTTCTTTTTCCGGGTCGAGCCGAAACTGTTTGATTATCGTACCCTTAACCGCGACGTTGCAGCTTAATCGTTCATCAAGCGAAAGATAAACCGAACCCATCGCGCCCGTGCCGAGCAATTCGATAATCCGATAACGGTCGTCAAGCAATGTATCTCTGGGAAGCATCTTTCTGCTCTAAAATAGTACGGGGAGCGTACTGTTAAAAACATTAAACAAACGGTGTGCCGCAGCGAGAAAATAAAGACGGAAGGATGAAAGTTATTTTTGGTAATAATATAGTTCACTCACCTATATCTTCGTTTGCCTACTTTATATATTCAGACAGCGCATCAAAGACTCGTTTTACTCTTTGATAGCGGTTATCGTTTGATCTCCACGGTATTAATACATCCGGCGTAATGCCCGCCACTTCGTTAGTGCCATCGGCTCGAAGCCGGACGCAATCCGGTATTTTTACTCCGGCGCCGCTGTTTTTGAGAAAAGTCTGTATTCCTCCATTAGTATAACCACAGCCCGCGCCGCCCGTCGGCTCACCGATAATGGTTGCCGCATTATTATCCCGCAGCATAGCCGCGAAATATTCCGCCGATGACCACGTTCCCTGATCTACCAGTACCATCAAGGGTCCTGAATATACGCCCTCACGATACGCATAACGGCTCGGATAAAAAAGGAAACGGCTCGATGGTTTATCCGGCAATGAACCCGGCTTAGCAAAAGGAAGAACACTCTGCGGGTATAGTGGCGGAGTTGTCGCAACAAGTGAACAGTCCGTTTTCCGATTTTCCCAAACGCCGCTGCGGTCACAAGGCTGTTGAGACTCCAATATCGCCTTTCGCAGAATATTTTCACCCTGCAGTAAAAGCTCTCGATTTGGTGACGCAGAATGGCGAGCATCGGCTTCAATTATTTCCAAACGCCTCTTCAATTGCTTCGTCCAGTGCTCGTGCCGGATGAACTGCTGGCGAGGCGAACGAAGCGATTTAGCCGAAAGAGTTCGAGCGGCTGGCTCAGTCCAATTTGTCCCTCCGCCATTTCCGGTGATGTCCACCAGCAAAACACTTATCTTATTGCGTTTAAGAGCTTCAATCTGTCGGGAAAGTGCCGCAGTCAGCAGATTCGCAGCGCTTCGTTCTACTCGATCATCACATTCTTCATCGCACGGAGAATCTTTCGTCAACCTCATTTCGGCGGCTGCCTGCTCACATAAATCAGGAAATGCATATTCGCTAAAGAGGGGAATTCTGATTACGCCAACATTCTTATTGGCTGTAACGCGCAGAACTCCGATTGAGAAATATTTCGAATCTTCAGTGTCGATTTCCCGGAAATTGTTCAGCCTGGTAAAAGCGATTCTGGATGCCTGTGTTTGACTTTTGTAGCGGAGTCGCTGGCATAAAGGCATTGGGTTGCCTGGTTGCGCATTATCAGCGGGCGAAGAATTATTACTCTTATTTTGTACCCATTGAACACTTAGATGTCCGTCTCCAAAAGCATCCAGAAATGATTCGATTGTTTTTTTCGCTTCAGTTTCGCTGCGCGCTTGAAGAAGGCGAGATTCGGTTTGTTCCGACAACTGCTTGAGATCAAGTCCGCGCATCTCAATAGCCCACTCAAGATTGGAATAATGAGCGGACATTTCTCGCTTCAATTGAGTGAAGTCTTCTATCCAGACACTCGTCTTAAAATCTTGACCACGGGCAACGCCGCAAGTCCCTAATAGCAGCAATGCGAAAACAGCGGTAAATATTGCGTTCCAATTCATACTATCAATCAATGTGTGAATAGCTAAGATAGGTAAGTCAAATATATTTATGCCTTATTTTTTTATGTTCAGCTCGAAATCTCCCATTTTGATTGTTTGTTCGGGAGCGAGCGGAGTTTTGATTTTGGGAATGAGCGGGTAGTCGCCGACAATGGTCGGATTCGCGCCGGCGTGTGTAATCCAGAATTTCCCGTTTTCGTCTAATTCCAAAACAGCGTGGCGGCGGCTGATTGCCGATTCGCGCAACGGAACATCGGCGGGCAGATTTGCCGTTCCGCGTCCGACAATCGCATGGCGCTTGTAAACCGGAACGCTGACTTTGAGCTTCCCCTCCTGCCGGATTTCGACTGAATAAAAAGGCTCATCAGCCGGAGTTTCCTCAAAAACCGTCGGCTCTTTCGGTTCTCTTTGATCGGCAACGACGAACGTTTTTTCGTTATCTGCGACGACCGTTAATTCTCGATTATTTTCCAGCACGGCTTGAACGCGGACGAGATTGGTTTCAAGCGTTCCGTCAACGCGAAGCTCGATTTCGATATTTTTCGTGATTAACTCGCTGTTTCCGGCTCGTTTTTCCGCTTCGACGAGAATCATTTCAGACAGTTCCTGCTGCACAAATTCGCGTTTTCTGCCCTGCCAATCGCGGTCGTCCTGCGGGTTTAAAAAGACTACAAACTTTTCCGGCACATAAGCCTTACCGCTCGGCGTGCGGATAATTTCTTCGGCGAGCAGCGCGTCAACCGCCATCGCAATCCGCTGTAAAGCTCGCTCGGCGCGCGATTGCCGAATGCTCCGCTCAGCCTCAATCGCTAAACGGTCGGCTCGCTCTTCCGGCTGATCTTCAACGTCAATCAAATGCCGAAGCGATTCGAGCTTCTCCGAGATGTATTTGTACAAATCGCCCCAAGCCATAAAAAAACAGAATGACTAACAATTATTTTCTAATCATTATTAAACACTGCCGTTCGATTCCGTCAATGTTTCGGAGCAAAAATTACAAAACAAAAACTTAAAGAAAAAATCAAATTGAAAATTCAACGGAATCGCTGAAATTTAATCTGTTTAATTGCCTGTGATTTTGTTCACCCGTTTGATTCTTTTCGCGGTTGGAACAGGCTCGCTTCTTTCCGCGTAATCTTTGATAATTTCGATTGAGGCGAAATCAAATGGTTTTCAAAGTTATTTTAATTGGTCCTATTCGCGCGGGAAAAACCACCATTGGGCGGTTGCTCGCCGAGCGACTGAATCTGCCGCAACGCTCTCTGGACATAGTTTTTGATTCTTATTTGGACGGAATCGGTTATGACCGAAAACACGCCGCTGAACTTAAAAAGATAGGTTTTTATGAGTTGACGAAATACTGGAAGCCGTTTGAGCCTTACGGCGTCGAGCAAATTGTTGCAGAACCGGAAGCTGCGGTGATTGACTTGGGCGGCGGGCATTCCATTTACGATGACCCGGAATTATTCGCTCGCGTGAAAAAAGCGTTGTCGCCGTTTCCGAATGTAATTCTGATTATGCCTTCCCCTGATTTGGAAGAATCAATTGCAATTTTGAACCAAAGAACCGGAGGTTATGTTAGCAACGGTTTTGATTTTCATGAAAATTTCGTTAGAAGTCGCTGTAATTACGAGCTTGCCAGACATACGGTTTATACGAAAGGTAAAACGCCGGAAGAAACGTGCGAAGAAATCGAGAGGTTGCTTATTTATAGTTAATCGTATCGAACAAATCATTGAGCGGGACACAGATTATGAGCGGGACACAGATTAAATGAGTGTTACTTAACGAGGGCGGCGTCTCGAATCAAAACCAAATCATTATTGACGATACCGCGCGATATGAACAGGCGTTTTCCGTCGCGCGACCAGGCGTAGTTGAAGATTCTACCGGATTTGAAATCGGTAATCGGCTGCGGCTTTGAACCGTCGAGCGGCAGACGCCACAAATTCGGGATGCCTTCGACGCTCAAATACGTCAGAGATTTGCCGTCGGGCGACCAACCGAAGCTGCTGATTAAGTTGTAATCGAATTCGCGCTCGGTGTTTCCGACACGCTCGCCGTCAAACGCGGCGACGCACAGAGATTTTTTAAAGGTCGTCATATCGAACGTGATAAAAGCAAGGCGTTTTCCGTCCGGCGATAAACGCGGATACATAACTGCCATTTTCTCATCGGTCCAAATCTGCGTCGGCGTTCCGCCTTCTATCGAGACCTTCATCAAGGCGGGATTTCCGTTTTGTTTCAAATCGCGCTGAAAGATGACCGTGTTTCCGTCGGGCGTGATTTGCGGATCGAAATCGCCGATGTTCGGGTTTTCTTCGGTCAGCGGAACGGCGCGGTTTCCATCAATGTCCATTCGCCAGATTCGCATACCTCCCGAACGATTCGAGGAGAAAATGACGGATCGTCCGTCCGGCGAAATTACGGGATACCCGTTGAATTTGGCTTCGTTGGTTAATCGCGCGGCGTTTTTGTCATCCGCGCCGATTGTCCAAAGGTTGACTGTTTTGTCGTCGTGGCGCGTAAAAAGCAGTTTTCCGCCGCCGATTTCAGCCAGTCCCGCTTCGCCGTCCGCGCCGCGATTTTCCGAAGAAATCTGCACGAGTTCTTTCGTTTGCGGCGCGAAAGACCAGAGGTTTGAAACCACGTCGTTTTTGATTGTAATCAGCGACGCGGAATCAGCCGAAAGACCGAGCCGGAAATAATTATTCAAATCGTTGGTGACCGGATGAATCTCGCCGTTCGGATAACCGAAACGCCAGATTTGCGTCGCGCCTTCTTCGCTGTTTTTGGCGGTCAGCAAAATCGCCGAGCCGTCTTTAATCCAGGCGTAATCAACAATGTGTTTCCACTTTTTCGGATTAAAAACATTAAATTTTCCGTCGGCGACCGCAATTTCGGCAAGCTGCGTTCCCTCCGCCTCGCCGCCTTCGACTTTGCCGCCCGCCACCAGAATTTTCGAGCCGTCGGGCGACCATTGCGGATTAACTTTGAGAAAGAAATTAAATTCGGAATCCTTAGAACCGGCGAGCGGCTGGACGTTTGAACCGTCCGAATTGGCGGTAAACACCAGATCGTTGGTGTCTTTGGGAACGTGGCGGATAAACGCCATACGTTTACCATCGGGCGAAAACGAAACGCCCGTGTCAACGTCTTCAATCAACTTTTTCGGTGTTCCGCCCAGAGTCGGCACTTGATAAAGCGTGCCGAGGCTGTTGTCTCCGGTCAATTGAACGTAATAAATGTAATTTCCGTCGGGCGTGAAAGTGATTCCGCGATACATATACGGGTTCGGCTGCCCGATTGTCACTATGCTGTCGGTCGCCACTTGCCGCACGACCAGACTACGGCTGCCGACATCGCCGCTCAGATAAGCAATGTATTTACCGTCGGGCGAGATGGTCGGCATAATTGCTTTGCCGTCAGTCGAAATGCGCGAAAACTGCGTTTTTTCAAACGCGGGAGCTTTCGCCGCCAAAGGCTCGACTTTCATCCAGCGGTAAAATCCGAAGCTGATTGCCGAGAGCAAAGCGATAATTCCGATTGAAGCAACGACGCTTTGCCATTTGTGCGTTTTAACCTGCCCGACAAGATATTCGGCGCTTGAAGCGTTCGGAGCAATTGAAACCTGCGTCGGATGATTCGCGCTCGAAGTTTGATGAATGCGATTCGGCGCGCTCGAATTGTCTATGAAATATGCAGGTAAAGGCTGCGTTTTATTTTCGGCGCTGATCTCGTGTTCGATTTCGTAAAGCAGATTTTTTAAATCAAGCGCGAAATCTTTGATGTTTTGATAACGCTCTTCGGGTTCTTTTCTGAGAGCTTTGCGAACGATTCGCTGCAATTCGGCGGGCGCGTTCGGAACCCATTGCGCGAGCGGTTCGGGTTCCTTGTAAATCACGGCGGCGAGCGTGTCGCTCGCAGTTTCGCCGTTAAACGGCTGTCGTCCGGTCAGCATTTCGTACAACACGACGCCGAGACTCCAAACATCGGTTCGCTCGTCAACGCCAAGCCCGCGCGCCTGTTCCGGCGACATATAACGCACGCTGCCGACGACAACGCCGGGCGTCGTCTGTGCAAATTCGTCGGTTCTTTGCGAGCCGTCAATGTTACGCAGTACGGGTTTGGCAAGCCCGAAATCGAGAATTTTCACGATTTGATCCTGCCGGATCATAATGTTTTCCGGTTTAATGTCGCGGTGAACGATTCCGGCAGCGTGCGCGGCGCCAAGAGCGTTGGCGACTTGTTCGGCGACTTTTAGCGATCTCGCAATGGAAAGCGGCTGGCGTTTCAGATATTCGCGCAAAGTCTCGCCTTCGATAAATTCGGTGGCGAGAAATGTCCCGTTGTCCGTTTCGCCGATTTCGTAAATCGTAATGATGTTCGGATGATTCAAAGCCGAAGCCGCCTTTGCTTCCTGCCGGAAACGGCTGCGCCGAGCTTCGTCGAGAGAAAATTCGCCGGATAAAATCTTGAGCGCGATTAAACGGTCGAGCTGCTCGTCGTGCGCCAGATAAACTTCGCCCATACCGCCTGCGGCGATTTTTTTGCGAATTTCATAACGTCCGATTTTTTTTCCGACCAACATTGCTCGAAGACTTTCGTTCTCTGATGAAAAGAACACCGCGCGGTTACGATTTGTGACATCAATCTGCGTCCCGAATCGAACAAAATTATAAACGCATTAAAGCTCAATTGGTTTCACAAAGACTGTTAAAGTTTTGTAAAAGGTTTGAAAGATTAAAGAGAAACTATTGAAAAAGCGGGCGATAAACTAATTCATCGCCCGCTTTTGGTAAAAAATTATTTTGTCTGACTAAATCGCGTTCGCCGCCGCGACGACTTTTTGTGCAGCGTCAGCCATTCCTTTGGCGACGATAAAATTCATTCCCGATTCGGCAATTACGCGATTCCCTTCTTCGACGTTGGTGCCTTCGAGACGAACGACGACCGGAACTTTGACGCCGAGATTTCGCCCGGCTTCGACAACGCCGCGAGCGACCATATCGGTTCGCACAATTCCGCCGAAAATATTGACCAGAACGGCTTTGACGTTTTCATCCGCAATCAGAATGCGGAACGACTGTTCGACTCTCTCCTGCGATGCGCCGCCGCCGACATCGAGAATGTTTGCCGGTTCTCCGCCCGCGATTTTTATAATAT
>DASWLV010000268.1:0-11793 GCA_036400075.1 Pyrinomonadaceae bacterium
CTACAAAAACAAAGAGGCACAGAGAAAATAATAAAATTCTCTGTGCCTCTTTGTCTTTGTAGTAATTTTAAGCCGCAAACGGCAATCTGATAATTTTTGCGGTTTGAGCTTCTTCGCTCAATCCATCGTGCTCGCAACTGATTTTATTGCGGGCGACAATCAGCGCTCGCTGTAAATCGTTCAAAACATCAGCGTCAAAGCTCATCGTTTTTTGTGGACACCAGCCCAAGCCATCAGTCCAAGTTGAGAGCTTCAGCGTAACTTGATTTTCTGAGTCAAGCTGGACTTCGATTTTTTGATTGTCGTTTTCAATCGGCAGCGATTTAAATTTCAGATTTGTTTGCATTGTTTGAATAAATTTATAAAAATGATGTTGAAATTGAATGCCGTTTTCAATAATTATTATCTTTGATGCTAAAAATTACGTCAAGTCGGGAAAACATTTCCTCCTGAAGTTTCAACGACGTAGGATTTGAAAAAGTTTTGCGGACGAAGAACTTTCCGCACCGCATTTTCCGCAGCCCGTGGCGCAGCTTGAATCCGACAATCCGCGAAATTTGAGCCAAGCGCGGCGTATTGCGAAAAGCGACGCTGCGAGGATAACCAGAAAAACCAGAATTGTTTGCCAATCTTGCATTGCAGAGTTTGAATCTTTAAAAGCCCAAAAGTTTGCCGATTTGGAAAGTTAAAAACGACGCTGCGTAAGCCAGCGCGGTCATATAACCGATCATAAACAGCGTCCAACTCCACGAATTAGTTTCGCGGCGGACGACGGCGATTGTTGACATACATTGCATCGCCAAGACAAAGAAAACCATCATCGTCAGCGCCGTCAAAGGTGTCCAAGCGGGCGTGCCGTCGTCTTTTTTCGCCTCGCGGACTGCTGAAATCAGCGAATCCGATTCGGCGTCCGCGTCTTTCCCGACGTTGTAAATAATGCTCAATGTTGAAACCAGAACTTCGCGGGCGGCGAAAGAAGAAATCAGCGCAACGCCCATTTTCCAATCAAAACCGAGCGGCGCGATAACCGGCTCAATCGCGTGTCCGATGCGCCCGGCAAAGCTGTTTTTAAGCTGCTCGGCAGCTTCATTCGCTGATCGTTGTTCGTCGTTCGCTGCAATTTCCGTGTTTTGATTTTGGATTTCGGGTTGGGGATTTTGGGTTCTTGGAAATGTCGTTAAAGCCCAGAGAATGATTGAGATTGCCAGAATTACGGTTCCAGCACGTTTGACGAACATTCCGGCGCGTTGAAAAACGTTGAGAAAAACATTTTTCCAATTCGGCAGACGATACCGAGGCAATTCCATTACGAGCGGCGGCGCGGGAGCTTTCAGAACAGTTCGTTTTAAAACGAAAGCGATGACGATTGCCGTGACAATTCCGAGCAAATACATCGCCAAAATCAAAACTGCGCCGAGCGACAAAAAGCCGAAAACGTATTGCCCGCTAAAAAACGCCGCAATCATCAAAGTGTAAACCGGCAGCCGCGCAGAACAGCTCATCAGCGGCGCGATTAAAATTGTGGCGAGCCGGTCTTTCGGATTCTCAATCGTCCGCGTCGCCATAATTCCGGGAATCGCGCAGGCGAAAGAGCTTAAAAGCGGCACAAACGCTTTGCCGTGAAGCCCGACGCCGCGCATCAGGCGATCCATCAAAAACGCGGCGCGCGCCATATATCCGGTGTCTTCGAGAATCGAAATAAAGAAAAATAGCAGAATAATTTGCGGCAAAAATACGAGAACGCCGCCGACTCCGGCAATAATTCCGTCCGTTAATAAATCAGTGAAAAGTCCGGGCGGCAAATTGTTTTTTGCCGCTTCGCCGAGCGCGCCGAAACCGGCATCGAGCAAATCCATCGGCAGCGTCGCCCACGAAAAAATTGTTTGGAAAATCAGCAATAAAATTGCCGTCAAAATTGCGAGACCGAAAACTCTGTGCGTTAGAATGCGGTCAATTTTTTCGGAAACGGTTGTTTCAAAAATTTGTTTTTCTTCGACCGCATCGCTGACGACCCGCGAAATCCAGGCGTAGCGTTGAATAATATTTGAATTTCCATTGCCGTTTTGCTTAAAAAAGGGCAGAGAAGCGGGCGACGTTTTGTTTTCCAAAACCTGAAAAATTGCCGCTTGCAGTTCTTCGATACCCCGTTTTTGCGCGGCGATAATCTGAACGACCGGAACGCCGAGTTCTTCGGAGAGTATTTCGGCGTTGATTATTGTTTCGCTTTTTTCGGTTTCGTCAATCATCGTCAGAGCGACGACAAGCGGAATTCGGTATTCGAGAAGCTGAGTGACGAGATAAAGATTGCGTTCGAGATTTGTTGCGTCAACGACGGCGATTATGACATCCGGCAAATTAACACCGGCTATTTTTCCGGTCAAAACGTCTCTCGCAATCTGCTCGTCAATCGAGTTGGCGTCCAGACTGTAAAGACCGGGCAAATCAATAAGCGTCGCAGTTTTGTCATCCGCAATTCGCCAGACGCCTTCTTTGCGCTCGACTGTGACGCCCGGATAATTGGCGACTTTTTGCCGCAAACCCGTCAAAGCGTTAAAAAGCGTCGTTTTTCCGGCGTTCGGATTTCCAGCCAAAGCGACGGTGATTTGGTCTTTGGTTTTCGGCTTTTGTTCTTTGACAGCTATGTTTTGCACTTAAAAAAAGGAAATAGAAAGCAGATGACGCGGAACAAGCAGATTCAGGGAAGAGATATAATAATAAAACTATCTCTGGTTTATCTGCCGAATCAGCATCATCTGCGGATTATTACTGTTCAATAAAAATCAAACCGGCTTCCGAACGGCGGATGGCAAGGTGCGAATTTCGGACGCGAATTTCCAACGGGCAGCCGAACGGCGCGTTTTTTACAACCCGAACCGGCGCGCCCGGCGTGACGCCCATTTCAAGCAGGCGGCGCGAAACGGCTTCGTCGCCTTCGACCGACAAAATTCGCGCGTTGGCACCGATTTCCAATTCGGCTAAAGTTCGGTTTTCATTTTGATTTTTAAATTTCATTGTTAAAAAGAGAAACGAAATATTGTTTAAGCTAATATAACTAAATTGAAATTGATTTTCAATTTCGCTTAGCTCAAACGAAATCAAAATTGGAAAAGTTTAAGATTATGGAGTTGGAGAGCCTGCTAATTCGGCGCGAATTTCGCCGAGCGGGGAATTAAACGAAAAACGCAGCGGGCGTCGCTGCCCGTCATCCGAAAGCCAGAGCTTTAATCCGAGCGAGTCCGAACGCGGATCGCCAAGCGTAAGGTTTAGCTGCACGGCTTTGATTTTTTTTCCTCCAATGTCAACGGTTTCTCTTTTGGCGAGCTTAAAGCTGACGATTTTGGCTGAGCTGCTGAAAAACAAAGCGGCTTTTGTATCGCGCGTGGTTTCAATCCGAAACGCGCGAAGAGCGTAAGCGAGCGAGAGCAAATCGTAAGTGCCGATTGGAACTTCGACGGTTTTTCCTTTCTCCGTGGTCACAGTGCCGCGTTCCTGATCGAAATTGTAAAGGTCTCCGAAGCGGCTGAGCGAGCCGCCAGCGCGCATTTCGCTGCGATACGGCGTCAGAGATTCCGGGTTGATGTAGGAAGTAAAAGAGCTTCCTGTCGGGAGAAACGGGTCGGACGATTGAATGATTTTCGCGGTTAAATTAACGGCGTCGCGGTTGAAATAAAACTTGCGGTCGGCAATGTCAAATTGAATCACGCCGATTTTTTTATTTTGCCGAAAAACATCGAAAGTCAATTTTTCTTTAAGCGTAAACGGCAAATCGGCGGCAAGCGGTTGATTTTCGACATAGGGTTTCGGCGGCGGAATCGGGTTCCGTTTTGGCGGCGAAACGGTTGTCGGAATCTGCGGAATGTTCGGGTTCGTAATTATCGGCGGCGTTGCAATTGTCGGAATCTGAATTTCCGGCAGCAGAATCTGAACGCTGGCTAATTCGGCGCGAATCTCGCCTTTTGAATGTCTGACCTGAAATGAAATCGGCAGCCGCCGCTCGTCGTCGCTGACGATCATTTGAAAGCGAAAGCGATTGTATTTTTCGTTGTTGGCGATTTGAAACTGAACGACAAATGCGCCGAAAGCGCCGACGGCGGTTGAAACGGTTATTTTTTTGACGACTTTTAATTCAACTTCGTAAATTTGATTGTTTTCGACGACGCGCAGCGGAAACGTCGAATTCAAAGCGAGCGGCAACATGCGGACTTGATAAATTGCAGAAATTAAATCGCGCACGTTGTTTGCGCCCGGCGATTGGTTTTCGGCAAAATCGCGCTTAATGTCGGTCGGCGCGATTGATTCGCGCAAAGTGCGTTCTATTCTCAGCGGCAACCCGGTTTCCGGCGAAATAAAGCTGTTGTATTCATTATCGAGCGCGAGCAAAGTCGCTTCGACCATTCCGGTGGTTTTCACCCGAGCACGCAAATGAACCGCATCTTGCCCGCCCACTTTTTCGCGCGCGACCGTATGCAATTCGACAAAACCGGCGTCGGTAAAATTTGCAAAGCTCACGTGATAAGTGAGTTTTTCACCGACCGGAAAACGTTCAGTCTGCGCTTTGGCGGGAAACGCAAATGAAAACGAAATGATTAAAACGAAAGAATAAAAAAGCAATTTCATCAAAACTTTTGATGCAAAAAAATCAAACTTAAAAAACAACAATCTTACACATTAACAGATTCTATTTCAGCCAAAATATTTTCCGCCGCGCGTCTGCGGTTCTCGGCTCGCAAAATCGGTCTGCCGACAACGAGATAATCCGCGCCCGCACGAACGGCTTGCGCCGTAGTTAAAACGCGCTTTTGGTCATCGCCCGCAATTGCGGATTCGGGTCTGATTCCGGGCGTCACAATCAAAAAATCTTTCCCGACGGTTTCGCGTATCGCGGCGATTTCCAAAGGCGACGCAACTACGCCGTCCAAACCGCAGGATTCGGTTAATTTAGCCAGGTTAACGACTTGCGACAGAACTTCGTTTTCAATTCCCACTTCGCGCAATGATTCCCGATTCGAGCTTGTCAAAACCGTCACGCCAATTATTTTCGGCTGCCGCAATTGCTCGCGCGCGCAGATTTCACGCACAGCCGAGGCGGTTCGTTCCATCATTTCGCTTCCGCCTGCGGCGTGCAGATTAAACATCCAAACGCCGAGTCCCGCAGCTTCGACCGCTGCGGCGGCGACCGTGTTCGGAATGTCATGAAATTTTAAATCGAGAAAAACGCGCTCGCCCGATTCGGTTAATTCGCGGACAAAACCGCCGCCTTCTGCAACAAAAAGCTGCAAACCGATTTTGAAACCGACGCCTAAATCCTTTAATTCCGAAACAGCGGTGCGGGCTTCTTTCGCCGTTGAAACGTCCAAAGCGACGATTAATTTGTTCGTTATTCGTTGTTCGTCATTCATTGTCATTTGTGATTTACTCCGACGGCTTCCTGAAAATTTTTAAAATCGCGTTGCTGAAAGATTTTAATCAATCCGTCGTTGATGTCACGCGCAACGTTCAAACCTTGATAAACAAAACCCGTGTAAAGCTGAACGAGCGAAGCGCCCGCAGCAATTTTTTCAAAAGCGTCTTCGGCGGTGAAAATGCCGCCGACTCCGATGATCGGCAATTTGCCGCCGGAAAAGCGAAAGATTCTTTCGACGATTTCGGTCGAGTTTCGTGCGAGCGGTTTGCCGCTCAAACCGCCCGCGCCGATGCGCTCGATTTCGGTTTTCGGCGTTTTTAAATTTTCACGATTGATTGTCGTATTTGTCGCGACAATTCCGGCGAGCTTCAAATCAATCGCGACGCCCGCAATCGCTTCGATTTCCGTTTCCGATAAATCCGGCGCGATTTTAACCAAAAGCGGGACGAGCTTATTTTTCGGGCTTAATTCCCGGTTTCTTTGTTGGAGCGCAGCAAGCAATTCTGCCAGCGCGTCGGCTTTTTGCAGCTCGCGCAGGTTCGGCGTGTTGGGCGATGAAACATTGACGACAATGTAATCGGCAATCGGGTGAACGAGATCGAAACTTTTTAAATAATCTTCGATCGCCGCTTCGTTCGGCACGATTTTGCTTTTGCCGATGTTCATTCCCAAAACGCACGGCGGGCGATTTTTCTTTAATCTTTCGACCACTGCCGCCGTTCCGTCGTTATTAAATCCAGCGCGGTTGATCAAGGCTTTGTCCTGCGGAAGACGAAAAAGGCGCGGTTTGGGATTTCCCGGCTGCGGATGAAAAGTCGTAGTGCCGACTTCGACAAAACCGAAACCGAGACGGGTAAGCTCCGAAGCGACAACACCGTTTTTATCAAAACCGGCGGCGACGCCGACCGGATTTTTGAATTTCAATCCGAAACACTCGATTTCCCCGAAAGGCAAGTGATTTTGATTTTTAACGAATTTGCCGGCAAAACCGGATTTCAAAAATTTGACGGCTAGCTCGTGAGCCGTTTCCGGCGGCAGACGAAAAAGCAAAGGACGCAGCCAATCGTACATTGTTGTTAATGGTAAATTGTTAACGGTAAATGGTAAATAGCTGTTTGAGCGTTCGGCAATTAAATTTCAAGGCGGTAAATCAATCATTCCAATTTACAATTTACAATTTACCATTTACCATTTCTGGCAAGATGGCAGAAATAAATTTGGTGGAAAAATCGAGAATTATGGATGGGGCGCGAATCAAGCGCGCTTTATTTCGTCTTGCTTCTGAGATCGTCGAAGAAAATCAGGGAGTTAAAGATTTGTATCTGGTCGGCATCCAGCGGCGCGGCGTCCCGCTGGCAGAACGTCTGGCAGATAAAATCCTGGATTTGGAAGGCGCCCGACCGCCGCTCGGAATTCTCGACATCACGCTGTACCGCGACGATTTATCAACCGTCGGCGCAAACCCGATTGTCAACCGCACGCAGCTCGACGCCGACATCGAAGACCGCAAAATCATTCTGGTTGACGACGTTCTTTACACCGGCAGAACGGTTCGAGCCGCGCTCGACCAGCTAATGGATTACGGACGCCCGCGCCGCGTGCAGCTCGCCGTTTTGGTTGATCGCGGCAAAGAACACCGCGAATTGCCGATTCAAGCCGATTACATCGGGCGCACCGTTCCGACGAAAAAAAGCGAAATCATCAAAGTTTTGCTCACGGAATTCGACAATGAAGAAGGCGTCGGGATTTACGAGCGTCCGACGATGTAAACCATGCCGCCCAAAGATTCTTTTCACGAAACGGTCAAACGCGCCTTGGAAAAAGACGGCTAGCGCATCACGCACGACCCATTCGTTATTGAATTTGAAGGGTTGCGCTTGATGGCTGATTTGGGCGCGGAGCGGATTTTCGCTGCCGAACGCGAAGGCAGTAAAATAGTAGTTGAAGTTAAGGTTTTCGGCGGAGCATCAAAAACTTCAGATTTGGAGAAAGCGCTCAGACAATACGATTTGTACGAAATGTATTTGGCGGAGCTTGAACCGGAAGACAAGTATTTCTCGCGGTTTCAGCAGAAATATTTGAAAAGTTTTTTCAAAAAAATGCAATAAATTTTGTGGTGAAAAAGAAAAAATTAAGAGTGCTCGTCTTTAATCATGAAACGGAGGATGTTGTGCGATGGATAAATTGAAAAAATACCGACGAATCATCACGAAAATTCTCGAAGAACAAGCATCTTACAAAGCCAGCACGGGTAAGATTGACGATTATGCGATTTGCGACGAAAAAACTGACAATTATCTTTTACTGAACGTCGGCTGGCATTACAGCGGGCGACGGCAGCAAGGCGTTCCGATTCACATTCGCATCAAAGACGGAAAAGTTTGGCTCGAATGGGACGGTACGGATCAGGAAATCGCGCAGCAACTCGCTGACGCGGGAATTCCCAGAGAAGACATTGTTTTTCCCAGCTTTGAAGCCGAAATCGAAGAGGTGAAATTAGCCGCTTGAAAATTTGATGACCAAACCATTTCGCCGCAAAGATTTGCTCGGAATCCGACATCTTTCCGTCGCCGACATTCTGAAAATTTTGGACACGGCGGAAACTTTCCGCGACGTTTCGCGCCGCGAAGTCAAAAAAGTTCCGACTTTGCGCGGCAAAACCGTCATTAATCTTTTTTTCGAGGCTTCGACGCGCACGCGCACCAGTTTCGAGCTTGCCGCCAAGCGCCTTTCCGCCGACGCCATCAATATTTCAATTTCAACTTCGAGCGTCACCAAAGGTGAAACTCTGCTCGACACAGCGAAAAATCTGGACGCGATGCAGCCCGATGCGATTGTGATTCGTCACGGTTCGGCGGGCGCGCCGCATCTTCTCGCCAAACATTCGGACGCGGCGGTCGTCAACGCCGGAGACGGCGCGAATGAACATCCGACGCAGGCGCTTTTGGACGCGATGACAATCCGCGACCGCAAAAGTCGAATCGCGGATTTAAACGTCGCCATTATCGGCGATATTCTGCACTCGCGCGTCGCTCGGTCGAATCTTTATTTGCTGACGAAATTAGGCGCGCGAGTCAAAGTTTTCGGACCGAGAACGCTGTTGCCGCCGGAATTTCTGGGTTTGGTCGAAAGCAATTTTGAAATCGCTTCGAGCTTGGAAAATGCGCTCGAAAACGCCGACGTGGTGATGATTTTGCGGATTCAGAAAGAGCGGCAGGATTCGGCATTTTTCCCTTCGATGAAAGAATATTCGATTCATTACGGATTAACGCAAGCTCGTTTGAATCTCGCCAAAGAAGACGCCATCGTTTTGCATCCCGGTCCGATGAATCGCGGCGTCGAAATCGCTTCTGACATCGCCGACAGCTCGCGGGCGTTTATTTTAAATCAAGTCGAAAACGGTTTGGCGATTCGGATGGCTGTTTTGTATCTCGTCACGGGCGGCGCTGTCGGCAGCTCGCAGGAATGATAGAATTTTCTTAACGAAAGGAGTTTCACGAGATGGCGGCAAATCTTCATGTTCAAGCAACCGGGCAAAACGCGCAATTTACGGCTCTCGAACCGATTGAGCGCGACCGGAACGGCGAGATTATTTATCCCGAACAGCGATTAACCGATATGGGCGAAACATTTTTGCATTACGAATTGCAGTCGGACTTAATCAAAATGCTGCAAGCATTTTTGCAGCACCGCGAAAACGTTTTTGTCGCAGCAAATTTGAATCTTTATTACGAAAAAGGCAATCCGCGCGTTTATTTTACGCCGGATTTGATGATTTGTTTCGGCATCGAAAATCGCCCGCGCCAGATTCACAAGCTTTGGGAAGAAGGGACTTTTCCGCAAGTCGTTTTTGAAATAACTTCCGACCGAACCTGGAAAAACGACATCAGCGATAAATATGAAGCTTACGCCGAACAAGGCGTCGAAGAATATTATTTGCTCGATTCCGAACGCATTTATTTGCCGCTTCCGCTGATGGCTTATCAATTTACGAACGGGCGTTTGAAATATATTCCGACGCAAAACGACCGGATTTTTTCGCCGCGTCTCGGATTGGAAATTGTTAACACTGGCAAGGAGTTTCGTTTGTTTAATCCTGCGAACGATGAATTTTTAAAAACTCCGCAAGAACTTGAAGCCGAAAACGAACAGTTGAAAGCGCGATTAGCAGAACTGGAAAGATTACTGAAAAAATAAAACTAGATGAGACTTTTGATTGCTGGCGGAAATCTAATTGATCCGGCAACCGGCGAAAACAGCGGAAAAAACGTTTTAATTGAAAATGGGCGCGTTACGGCTTGGCTGAACGAATCGGACGTTCCGCCGGAAGACGCGGAAACTTTTGACGCCACCGGATTGGTTGTCGCGCCCGGTTTTATTGATCTTCACGTTCACTTGCGCGAACCCGGACAGGAATATAAAGAAACGATTGCTTCGGGCGCCGCGGCGGCTGTGGCGGGCGGTTTTACGTCCGTTTGCTGTATGCCGAACACAAATCCGGTGAACGACAACGCTGCGATTACCAGATTTATTATCGAACAGGCAAGGCGGGCAAATCTGGCAAATGTTTTTCCCATCGGCGCGGTGACGAAATCTTCGGACGGCTGCGAATTGGCGGAAATCGGCGAGATGAAAGCAGCCGGAGCGGTTGCCGTTTCGGACGACGGGCGACCTGTCCCGAACGCCGGAATGATGCGGCGGGCGCTCGAATATGCGAAAGATTTTGATTTGTGCGTGGTTGACCATTGCGAGGACAAATCTTTGTCTGCGGGCGGTGCGATGCACGAAGGCAGAATGTCTTTGATGCTCGGTTTGAAAGGAATGCCGGCGGAGGCTGAAGAATTGGACGCTGTGCGCGATTGTCTGCTGGCGGAAATGACGGGCGCGCGCATTCACATCGCGCATATTTCCACAAAAGGCGCAATCGAAGCCGTGCGGCGGGCGAAAGATAAAAATTTAAATGTGACTTGCGAAGTTACGCCGCATCATTTCGCTTTAACTGACGCAAGCGTAGAAGGCTACGACACGAATACGAAAATGGCACCGCCGCTTCGTTCGCCGGAGCATTTGGAAACGGTTTTGGAAGCCATTAAAGACGGCACGATTGACGCGATTGCGACCGATCACGCGCCGCATCACGCTGATGAAAAGTCGCTCGAATACGACCGCGCGCCGTTTGGAATCGTCGGTCTTGAAACCGCCGTTGGTTTGGCTTGCACAAAATTGGTTCACACCGGAATTATCGGTTTGCAGCGAATGGTTGAAATGTTTTCGACCAATCCGGCGCGCATTTTTAATTTGCAGGACAGAGGAACTTTAAAAGTCGGCTCGATTGCCGACGTGACGATTTTCGATCCCGATTTGGAATGGACTTTTCGCGCGGCGGAGTCGAAATCGAAATCGAAAAATACGCCGTTCGACAATTGGCAGTTTGTCGGAGCGCCGATTGCGACAATTGTCGGCGGGCGAATTGTTTATCGCCGCGATTTGAGCTAATTATTAATTAGATTGAGTTTTAGCTTCTTGTAAATTCTCTGCGGCTTGCTGCGTAAATTGGGAATCGGGATATTTTGATTTCATTCGGTCAAAAACCGTTTCGGCTTCGGTGAACCGTTGGCGGCGAATGTTAATCGTTATCAATCCGAAAAACGCAGTTTCATTTTGTACGCCGTTCGGGAATTCCAACAGAGAATCATTAAAAAACCTTTCGGCTTCGTCGTAATCTCTCAATTTGAGATAATTGTCACCCGCCGCGACTAAAGCTTTCTCGCGCAAAGCCGCGTCGGTTTTTATTTGTTTGGTTTTAAGCGCCGCTTTGAAATATTTATTACTCAGGAAAAGCGCGTTGATTTTGCGATAAAACTCAGCGATTTTTACCAAAGCGACGGCGTTGTCTTTGTCGGTTTCCAACTTTAGATTCGGCGCTTGTATCTCGGAGAAATCTTTCCAAACATTTATCATCATTTGATGAATCGCCGTTTCGGTCGCGCGCTTGTCGTAACCGTGATGAAAATCGAGCATATTTCCCCACGAATCCGCCACAATAACGTGCGGAATGCTGGAGACGCCGAAATGCGCGACCGTTTCGCGGTCGCGGGCGTAATCAACCGAAACGCTGACAAATTCTTCGGATAGTCGAGAGATTTCCGGTTTCGACCAGAGAGTTTTTTCCATCGTGTCGCAGTTCAGACACCATTCGGCGTTGAATTTAATCAAAATCGGCTTGCCCGATTTTTGCGCCGATTTGAGCGCGGTCTTGAAATTGGTTTGCCATCGAATCGTAGCCGTTGGATTTGCTTGTAAAAAGGTGGAAACGCCGAAAAGCAAAACGAACAAAGATGTGACAATTGATTTGATCAACATACCGATTATTTTTTTATTTTGAGAAG
>DASWLV010000269.1:0-4946 GCA_036400075.1 Pyrinomonadaceae bacterium
CGTCGGCGAAAACCGCGTGCGCGTTTTGTTTAGCTTCAAAGAAACACCGCAAATTTTTGCCTCCGATTCAATCGTCGGTTTTGGGATGCGATATGCAAAACCGAATATTTTTGCGGCTCAGTTCGTCAAACTGTATAAAAAGGCAAACAGCGAAAGCTAATTTGACACTTGCCGTTCGCGCATTGAAATAAAACGGCTGACGGTTAAATATTATTCGTCAGCCGTTTTATCAACGATTCAATTTAAGTAACGGAAAAAAATAACTGGGAGCGCGGATGTTCACATCCGCAGGTTTGCGCCAGCAAACGAAATTTATGCGCTAAATTCTCGCCGCTCGCGCGGCGAAGCGGATGTGGACATCCGCGCTCCCGGCTTAATCATCTTTTAGAAATTATTTATTCAGGTTACTTAAAATGAAAATATGCGCGTGCCGATGATATTTATTTTACTTCTCGCCGCCGTTTTAATCGGCAGCTCTTGTCACACTTCAAATTCGGAATTGCTCGAAACGCCGCAAATTCAAGCGGCGATAAATGACGACAAATCGAAACCAAACTCTAAACGCACGCCCGTTATTGTTGAGCTGTTTACTTCCGAAGGTTGTTCGAGCTGTCCGCCCGCAGATAAGATTCTGGCGATTTTGAATCGCAATCATTCGGTCGAAAACGTCGAAGTCATCGCGTTGAGCCAGCACGTTGATTACTGGAATCGGCTCGGCTGGAAAGACCCGTTTTCATCCGCACAATACAGCAACCGGCAAAGCGCATATTCACAGTTTTTCGGAAAAGGCGACAACGTTTACACGCCTCAAATGGTCGTTGACGGCACGCGCGAATTTGAAGGCGGCAATGCCGGAAAAGCTTTGCAGGCAATCGGCGAGGCGGCAAAAGATGCGAAAGGCGATGTCGCGGTTGAAATCGAAAAACTCGAAAACAACACGGCGCAGCTTAAAATTAAAATCGAAAATCTGCCGAAAATGTCCAAAAATGATTCCGCAATCATCTTGCTTGCCGTGACGGAAGACAATCTATCTTCGCGCGTTACACATGGCGAAAATTCGGGCAGCGAATTGCCGCACGTAGCGGTCGTTCGCTGGATGCAAAACGTCGGCGGCATCGCGCAGGAAGGCAAGACGTTTTCGCAAATCGTCGTTCTGGATAAAACGTGGAAACAGGAAAATTTAAACGCCGTCGTTTTCGTGCAGGAAACCGTCAGCCGTAAAATTCTCGGCGCAGCAAAAATCAAACTTTAAATTCAGTATTTGCCGATAATCTGCGATTCAACATTCTGCTTTAAAGATTTCTCTTTGAGATAAAATCGGCAAAATTTAGCTTTTCGCTCGTTATGCAATAGAATGTGCGAGCGATGGCGTGCGAGCTTTTACTTACATTTGCGAATGAAAACGGTTATACGCAGCGTGTCGCCGTTAGCGGCGAGCGTTTTTCTATCGGTCGCGGCGCGGAAAACGATTTACAGATTTCAAATCACTCGCTTTCGCGTCGGCACGTCGAAATTCAACGTTTTGCCGACGTTTTCATCTTGACCGATGCCGGTTCGAGCAACGGCACGACAATCAACGGCGAAACAGTTTCGGAGCCGGTTTCGATAAAAAACGGCGATTTGTTGACGCTCGGCGGCGCGGTCGAAATCGAAATTGAGATAATCGGAAACGAAGCTGAGAACGCGCAAGCCGGAGATGGTTTTAAACCGGAAAACGGAAGTTTTTCTTCCGCTCGATTCGATGAACCGGCGCCCATTTGGAAAAACGTATTTTTAATCGCGCCCGTTGCCGGATGCGTTGTTTTGCTTGTTGTTGGAACGTTGTTATTTGCTATCGGCGGCGCAGGCAAAACCGAATCGAACGACCGGCGGCAGAATTTTCCGATCAACAACCGGCGCGAAATTTCAAACGAAAACGCCGAAGAAGAACCTGAAGAAACTCCGACGCCGCGCCGAAGCTCAAATGAAAACTCGATTGTTTCAAATTCTTCCGAACCAGAGGAAAAGCCTTCGCCCGCAAATCAATCGAGTGATCTGAACAAGACGGAAAAATACGCTTTACAGTTTCTGCGCCGGATTAGTTCGGATACGCAAGCCGTTTTGACCGCCAAACAGCTCGAACTCGTCAACGCGAAAATCAAAAGATATAAATCTTCAACTGCGCTGGAAAATCTGCGAACGGCGCGCAGGAATGTTGCGTTGATCAAATCCGCCGCCGAGAAAGAAAATTTAAATCCCGATTTTTTAACTGCTGCGGCTCTGGCGAAATTGAATGAAACACGGGGCGATGCGGCGCAAACTGCGGCGGCAATGTCGGAAGATTTAGGAAAATTGAGCCGCGTTTTGGGAACCGAGTTGGCAAATGATTGTCTAATTGTCGTCGCTGCATTAGAAGAAGGCGGCTCAACCTTGGCGATGCGCGATAAGCTGCAAAATTTAACGGCGAAAACTCAGAACGTCAGCCCGGCAATTGTCAGAACCGTTTGGTTTTTAAAAGAAAACGGAAGTTTGAGTGATTCGGCTTTCGATTTCGTTTTGCGTTTTATGGCAATCGGAACAATTTGGGAAAATCCGCGCGAATTTGGCGTAGATGCGGAATCGTTGAAGTAGAAATAAACATTGGCGGTGCAAATTATGGAAAACGATGAATGGATTTCGGGAAAAGTGACGTTGAAAATGTTCGGCGAGCCGGTCGAGATGCAAATGACCGTTCCGGCAAAGCCGGTGAAAATGAGCCGAATGCTGCCGATTTTCCAAGCGATGACCAGCTCGTTTGCAGGAGTCGGCGAAGCCGCCGCCATTGCGCGCGGCGAAGAAATTTCGTGTACAAAAGGCTGCGGCGCGTGCTGTCGGCAAGCCGTTCCGCTGATGGAAATCGAGGTTTATCAAATCCGCGATTTGATTGAAAATATGCCCGAACCGCGCCGTTCGGAAATCAAACGACGTTTTTCGGAAGCCTTTTCTCATTTTGTCGAAAACGGCTGGTTCGAGAAGATGTCGCATTTTAATGAAATGCCGCCGCAGGAAGGTTTAAAAACCATAATGGAATATTTTTACGAAGGCGTTCCGTGTCCGTTTTTGGAAGACGAATCGTGTTCGATTCATCTGGAGCGCCCGCTGATTTGCCGCGAATATCTCGTCACATCGCCCGCCGAATATTGCGCCAACCCGACGGCGGAGACAATCGAAAGAGCCGAATTGCCGATTAAGATTTCGCCGGTTATCCGCCAATTTAATCGTTTCGGGCGTTTCGTGCCGCTGATTGCGGCGCTTGAATTTGCCGAGCAGTTCCCGGAAGAAGACATTGAGAAAAACGGAATGGAATGGATGCAGGAATTTTTTGCGCGGCTGGTTGAACGGAAAAAAGTCTGAAACGGCGGCTCAAAGTTCCGTTTGTTGACAAAAACATTGTTAGCGCACAAAATCTTTGTGCTTCACCGGCAAAATTTAGCCGCTTTTTATTAACCAATGAGCCGTTATCGCAAAGTCGTCTGGAATGAAGGAATGCTGCTCACTCCGCAGCACTTTCAGCAATGGGATAATTATTACGAAGAATTAATCAATTCGCGTGTTTCTTCGCTCGCGCCTTATGAATGGGGCGTTTTGGATTTGCAAATCAATCGCGAAGCCGTCTCGAACGGCAATTTTCAAATCGTTACGGCGCGCGCCGTTTTCCCGGACGGACTTCTGGTTGACGCGCCGGGGCGCGATGCAGCGCCTGATTTGCGCGCGGTACAGCATCATTTTCCGGCTGAAAAAGAACGCCTTGGCGTTCATCTGGCGATTCCGGCGCAAAAATACGGCTCGGCAAATTTCCAGCCGAGCGGCGCTTCCGGCAACAGCGCCAATTTGAATTTGCGTTTTTTGCAGGAAGGCGCTCTCGTGCCTGATGAAACTACCGGAACGAATGAACAGCCGCTCGCTTTTGCGCGTCCCAACTTGCGGATTTTGTTTGACGATGAGCTGCGCGAAGGATTTACGGCAATCAAAATCGCCGAACTTGAACGGATGGCGACCGGAGGTTTGGTAATTTCGGAAAATTATATTCCGCCGGTTTTAAGCGTTTCGTCAAACGTCTGGCTGGCGAATATGCTGCGCCAGCTCGTCGAAATTTTAATCGCCAAATCCGGCTCGCTTGCCGAACAGCGGCGCCAGCGCGGTGCGAATCTGGCGGATTTTACGACCGACCAAATTGCGGTTTTTTGGCTGCTTCACACCGTCAATTCTTCGATTCCGCTGATGTCGCATCTTTTCCGCACACGCCTTGTTCATCCCGAACGGCTTTACGTCGAAATGGCAGAGCTGGTCGGGCGTTTAATGACTTTCGCGGTCGGACAGCATCCGAAAGATATTGTCATTTACGATCACACGGATTTATATACGACTTTCAGCCAGCTTTCCGCGCAGCTTCGCGGGCTGCTGGAAACCGTTATTCCGACGCGCTGCGTCCCGATTCCGCTCGAAAAAGTGCGCGATACGCTTTATGTCGGACGAATAACGGATGACCGTCTGTTAAAAGAAGCCGCGTTTTATCTCGCGGTGCGCGCCGAAATGCGGGAAAGCAAGCTCATTGAAAGCGTCCCGCGCGTGATTAAAATCGCTTCGCGCGATGTGGTTGAAGCCGTTATCGGCTCGGCTTTGCCCGGCGTTCCTTTAACTCATCAATCACCGCCGCCAGCCGCGATTCCGACGCGCGTCGGTTTTCATTATTTCGGGTTGGACACCGTAAAAAATCCATATTGGGACGGAATCAAGGGCGCGAAAACTATCGCCGTTTATGTGCCGGAGGAATTACCGGACGAGCGGCTCGAAATGTATGCGGTTAAACCTTAAAACACAGAGATTTGCTGGTAATTACTAAAATTATTAAGCAAAATTTAATTGCTTTCCCGGTCAAAAGTGGAGTAAGATGCGCCTGAGCGTCACTCCAAATTTTGATTCTTAAT
>DASWLV010000270.1:0-21023 GCA_036400075.1 Pyrinomonadaceae bacterium
GCGCGGTCTTGAAATTGGTTTGCCATCGAATCGTAGCCGTTGGATTTGCTTGTAAAAAGGTGGAAACGCCGAAAAGCAAAACGAACAAAGATGTGACAATTGATTTGATCAACATACCGATTATTTTTTTATTTTGAGAAGCACAAAATGGCGTTCAATTGTAAAATTTAATCGCAGCAAAGTAAATTCTTTTACGAAAGCTCGGTAAAAGAATTTTGCATTTCGTTCGGTAACACCGTTTCAAATTCAAGCCAGCCGCCGTTTGGATGGAAAAAGCCCAATTTTTGGGCGTGCAAACAAAGACGCGCGAATTCGCGCCCGCCGTAAAGTGTGTCGCCGACAATCGGATGTTTGATTTCGGCGCAGTGAATTCGCAATTGATTGGTTCTGCCCGTAACGGGTTCCAGTTCGAGCAAAGTTGTATCGCCACGCCTCTCTAAAACTTTAAATTTTGTCTCGGATTCTTTACCGTCGTGCAAAACGCGCCAGTGAGGTTTTTCTTCGAGTCTGCCAATCGGCGCGGAAATTGTTCCTTCGTTTTCAGAAATGACGCCTTCGACTAAGGCGGCGTAAATTTTCTTGACCAGTTTGCGCTGAAAATGCGAACCCAAAATCCGCAAAGAGCGCGCTGTTTTGGCAATAACCATTAAACCGGAAGTTTCTTTGTCGAGACGGTGAACAATTCCGGGGCGAATCAATTTCGGATTTTCGATTTCGGAATTCGGATTGAGATGAAAAACCAGAGCGTTTGCCAGAGTTCCTGATTTATCGCTGTTTGTTGGGTGAACGAGCATTCCCGCGGGTTTGTTGACGACCAGAATTTCCTCGTCTTCAAACAAAATTTCAAGCGGAATGTTTTCCGGCGTCATCGCGGTTTTTGCCGCCGCATCAATTGAAATTTCAACCACATCGCCGATTTTCAAGTGATAACCGACGGGTTGCGTTTCGCCGTTGACGTAACACAGATTTTGTCGAATCAAATCGGCGAGAAACATCCGGCTGTATCGGCTCAGATTTTCAAACGCGAATTTATCGAGCCGTTTTCCGGCGTCTTCCCATGTCGTTTGAAATCGAAAAGTTTGCAGCACTTGTTTGAAAAGTTAAAAAGCGTACTTTAAAGCTGATTTCTGCTTGTTAGAATTTACCTAATAAACGAGGAAAACTGAAAATGAGATTAAAAGGAAAAACAGCTCTGATAACCGGAGCAGGTTCGGGAATCGGAAAAGCGACGGCGCTATTATTTGCCAAAGAGGGAGCGCAAATCGCTGCCCTCGAACGCGACGAAACGGATTTGCAGAAAGTTGTAGAAAAGATCAAAAAAGGCGGCGGTGAAGCCGCCGCAGTTGCCGCAGACATTTCCAGCCCGCTTGAAATGCGCCGCGCAATCGAAAAAACAATCGAAACATTCGGCAGACTCGATATCGTTTTCGCCAATGCGGGAATCAACGGCGTCTGGGCGCCGATTGATGAATTGGAGCCGGAGGAGTGGGACAAAACAATCGAAACAAATTTGCGCGGAACGTTCCTGACTGCCAAATACGCGATTCCGCATCTCAGAAAACAAGGCGGTTCGATAATTATTACTTCTTCAATCAACGGGACGCGAATTTTTTCAAACGCCGGGGCAACGGCTTATTCCAGCACGAAAGCCGCGCAAGTCGCATTTGCGAAAATGGCTGCGCTCGAACTGGCGAAACATAAAATCCGCGTTAACGTCATTTGTCCGGGCGCAATCGAAACCAACATCGAAGAAAGTACCGAAAAGCGAAACATCGAAAAAGCGAGCGAGCCGGTCGAATTTCCCGAAGGCACGACACCGCTCACGGACGGTGAACCCGGAACTGCCGGGCAGGTCGCCGAGCTTGTTTTATTTCTGGCTTCTGATGCCGCTTCGCACATTACCGGAACCGAAATTTACATTGACGGTGCCGATTCGCTTTTGCGCGGTTGATTTTTACCACAGAGACACGGAGACACAGAGATTTTTATTGTTTTCTCTATGTCTCCGTGTCTCTGTGGTAATTTACTTTCGTGAGTGAGGAAATCGAAAATCTAACCACTGATTTGCCGGACGCCGAAAGCGCGAAAAGGTTTTTCTCCGAACTCGAATCAAAACACCGGAGCGAAGCGAATAAACTTTTGCGCGAGCAGAATCGCGGTTTGCTTTCAGACGTTTTAGCGCTCTCGGCGTGGAGTCCTTTTCTGGCGACGACTCTTCTTCAGCATCCTGAATATATTGTCTGGCTCGGTCGAAACAGGCGCGAAAAACAAAATCGGACGCCGGAAGATTTGCTCGAATCTCTGGCGCGTTTTGCGCTGACAAATTCCGCGCTCGACACTCACACTTTGCTCGCGCGTTTTCGCCGCCGAGAGCTTTTGCGGATTTATCTCAACGACATTCGCAATTTAGTAACAATTGCGGAAACGACCGAGGAGCTTTCAAATCTCGCCGACGCCTGTTTGGAACACGCTCTGCGCGTTGCCAGACAGGAATTGGACAATCGCTTCGGCGTCCCGCTCGAATCGGACGAAAAAGGAAAAGCGCGGCGCGGCGAATTTTGCGTCGTCGCGCTCGGAAAACTAGGCTCGCGCGAATTGAATTACGCTTCGGACATTGATTTGCTGTTTCTTTATTCGAGCGACGGAATGACGAGCGGAACGGGCGCGCGCGGCTCGGTTTCCAACCGCGAATATTTCGTCAAGCTGGCTGAAAAATTAACCAATATCGTCGGCTCGCAATCGAACGAAGGCGCAGCTTATCGCGTTGATTTGCGGCTTCGCCCGCACGGGCGTGTCGGCGGGCTGGCGATTTCTATTCAAGAAGCCGCTAATTATTACAAACAAACGGCGCGCGATTGGGAACGGCAGGTTTTGCTTCGTTCTCGCTCGGCGGCTGGAGACGCGCCGCTTTTTCGCCGGTTTTGGTCGGAAATCGAGAGCTTTGTTTATAGAACCGATGTGTCGGTCGAGGATGCTTTAGCGGCAGTTCGTCTTTCAAAACAGAAAATCAATCAGGAACAGCGGGCGGAAAACGGTTTTAATGTCAAGCTCGGAACGGGCGGAATCCGAGAAATCGAATTTATCGCGCAGGCTTTGCAGCTTGCGCGCGGCGGCAGCGACGCCTGGCTGCGTGCGCCGCACACTTTGATTGCGCTGCGGCGTTTGGCTGACCGCGCTTATCTGGCGGAAAACGAGCTGGCGGCTTTGTCCGACGCTTATGTTTTTCTCAGGCGGCTCGAACATCGCCTGCAAATGGAACACGGGCTGCAAACTCACGCCGTTCCAGACGACGGTGAAAAACGCCGACTTATCGCGCGCCGAATGAATTTTTCCGAAACCGAAAGTTTCGACGAATCTTTATCAATTCACACTGCGGCGGTCAATCGAATTTTTGAAAAAGTTTTTCGAGTGCGGAACGCGGATTATGGAGTGGGGATTGAAAATGCAGATTTAATTGCACCAATTGAAACGCAAATCGAGCAAATTGTTGCTGAAGCAGCGATAAAAACGGATGATTCCGAATTTCAACCGCAAAAATATTCTGAAATTTTACAAAAAGCTGTTTCAGAAACTGCAAATTTTCACGACGAATTGGCGGTTTTGCGCGTCGAATGGCGGAAATTTTACGAAGAAATCCGCCAATTCGATGCCGCCGAAAAATTGTCGCTTTTTGAATCAAAACGCCTGCAAACCGAATTAGCCGAAGCCGCTATAAACGCCGCGCTGCTGATTTCCAAAAAGGAAATGAGCAGGAGATTTCATTCCGCATTCCGCAGCCCGCATTCCGCACTCGATCTGGCTGTTTTAGGTTTGGGAAAGCTCGGTTCGGGCGGAATGGATTTCGGTTCGGATTTGGATTTGATTTTGATTTTTGACGATTCAAAAGAATCTCCGGTTGATAAATTGACGAATGCGGAATTTTACGCACATGCGGCTGAAATTTTTGTCAGCTCGCTGTCGAGCTTGACGCGCGAAGGTTTTTTGTATCGGGTTGATTTGCGGCTGCGCCCGGATGGGAAAAACGGCGCGGTTTGTTCGGGGGCAAGCTCGTTTTTGGATTACGTCCGCGCGCGCGCGGCAGTCTGGGAATGGCTGGCTTACGTCAAATTGCGGGCGGCTGCCGGAAATCTCGAATTTGCTCGAAGCGTTGAAGAAAATGCCCGAAAAAACATTCACGAGCGGGCTTGCGAGATTGGAAAGACGGAATTAAAAACCGAAACAAAAAGAGTGCGCGAGCTGCTCGAACGCGAAAAAGCGAAAAATTTAAGACGCGGAGAAATTGACATCAAATACGGCGCGGGCGGGCTTCTTGACGTTTATTTTGCGGTTAGATTTTTGCAGTTGCGCGACAATGTGCCGGATGAAAATGAAAATCGCTCGACTTCCGCATCGCTCGAAAGATTGCGCGCCGCCGGTTCGCTCGATGAAGAAGATTTTACGGCGCTCACGAACGGCTACGATTTTTTGCGCCGCGTTGACCACGCTTTGCGGTTGGCGGCTGGGCGGGCGACCAGAATTCCTTCGTCGTCGCATCCGCTTTTAAATCAAGTCGCCGTCCGCCTTCAAATTTCCGAAAAAGAGCTGCTCGAACTGCTTGTTTTGCGCACAACCGAAATTCGAGCCGCTTTTAACAGACTTTTCCGATAAATAAACTGCGCGCGCCGATTGCGGCAGTTGAAAAAGTGTCGCAATTGCAGTAAATTACGATTTGCACTCCGAGTAAAATACTCTCTTTTTTGTAGAAAGCTTAAAAAGCAAATGAAAATCTCAAAATCAATCAAATTTGTGTTTCTCACCGCGTTCGTTTTAGGCGCGTTTTCAGCAATAAACGCGCAAACTGAGACGCTGACCAACGCGGAAATCGTGCGGATGTCGCAAGCCGGGTTGAGCAAGCAAATCATCATTCAAAAAATTTCGGTTTCGACTGCTAAGTTCGAGCTGACGACTGATGAATTGGTGAATTTAAAAAAAGCGGGCGTTGACGACGATGTAATTGCCGCGATGTTAGAGGTCAGCCGCAAAATCAACAAGCAAAATGCCGGAACTCTCGTCGAGCCGAACCCGAATCCGCCGCCCAAAAAAGACCCCGACAAAACGGCGGCGCAGCTTTTGAAAGAAGCAAAAACAATTTCATTCTCGAAAAGCTCGGTTTATCCGGCGCTCAAAGATGTCGAAAGCTCTCTGATGAACAAGGAACGCCGCGCCCGTTGGGAGAGTTTCAATTTAACGATTGTGCAAAACGGTTTCGAGGCTGATTTGATTGTGGAAATCGGGCGCGAGTTTTTAACTCATTACAATTTCCGTGTCGTTGACGCCAAAACCGGCAGAACCATTGCCGCTTCCGGCGTAACCTCAATGGGCGGCGCGCTTGCCGGAAACGTCGCCGACAAATTGATCAAAAGGTTGAACGAGGTTTTGGCAAACGAATCGAAATAGTTCCCGGTGTTTCGATAAATCGGGCAAAACTAATTGATTAAACAAAGAAAATTCGGTGTTGTCTCAAATTTTATGCTCTGTGTTTTCTCCGTGACTTCTCCGTGAACTCTGTGGTGAGTTTTTCTCAAGGGAAACTTCACCACAAAGTTCACGGAGAAGTCACGGAGAGCCGCAGAGATTTCGGAGCATAAATTGTGAAACACCACCGAAAATTTCTTGCTCTTGCAACGATTTTGTACCTAAAGTGTGTCCAATCTTTACATTCCGTCAGGCAAAGAAAATTAAACAATTTAAAGGGAGTTAATATGAAAAGTAAATTATTTTCACTGGTCGTGCTTGCTGTAATTGCTTTGTCCGCGAGCTTTAACGTTTCCGCACAGGAAGTTCTAAATAATAAAACAATCATTGAAATGGTCAACGCCGGATTTGGAAAAGCCGTCATTATTGGAAAAGTTAAATCCAGCGCGGGAAAATACGACCTTTCGATTGATTCTTTAATGGCGCTCAAAAAAGCGGGCATTGACGACGAGATTGTTGCCGCGATGATTGAAGCTTATAACCGCACAATGGGCACAGGCGGAAGCGCGGCGGCTGTTTCGTCAGACCCTAACGACCCGATGTCGCCGCATAATTACGGCGTATATCTTTTTGAGGAAACAGAGGGCGCGCGCAGATTGACGCAAATTGAACCTTCGGTTTCGGCGCAAAACCGCACGGGCGGAAAGGTTACACGGGCAATCACGCCGTTCGGATTAGGAAAAGTGAAAGTCAAAGCCAATCTTTCGGGAACCGCTTCTAAAATTCAACTTAAACAAAGCCAGCCGGTTTTCTATTTTTATCTCGACGCGAAAAGCGGCGGTTTGGATACCTTAAGCGGAATTCCGTCAACGCCGAACGAGTTCGTGCTTGTCAGATTCAATATACGTGACGATAACAGGGAATTGACAATTGCAAAGAGCAACGCTTACGGCGCGAAGGGCGGTATTTCTGATGAAAGCGTCGTTGAGTTTTCATCTGAAAAAGTGGGTGAAGGAATTTACAAAATCACGCCGAAAGCTCCGCTCAAAAACGGCGAATACGCTTTTTATCTTTTAAATTCGGGAAATTCAAATGCCAGCAGGGCGATTGGCTCGAAATTCTTCGATTTTGGAATCCGTCTAGCTAATTTGTAAGTTGTAATCAACAAATTGTTTCAACCGCTTTTCAACACAAAACCAAAAAGAACAAGAAAAGACGCCCGGCTGCCGTCGTTTGGGCGTCTTTTCTTTTAACTCCGGGGCAAATTGTATTGCTACAGCTTAGATAATCCATCTTGCGCTAGGAAATCAACATTGAGAGCTTCGCCTGTTACCATTAAAACTTGCGGCGCGAAACCGTAACGCTTGCTAACAATTGTAATCACCACGCTGCTCCCGGCGGCGACATCATTAAACCGATAACGTCCGCTAATTGAGGTGCGAGCATAACGAATCTCACCGTTTTCATTCGTCAAAGCAACCAGAGCATTAAAAAGCCCGCGCCCGTTCGAGGTTATCACTCGTCCGCTGATTGTTACGGAAGCGGCTGTCGGCAAAGACTGCAGTTCATAAGCGCCGATGTCAGCGCCGTTTCCGCCCGCAGCATTCGGAACTGAGGCGAAATTAATCGGACGAACAGAGCCTCGCTGATCTGTGCCTGCGGCATTGCCTTTGTCAATTGCCGGAGAATCTGAAAGCAGCGCGTGCGTTTGCGTCGAGCCGCCGTTGTTTGCCAATCCGTCCAGTCTCGGATCAATCGGATTGTCGTTCGTGCCAACTTGATTGCCGTTTTCGCCGTTTGTTAATCCCTGCGCTCCTCTACCGATAAGGTTGTAAGAGCCTGTTATTGTGCCGAAATTATTAACATCCACATTCGTGGACGGAGAAGAAGCCGCATTACCGGCGACAATCGTATTGAATAGATTGAGCGTTCCCTGAGCGTTGTTTTGAATGCCGCCACCGCCAGCATTTGCAGGGTTTGTCGAAGAAGTGTTGTTAGTGACGGTTGAGCTTGTGAGAGTCGCCGTGCCTGAGTTCGTAATGCCGCCGCCTGTTCCGCGCGCGGAGTTACCGCTAATGGTTGAGTTGGTGATGGAAAGCGTTCCGGTGTTTAAAATCGCGCCAGCGTTGCTGAAGGTTGCTTGGTTTCCGCTCAAAGTCGAGCCTTCGATTGTCAGCGCTCCGGTGTTGCTGATGCCGCCCGCCGAACGCGCTTTGTTGTTGGCGATAGTCGAATTGGTAATCTGCAATGTTGCGGTGCCGTTATTGAAAATTCCGCCCGCTGAACTTGACGCCGGTTGCGACGTTATGTCGCCATTCTCACGAACAATCGTGTTGGTAAGAGTGAGATTGCCGTTGTTAAAGATTCCGCCGCCGACTCTGTTTGTATCGTCCGAACCAATACCGACTCCATTTCCGCCCGTGATTGTCACGCCGTTGACGGTTAAATCTGCGCCCGCGTTTACGTAAAACACGCGACTCTGATTATTACCCGAAATCAATAAATTGCTGGCTCCGGTTGCGTTTGTAATGGTCAGTCTGCCAGCCGTAGAGGTTGCGTTTATGACAATCTCGCCGCTTGTCAGCGTAATGGTGCAAACGCTGCTCGCATTACAGCCGGGATCGCTCGCCGGAATCGAAAAGTTAATTGTATCGTCTTCGATGGTGGAGTTTGCGGCGGCAATCGCATCACGCAAACTGCCCGCGCCGCTGTCCGCCGTTGTTGACACGGTGTAAGTTGCCGCCTGAGCGCCTACGGAAAATCCCGCGACGGTACAGAGGGCTAAAACGAGAATTAATATTTTTTGTTTTATTTGTAGTTTCATAATGGGATTCTCCGGTAATTTGTAGGTCTGCCCGCCCCTTATTCATCAAGTTAGCAATTATATTATGCGGCTAAAATAAAGTTTAATCAATTTTTTTTGCTCTAATGGAATATCTCGGTTTTTTCTGCATTTCACGCTTAAAAGTCGGGTGAAATTCCGTTTTAAACAGTTCATTTCGAGTTTCCCTTTCAATATTTTGAATTCCGCCTTTTAAATTCCGCTATAATTTTTGTATGAGAACCGCGCTTGTTCATCATCCGATTTGTTTGAAACACGACACCGGCGAAGGACACCCGGAAACCGCCGCTCGTTATACAGTCGTTATGGACGCGCTCCGAAGCGATGGAGCTTTATGGCAGAATTTGATTGAAATCGAAGCTCCGGCTGCGCCGCGCGGAAACATTTTGGCTTGTCACACGCCGCAGCATTTTAAGCGAATCGAAAACGCCGCCGAAGAAGGCGTTGAATATCTCGACGCCGATACTATTGTTTCATTGCAATCGTTTGAAGTCGGTTTGCATGGCGCGGGCGCGGCGTGTCGGGCGGTTGACGCGGTGATGAGCGGGGAAGCGAACAACGCTTTTGTGGCGATGCGTCCGCCTGGACATCACGCGACGCGCGAAGCGGCGATGGGATTTTGTTTGTTTAATAACGCGGCGATTGCAGCCCGTTACGCGCAACAGAAATACAAGGAAATCGAACGAGTCGCCATTGTTGATTGGGATGTGCATCACGGAAACGGGACGCAGGGAATTTTTTTCGACGATCCGACGGTTTTCTTTTTTTCGATTCATCAATATCCGTGGTATCCGGGAACCGGCTCGCGCGGCGAAACCGGACACGGGCGCGGGCGCGGTTTTACGCTCAACGTTCCGGTCAAAGCGCAAACGCCCGCAAAAGAACAGCGCCGGATGTTTGAAGCAGCAATCGAGAACATTGCCGGGCAGTTCAAACCCGATTTGATTATCGTTTCCGCCGGTTTCGACGCGCATCGAACAGACCCGCTCGGACAGCTTCAGCTTGAAAACGAAGATTTCGTGTCGCTGACGCGCACCGTCAAAAATTGGGCGAAAGAGGTTTGCGGCGGAAAAGTTGTTTCCTGTCTCGAAGGGGGCTACAATCTCAAAACGCTTGGCGAAACCGTCCGCGCGCACGTTTCTGAATTGAGAAGCTAGAATTTAAATTGTCTTCAATTCTTAATTCTAACTTCTCAATTCTAAATTCATTAAGGAGTCAGAAATGCCCGATTTGGAAATTCAATGCGTTCATTGTAAAGAAGTTTTCTTGTTTTCGGAAAAAGATCAGGAAGCATTTTATCGCCGGAATATGGCGCCGCCGCAGCGTTGTCTGCAATGTCGCCCGACGCGGAAAAAGCTGGAAACCGGAGCCGCTTCCAACAATCGTTATGAAATCGTCTGCGACCGCTGCGGCAGAAAAGACACCGTGCCTTTTGCGCCGAAAACCGGGCGCTCGGTGATGTGTTCCGAATGTTATTCGTCAACCCGTCAGCGCGTCCGAACCGCTTAGCATTTCTTCATCCGGCATTTATCACTTAACAATTCACGACAGATTTGCGCTTGAAAATTAAATGATAAATGTTTAATTTAAAATGACGAATGGATTTTGAAACAATCAAATTTGAGCTGCTGGAATCGGTCGCCGTCGTGACTTTAAATCGTCCCGACGCGCTCAACGCGCTTTCTTTGCAGCTTGTCAAAGATTTGCGCGAAGCGTTGCGGCAGGTTGCCGAACAGCGGGCGCGGGCGGTTGTTTTAACGGGCGCGGGACGCGCTTTTTGTTCGGGCGGCGATTTGCGCGAGATGCGGCAGATTGCTGAGAAGACCGGAAATCTGGCGGCGTTTTTTGAAGAGCCTTTAAAAGCTCTCCACGATTGCATTTTGACGATCCGACAAACGCCCGTTCCGTTTGTCGCCGCCGTTAACGGCGTTTGCGCCGGAGCGGGAACAAATTTTGCGCTCGCCTGCGACATCGTTTTCGCTGCGGAAAACGCGACGTTTAATCAAGGCTTTGTGAAAATCGGTTTAACGCCCGATTGCGGCGGAAGTTATTTCCTGCCGCGCGTTGTCGGCGAAAAGCCCGCCACCGAAATGTTAATGACCGGAGACGCAATCGCGGCAAAACGCGCGTTAGAGATTGGAATGATAAATCGCGTCGTCGCCGACGCCGAATTGATGACCGAAGCCCTTAATTTTGCGCAGCGTCTCGCGCAGATGCCGACCGCCGCAATCGGGCGAATCAAGCAGATGCTCGCCGCAACGTGGACAAACGATTTGCCGACACAGCTTGATGCGGAACACGATTCGCAAATCCAGAGCGGCAAATCAATTGATTTTAAAGAAGGCGTCACAGCATTTTTCGAGAAACGTAAACCAATTTTTAGAGGCGATTGAAAATTTAATTTAATTTTTTGGCTCAAGCCGTCGGCAAGCAGCCCGGCGGCTTTTTTATTTGTTCGTTGTTCGTTGTTCGTTGTTCGTTGTTTTTCTTTGCAACGAACAACGAATAACGAACAACGAACCTGATTTTTTATGTCTTTAACTTACGCCCAGCTTTTGGGCGGCAAACGCGATTTTAGAAATTTATGGCTCGGACAAGTCGTTTCCGAGCTTGGCAACTGGTTTAATTTTATCGCGGGTTTGGGATTGGTGCGCGTTGTTTCGGGCGCGGCACCCGACGCGGCTGCCATTATTCTGGTCGCTCGCACCGCGCCATTCGCCTTGTTTATGCCGCTCGCGGGCGCGCTCGTTGACCGCACCTCGCGGCGCACTGTAATGCTTGTCACTGATTTTGCGCGCGCCGTCGTCGCTCTCGGTTTTTTGCTCGTCAACGAGCCGGGAGATTTGTGGATTGCTTATTTGTGTTCCGTCATTTTGTCGCTTTTGACCGCGTTTTTTGAAGCTGCGAAAAACGCGGCGATGCCGAACGTCACGGGTGAGGAAGGTTTGCTCGCCGGCAACGCTTTGATGTTTTCGTCCAGATTTTTGCTGATGAGCGTCGGCGCTGCTCTGGGCGGCGCGGCTGCGGCTTATTTCGGTTATCAAATCGCATTTATTATTAACGCCGTTTCATTTATCGTCTCGGCTTATTCGATTTGGCTGATTCCGGGCGAAGCGATGCACAGCCAAAAGCAGAAACCGCAAATTGATTTGGAGAACCGCGTCGCGTCGGTTTTCAGCGATATGAAAAAGGGTTGGAAATTTATCAAAGGGCATCCGCTCGTTCTGACGATTATCGGCGTCAACATTATTTGGGCTGTCGGTGGCGGAGCGATAAATCTGATTGCAGACCGTTTGGGCGGAGTTGTTTTCGCCGGAAAAGACGGCTGGAGCGCGGACGGCGCTGTCGCCGCGATCTACGCCGCTGGCGGTTTCGGTTTGTTCGTCGGAATGGTGCTGGCGCGCAGAGTCGGAGATTTTGTCGAGCGTCAAAACCTCGTTGTTCCGTTTATCGGCTGGATGCTGATTTTTCAAGGCGTTTTGTATGCCGTTGCCGGATATTTGCCGAATTTATGGCTTGTGATGGCGTTGATGCTTGTTTCGCGCGTGCTGCTCGGAGTTGAATACGCCGTTCAGGAAACGATGTTGATGCGCGCCATTCCTGACGATTTGCGCGGGCGCGTGATGACGACCGACCGCGCGGCGGAAATCTCGGTTTTCAGTCTGTCTAATCTGGCGGGCGGTTGGTCACTGTACGCAATTTCACCGCAAATGCTGACCGCAATTTCCGGCATTCTATCGGCAGCTTCCGGTTTGTTTTGGTTTTTCAGAGTTTCAAAAAATAAACTGGGTTCGCCGAATGCAGAAACTAAACCAATGGTTGAAGCCGGAGCGTAATGATTGAATGTGAGAGGTTTAATCCTGCAATGGGGTAAAATTGTCTTCTTCAAGCCACTTTTGCTGAAGCTGACAAACGAATGAAACGTCGGTTTTGACGGTTTGGCGAATGAGCATTTATTTTAATCTGCGTTTCATAAAAACCGCGATTTCGCCATCGGGATAATCGGCGTTGGAATAATATGAAATATCCACTCCTTCGATTTTGAAACCCAGCCTGCGGTAAACCTCAATAGCAGAGGCGTTCGTGTTTTGCGTCTCGCAAACGATTGTTCTCAGTTCCGCCTCTCTCGCTTTCTCCGCAGCACATTCCATCAATCGTTTGCCGATGCCGAGATTACGATGCGTTTCCGCAACGTGAAATTCGTACGCCCACAAACTTTGATTCCACGAGCGCGCTTCGGCAATTACCAGACCAACAAGCAAATCGCCGTCAAATGCTCCGAATGAGTAACCGTCTTTAAGAACCTGGTTATATCGTTGAGTTGTTTCATCGTCAAAATGGTCGTACTTTTTGACATAAGGTTGATTGAGGGCGACGAATCGAAGCCCAATCGAAATGTGGTTTCCCAAATCGGTGAGCACAACTTGATACTTTCCGTGTGAAGAATAGCCGCTTGCAACCCGCTGCAAATCTGCCTGATTCAGATTTTCCAAAGCATAGACTTCAATCATAGCTTTCTTCGCTTCTTTCCAAATTGCGGGCAGCGCATTTGAAGTGTCTCCTTTTCTCGGTTTACGAATGAAAATCTTTTAAAGTTCTCCTCCGCGAGCCGCTTTAATTGATCGAATAGAATCACGGCGACCGAATAAAGGCAATGAGGTATAATAAACAATTACCGCAAACAAGCGCGTAATAATTGACTTTAAATAAAATTATTCAGATAGGAATATATGAAACAAGAAGAAAAAATAGAAGATTCCAAGTCCTTTGAAAATCCGACAAATGTTTCTGAGGAAGAGTCAAACCGGGAAGAATCCACGACGGATTTGTCTCCTCTGGCGGATTCCGGGAAAGCTGATAATTTACCAGTCGAAAGCATTGGTTCATACGCCAGAATAGGCGAGCTGCTTGACGGCGAAGGTACGGAAAAACCCGGTCAGACTGATTCCAGAAGCTAAAAAGCACGGTCGGTTAACTGCTTTTTAGCTTCTGAATCAACGCCCGAAAAATTGGTTCTCACGTTGTTCCAGAGTTTTTTCAGTTCCGGCTAAAAAGCCGGAAGGCGTCCAGCTTCCGTTGACATCGCCGATTAAGACGGCTGTATAGTTCTCGTCCGCATCGAATCTTAAAGCCGAATAATTGCGCGAAGGGGGCGCAAATTTCCATTGTCCGGCAGTTCCGCTTCTCGTTGATTGTCCGTTAGATGCGACATAACGCAGGATTTGCGTTGCATCGAAAGGAGTAATTGTTCCGTTGCCATCCGTATCGGCTGCCAATTGTTGATTTGTGTTTAAAGCATTCTGTCCTTGCCCGTTAGCTGCTATGTGACGCAAAACCATAGTTGCGTCAAACGAGCTGATGCCGTTTTCATCTCCCGTCTTTGACAGCGTAACCGAGTAGCTGCCATTGGCAGTTAAATTCTTAAGCAGGTAAAAACCCGTAGAATCGGTTGTTGTAGAAGCCGGAGTTGTACCTCCGATTACCGCCGATACGCCGGAAACAAACTTTTGCGGTTGGTTTGCAGGCGTCGTGCCGTAAGAAACCGTGCCGGAAATGCCGATTGTTTCTTTTGCCAGTTCGCCAAGATATGAAAGCGCCAGCTTGGTGAATTTAAGGGCGTGATCGGCGTTGTTGTTGCTTTGAGCAATGGTGTCGGTCGTTTGATGAATGTTCGGATTTCCGGGAAAAGGTGATTCAAACGGAAAAGAAGCCGGATAACCTTTGTAATACCAGGAAGCGTGATCTGAGCAGCCGTAACCGCAAGTCGAATTTAGGACGGTGAGCGTCGGCTGATAAGTCGCGATTAAATCGCGGAGAAACTGATTTTGCGCAGCGTTTGTGTAATCGGTAATGATGCCGATGTCAACGTTCGGGTTATTTTTATAATTCGTCATATCGAGCTGTAAAACGCCCACGACGTTGACTCCGCGCGCTTGAAAATCCGTAGCTATTTCATTTGAACCGCGCAAACCGATTTCTTCCGCCGCGTAAGCCATAAATTTAACCGTTCGTTGTGGATGAAAATTTTTGGCGAAAAGGACGCGGATCGCTTCGGTCATACTCGCAATGCCCGAAGCGTCGTCGTCCGCACCCGGCGCTAGCTCTGAATAGCGGTTGATCGAATCCTGATGTCCGCCGACTACAACAACTTCATCGGGAAAAGTCGTTCCGCGCACGGTCATAATAATTGACGGCTGCGGCGATGTGGTTGGCGAATGATTAAAAAACTCAACCGTAACGTCGCGGCGTCCGACGGCAATCTCAGTCCATTTGTTTTTTATCCAGTTTGCCGATTCCAAACCGCTCGGCGAATTGTAACGGCGATTAATAAAATCAGTCGAAAGTCTGATGATGATTTCCCGAATTTGCGGTTCCTGAGCTTCGGCGTGGAGGGAATTGACCAGCGTAGGGTTGTTAATCGAATATTCGACGACTTGCTGATTCGATTCGGCTTGCAAAGCCTCTTTAACCGCACGGCGCGCCTCTTCAGGCGTTTCGTGTGACGTAAAACCGCCGCATTTTTGAAACTCTTCGTGCATATTCCGCGTCAATTCGAGCATTTGTTGCTCATCAGCCGCGACGACCAAAAATCCGTCGCGTCTTTCGACAACTTTCAAATCAAAGTTGTCGCCTTTGTTTTGAGCAAGGTTTTGAATATGCCGAAGCTCTTTTTCGTCAACAGTCACCCAGCGCACCGAGGACAAATCAGCCGATTTTTTGTCGGCGCTTTCGTTCGATTGAGCGTAAGATTTTAGATTGCCGAAGATTGCCGAAATTATGAGAATCAATAAAATTGCGAGTGATGCGAGTAAAAGATAATGCCTACGGTTAACGGATAAGGTGGTCATAAAACTAAACCTCTTTACTGTGAGCCGGTTATAGTATTGCTAATACTATAACTTATTGCAATAGCGGAGCGCTTCGGGCGGCGGTTTAAATAATTTTACCGAACATTATTGTTTGATAGCGGATGTGTTTTGCTTGAGAGTGATTCGAGTATTTATTTTATCAATCGAAAATTTTTCTTTTTGCCCGTTTGACCAAACAACTTCAAGGCTAGTGATTTTGGCGTTTTCTCCAATTCCGATATGAATTATTTGTTCATTTTGGGAAGCGTAGCTAGCGCCGCTGATTAAATCAAAACGCTGGCTCAAATTCCCCGCCGTCACAAAAACGGTAGAGCCGATTGCGTCTTTCGGCGTTTTTTGCGAGACATCGCCGATGAGCTTGACTGAGAGCCAATTATTTTTCGATTCGCCGACGTTTCGCAGCAGAGTGGGCGTCATTCCTGCGTTTGCGACCACAGCGTCTTCCCGCCCGTCATTGTCAAAATCGGCAATCGCCAGCCCGCGCGCGGTAACTGCAACCGCCAAACCGCTGTTCGGCGCGGCTCCAAGTCGTTCAAATCTGATTTGTTTGCCGTTTCGCACGTTTTTAAAAAGCAGCAATTGCTGCGCGTAGCTCGTCCCCCATTGAAAATTATCAACGCCCGGATAAACGTGACCGTTGGCAACGAGAATATCCTTCCAGCCGTCGTTGTCGAAATCCAGAAACGAAGTTCCCCAGCCGAGAAACGGAATCGTCGGTTCGCCCAGCCCGGCTTGAAACGTCACGTCGTTAAAATTCGCGTCGCCGTCGTTGCGGTAAAGCGTATTTGAATCGTCGCTAAAATTAGTGATGTGAAAATCAACGCGCCCGTCGTTGTCATAATCGCCGACCGCTAAGCCCATTCCGGCTTGCTCGCGCCCGTTTTCGTTGAGAGCGACGCCCGATTGATAGCCTATTTCTTCAAATGTGCCGCCGCCTTTGTTCAAATAAAGCTGTTTCGGAGTGGAATCATTGACGACCAGCAAATCAAGCAGGCGGTCGTCGTTTACGTCAACAAATACCGAAGAAAATCCATAATAATTGCCTTCGTCTTTAACTCCGATTTTGTCACCGACTTCTTCAAACGTGCCGTCCTGCTTTTGGTGAAAGAGCTTATCTTTTGCGCCTTTCAGACCGCGCGGACCGCACATCACGGGCTGACCGCGAAATTGACACGGATTGGCTGCCGCATTCACGGCTTTGCCAGCGTCAGCCGGACTCGGCGGCAGATTTTTCAAATCGAATTCGATATATGCCGGAACGAAAAGATCGAGCCTCCCGTCCCGGTCGTAGTCGCCGAATGCCGCGCCGGTGTGCCAGCCTCGAATCGCCAGTCCGACTTTTTCCGCCGCATCGGTAAAAGTGCCGTCGCCGTTGTTTTTATAAAGCCTTGAAGTGCCGTAATTGCCGACAAACAAATCGGAAAATCCGTCGTTGTTATAATCGCCGACCGCCACGCCCATTCCCCAGCGCTCATTTGCGACTCCCGCTTTTTCGGTCACGTCTTCAAACTTCCAATTGCCTTGATTACGAAAGAGCGCCGAGCGCGGAGGTTTTTCTTTGCCAAGCTCGGCGTTAATGGTCGAACCGTTTAAAAAATAAATGTCGGGCTTTCCGTCGTTGTCGTAATCAAAAACCGCAACCGTGCAAGCAGCGGTTTCGATGATGTAATTTTTATCTTTCCCGCCCGAAACACATTGAAAATTTTTAAGCGCGGTGGTTGCCGTCACATCTTCAAAAATTTTCGGGGCGTTCGCCTCAACAATCCCGACGGTGCGTTTTGAGGCGTAAGTTTTGGCTTCGCCGGTGGAAACGCCGCCCATTTGCTGCGCTTGCGCAAAAACGGAATCTAAGGTAATTGCCGATAACACGGCTAAAAATAAAAACTTTTTCATTGCTCTTTGATAGTGAGATAACGGTCAATTGCCGGATTTTCTATTTTTTGAATTTTCCCGCTCGTCCAGCGAATTTCGATTTGTTTGACGGCGGAAGATTCGCCCAATCCGACTAAAATTCGCGGATCGTTTGCGGAAATATAACTGCCCGCGCTCGAAACGTCGAAAATCTGTTTTTTGCCGCTCGCGTCGGTCACAATCACGCGCGAGCCTTCACCGCGCACGGGTGATTTTGCGCCGCGCAAATCAATTCCGAGCCAATGATTTTTTGTGCCGTTGTTTTTTAAAACGATTGGTGCGCCGTCTGTTTGCGAGATAACAACGTCAGCGTCGCCGTCGTTGTCCAAATCTCCGACAGCCATTCCGCGAGCAGACAGATCAATTTTAAAAGCGTCTCCGGCGGCAAACGAAACGTTTTGAAATTCTTTTCCGGCGTTGCGCATCAGAAGCGGAGCTTGTTTGTATTTCAAAAACGACGAGGTTTTTTCAATCGTGTCGAGAACGTGGCTTTGCGCGACAAACGCGTCACGGCGTCCATCGTTGTCGGCGTCCACGAATTTAATTCCCCAGCCTGCCCCCAAAATCGAGATTTGCCCGATTCCGCTCGACTGTGTGACGTAATCGAAAACACTGTCGCCCAAATTTCGGTAAAGCGGATAAGTCTCGTTCGAGAGAGTCGTGATGATTATGTCTTGCCGCCCGTCGCCGTCATAATCGCCAGCATCAACGCCCATCCCGGAAAATCGTCTGCCTTTTTCGTCGAAAGCCGCTCCCGCCGTCAAAGCCAGATCTTCAAAAGTGCCGTCCGCTTTGTTGCGGAAAAGCTGTTGCTCGCTGTTGTCGTTGGCGACGAAAACGTCAGTCCAGCCGTCGTCATCAAAATCTGCGAACGCGACGCCCAGAGCTTTGCCTTTTGATGCGGCGATTCCAGATTTTTCCGAAACGTCTTCAAATGTGCCGTCCGGTTTTTGATGAAAAAGCAGCGATGTCGCGGGTTTGAAATTATCCGGGTGACAATAAGCGCGATAACCGGGTCGCGCGTCGCCGCAAACGAGCGATCCTTTTTCAAAATCCCAAATTAGATAACGCGCGATGAACAAATCGAGTTTTCCGTCCCGGTCATAATCGAAAAAACCGGCGCTCGTCGCCCAGCCGTCAACGCTGATTCCGAGTTTTTTCGTCGCATCGGTAAAAGTTCCGTCGCCGTTGTTCTGATAAAGGCTTGCGCCGCCGTAGCGCGTGACGAACAAATCCGTCAAACCGTCGCGGTTGTAATCGCCCGCTGCGATTCCGAAGCTGTAGCCTTCGCCTTTAACTCCTGCTTTTTCCGTTGCGTCTTCAAACGTGCCGTCCGGTTTTTGCCTGAAAAGACGATTCCAGAATTTTGAGTCGCTCTTTTCGGGCATTTTGCCTTTCGGCATCGGGTCGCCGATTGCCGCGCCGTTGGTGAAATACAAATCGAGTCTGCCGTCGTTGTCAAAGTCGAACAGAGCGACGCCAGCGCCCATTGTTTCGAGCAAATATTTCTGCGCGGTCGGCGACGCCGCGTGTCTAAAATTGATTTTGGCTGCGGCGGTAATGTCGCTGAACGTTACGGGCGAGGGAAATTGGGGCGCGGTCGTCGCCGGACGCTGAATCTCGCTCGTGTTGTAAGACTTTCCGGCGACAGTCGGCGTTGGCACCGCTTGTTGAGCCAATGCGGCGGAAACAAAGCCGATTATGAGAAAAGCGGCTGTTCTGAAACTTCTGTAAAATTTCATATTTGAGGCGTTTGATGTTAGCGCCAGTGGCGGTTTTGCTTTTTTCAGTTTCGGACGGTTTCGCCCGCGCGTCAAATCGGAAAAGTTTATTTCTCGATTTCTCAAGAATTTATTGACAAAAATAGGAGACTCTGTTATGAATTTATCGTCTTTGTAAAACGTTTGCGTAAAGGTTTAACCGCTTGAAAAATCAGCTTTTCATTGACTCGTTGAAAGTTAGTTAAAAGAGGCGGTTTAATCCGAATGCGATTTGCCGGTTGCTTGAAAAACGGAAGTTGCCCGACATCCCACGGTTTGTTGTTTTTAAACTGTTTTGTTGCGGAAACCAATTAAAGCGAAAATTATTTTGCGCCGTAACGAATCAGCCGAAGTCAGCACTGTTGCAGCGACGATTCTGCATAACGCGCGGGCTTTATAATTTAATTCGGCAAAACCGGCAATTTTACATTTCCCTTGATAATTAAAATATTTGCTTTCGCTCGGATGAGGACGAAAGCTACAATTAAATTTCTCTAAACAATCACGTGAAAGTGAAGGAATTAGATATGAAGACCCTGAGATTTTGGACAATCGCCCTCGTGCTGCTGATTGTCGGAAACGCCGCAACGGTTTTCGCGCAGAGCGACCGCGGAACGATTCGCGGCACTGTGACCGACCCGGCAGGCGCAATTGTTCCCAATGCAAGAGTCGTGATAAACGGTCGAGAGACCGGCGAAACACGCGAAACAACCACCAGCGAAGACGGGTTTTACACTTTTCCCGAACTCCGTCCGGCTGTATATCAAATCACTGTTGAAGCGCAAGGCTTTCAACGAACCACTCTCGAAGATTTTAAAGTCTCTGTGCAAACAACGCATACGGCTAACATCCAGCTTCAGCTTGGGGCGGGAACCACCGAGGTCACAATTCAAGCCGAAGGCGAAACTCTTCAAACGGAAACTCCGGTGCGGCAAACAAATGTTACCGAACGGCAAGTAAAAGAATTGCCGCTCCAAGTCTCGGCAGAGAGCGGCGGGCGCACACCGCTTGCATTTATCTTCCTCGACAGCAATGTAACATCAACCGGCGAGGGCGCTAATACCAGCGACCGAGCGGCAAATGCTTCCCGTTTTCGAGTCAGCGGCGGTCAGGCGCTCGGAACTGAAATTCTGATAGACGGCGCAGCCACACGGCGCGCTCAAAACGGCACGTTCTTCTCGGAAGTCGCACCGGGTCCGAACGCCTTTCAGGAATTTACAATTAGCACCAGCACCTTTTCCGCAGAATTTGGTAATACGTCGGGCGGCGTCGTTAACTTTAGACTCAAATCCGGCACCAACGATTTTCACGGGGAAGTTTACGAGCTTTACCGCAACGCAAAATTAAATGCGAACAGCTTTCGGAACAATGCCGAAGGAATTATGCGTCCGCAGGACACACAGCATGATTTCGGTTTTAACATTGGAGGTCCCGTCGTACTTCCGGGCTTCGGAGAAGGCACTCCGTATTTGAACATATTGAGAAACAGAACCTTCTTCTTTTTCAATTATGAAGGGTATCGCTTTACCCGCTCCGAAACGGTTAACATTTCGGTGCCAACGGAGCGTATGCGGCTAGGCGATTTCGGCGAGTTGTTAACAGATCCTGCTGTTCTGAGCGCATTCCCCGGCGGTGTTCAGATATTTAATCCACGCAGCGGATCACCCGGAAACAAGACGCCCTTTTTAAACAACATCATTCCGCAATCGGCGATTGATCCGGCTGGCTTCCGTATTCTGCAAATGTTCCCGCATCCGACAAAAGCCGGCGTTTTTCGTAACTACTCTGCTTCGAGTACGGTTCCGACCTCGATGAATAACTCGGTGTTCAAGATTGACCATAACATCAATAATGATCAACGGGTTTCGGTCAGCTATTCGTATCGTCAACTCGGCACGCTTCAGGGCGGCTTTCCGCGTTTCCCAAGTCCCTTTGTTGCCTTTGGACGCTGGGATCAGGTTTTTACATCGCATCTTGCCCGCGTCCAGCACGACTACAACATTACCCCGAATTTTGTTAATCACTTTAATTACGGGTTCACACGCTACAATGTTGTAAATGCGAACACAACTATTGGATTTGATCCGTTCTCGCTCGGTATTCCGACCGGCTCGCTGCTCGGCGGCGCTTTTCCGGCAGTTGATTTTCCGGGATACGGAGATCAAACAGACCCGATAGTTAATAAAC
>DASWLV010000271.1:0-34369 GCA_036400075.1 Pyrinomonadaceae bacterium
TTGAAGCAATTGTGCCGCTGCAAAAAGACGAAAGAGCGCAGCCTTTGTGCGCTCTTTATCGAAAAACCTGTTTGGCGAAAGTCGAAGCCGCGCTCGCGAGCAATGAATGGAGCTTGAAAAAACTTTTGGAAAAGTTTGAAACGCGCTTTGTCCGATTTGATGAAATCAGGGATTTGCCGAACGCCGAAAACTTTTTCTTTAACGTTAACACGCCTGAAGATTTCGCCCGCGCCGAGCAAATTGAACAAACGCTTTAATACATCACCGTTTGAATGCTCTCCCATGCTGCGCTCAAAACGTAAATGCTGGCGGCAATCGAGCTGAACAAAATAAGCAGCAAAACGAGCATAATTCCGCCGACAAAAAGCCAATCGCTCTTGCTCGCGCCGCGTTCCGCTTCTTCGGCTGTGACCGTCGCGCGCTGTTTGAGCAAATCCATATTCATTTTGTTCGATTTCCAAGCGAAATCAAACAAATCTCCGACAAACGGAATAATGCCGACGAGATAATCAATCGCAATGTTCAAAGCCATCCGCAAAATCGTGACTTTCGGCACTCGATAACGCACCGCCGAAGCCAGAATATAAAACGAAACCAGCGTCGTCGCAGTATCGCCCACGCCGGGAATCAAACCAACCAGCGAATCAATTCCGAAACGCCAGCCGACGCCCGGAATGCGAATCAAATCGTCGAGCCAGCGGCTCAAAGTTTCCAAACTTTCTTCAACTTCGGCTTGTTTACGCGCGTCACGCTTTGTAACCGGGAGCGCCGAAGCCGCCGTTTGTAAATTGCCGTATGTCCGCAAATCGTTCATTTTCTTACTCCTTCAAATCGAATAGACAAGCGGCGTGCCCAAACTATTTCGTTTTATTTTGCCTTTTTCTGAGTTTGTTTGCCTTTGCGTGAAACATTTCCCTCAACAATTTTCACCTGAATAATCTTATCGCCGCGCGCCAGATTATCTACGATTTTCATCCCGCTTTCGTTCACCCGCCCGAAAACCGTGTATCCGCCGTCCAAATGCGGCTGCGGCGAATGAGTCACAAACCATTGCGAGCCGCCCGTGTCTTTGCCCGACAGAGCCATTCCGACCGCGCCGCGCTCGTAAGGAATCTGATTGATTTCGCAACGAATCTGCCAGCCGGGCGAGCCGTTTCCGTCTCCGCGCGGATCGCCGTCCTGCACGACGAAATTCGGGACGACGCGGTGAATCGCCACATTGTTAAAATAATTCGCTTTGGCGAGCCGGATAAAATTATCAACCGCGAGCGGCGCGTCTTCCGGGAAAAACTCAATCGCGAACACACCTTTTTCGGTCGTCACAATCGCTTTCGCTTGCCCGTTTTTACGCGACACGGCGCGACGATAATCGGCTTCAGTGTTTGAAATTTGACCGAGCTTTGTGCCGGAAGCGGGATTATACGGTTTGACCATGCCGACTTTTGCGTCAAGATTCGGAAATTCTTTCGTCAAATCGTTTTGCTTGATTAATTGCGCGGCGTGGCGACGAACGAGATAATCCGGCGCATCGAGCGCGGCTTTAAGCGAATTAACTGCTTCGTTTTTATTTAATTTGACGAGCGCGGAAAGAATCGCAAGTTGGGCATCGTTTTCGTGTTTGTCGGTTGCGAGCGACTGTTTGAATGCTGATTTTAGAGCTTTGATGTTTTCTTTGCTTGATGGTTGGTCGCTTAAAAGCTCAGCGGCTGTGGCTCTTACTAAAACGTTTATAGCTATTCCGGGTATTCCGTTGTTCAAAAACCGCCGCAAATGTTCTGATGAATTATCCGATTTGAATCTCGCAAATGCTCGTAAAATATCAGGAGTCGGTCGTGACTCGGTTGAAAACAATTGCGGATAGCTTTCTGAAATATATTGCAACTGGTTTTGCGCTTTTTCTCTTTGTAATTTAAATGCCGCATCTTTCAGTTCTGAGGCTTCCGCAAACGCCTGCGCGCGGCTTGAAACAGACTGCCAAATATTAAAATCTTTATCCAGAGAAACCGTATCTACATATTTTGTCGGCGTAATTCGGACAGACGCAATTTCAATTTCTGGAGAAGTGTGCTTATCTAAGTCTCCAAATTCATTTAAAAATTTAACGGCTCTTGCATCATCCGAGTTCTGCAAAAGTCTGCCTAAAGTTGTCGCAATTTCGAGCAATTCGTTTTTCTCTGTCGGAGTCGCGAGTCTGTTTTTCGTTTTCTTGTAATCTGTCAGCAATTTTTCGCCGCGTTGGAGAAGCTGCGCGGCTGCCGTTTTATCTTTTAAAGCCGCGAGCGAGCGGATTGCCGAGACGCGGACACGCAAATCGTCGTCCGTTGCGGCGGCTTCGATTAATAAATTTAAAGCGTTTTTGTCTTCGGCTGCACCGAGCGCGCGGGCGGCGTTGGCGCGAACGATTGGGGAATTGTCGGACGAGAGCAAGGCTCGCATTTGCGCGTTCGTATTTTCGTTTTTGGCGCGCAGGCGGGCGAGCGTGTTGAGCGCGTCTGCGCGGATGCGTTCGTCTTTATCGGTCAAAAATTTAGCGACGACCAAATCGGCGTCTTTGCCGCGCGTTCGCAGAGCGGCGGTCAAACCGAGCAGAATGATTTCACGATTCGGGTTTTGTTTTGCGTTTTCGGCATTAAGCGCGCCCAGAACGGCTTCGCTCAAATCTTTGGCTTGCGCGTCCTTTTGGTTTGCCGCGCCGATTTTTCCGGCGGCTTCGACGGCGCTGGCGCGAACTAAGCCCGGTTCTTTCGGGTTTTTCAAGATTCGGAGAATCGTTGAGGCGGCTTTTGTCGATTCGATTTCGCCGAGCGCGAAAGCTGCCGTTTGCCGCACGTTCTGGTTTTGGTCTTTTTCAAGCAGCGCGGTTAGAGATTCAACCGCACGTTCGTCGCCGATTCGCCCGGCGGCGAGCGCGGCGCGGCTGCGGATTTTAGCGTCCGCCGATTTCATCAAATTTTGCAAATCCTGGTCAAAACGCCGCTCGTCTTCGGCTCGCATAATGCTGATCAAAATTGATTGCCCAATCTGAGCGTTTTGCGCCGCAGCGTTGAAACAAAAAGCGAGAACCAAAAAAAGCGCGAAAAGGGTTTTCATCTTCATCTTTGAATTTGTCGCTGTTCTGATAAATTTAACCGCTTTCCGGCTAAAGTCAGTTGAACGAATTAGGGAAATCTAAATTTTTTGATTTAACTCAGGAAACGCCTTCTTTCGCGTTCCAGCTTCCCTGCAATTTTCTCAAGACGACGATTTGCCCGCCGTGATGCGCATTATGAGCGTTGACGTGTGCGATGAGCGAACTCCAAGCCGATGAATTCGTTGCAGAAACCGTTTCGCCAAATTTACTTTCATTGGCGGCTTCAAGCAAACTTCGCCATTCGCTCATTATCGAATCGAATTTTTCAATCTCCGCCTGCCAAGCCTCTTCCGATACGGTTTCCGCGCCAGAAAAAGTCTCGCTGTTTTCAATGCCCGAATAATCAACCGTCATTCCTTTGAAACGCTTTAAATACGCTTCGTTATAAAAATTCAGATGACTCAGAATTTCCCAAATCGAATTGTCGAGATTTTCAGTCTTCCAAATCGCCTGTTCCGCCGTCAGATTTTTCAACGCATTTTTCAGGGCGACAAACCAGCCGTTTTCGTCGTAACAAGCGGTGAATTGTTCAAGTAGAATTTCTTTCGTCGTCATATTTTTTATTCTCGAATTTTAATAACCGTTTGTTTCATTGTCATTTCAAACAACTCCCGATTTTTTATCTGACATTGCCAAATAGTAATTATTTTCCAATCGTCTTTTTTTAGTTTTTCTTGATTTAGTCGATCTCTCGACATTTCCTTTAATTTTATTTTCTGAATATAGATTTATAATGAAAATCTAAAAACTTTTTGTCAGGCGGAAATTTGTCTGGCAAAATTATCGGCATGTTTTCATATTTCAAGAAAAAATCATTGACAATAGTTTTGTCTCCAAATTCCTCAAAACATTTTGAAACTTTTATTTTATAATCCGGTGTGATTGTAATAAAACCTTTATCGAAAGCCTTGTCGTGAAGTGAATTAAGGCACAAACCATTTCGAGGATTCAATCTATTTTCCACATCATCTTTCCAGGGTACAATATGGCTTGCAATTAAAAAATCTGGAATATTTAAACCCGTGATACAACACTTTGAATTGTAGGAAGAAAGTATAACGCTCCTGAAAAAATTCTGATTAACTCTTGCTTTAATTAAACTTTCTCTTTCCTTACCAATAGGAATGTCTAACAAATTTATTTCATTGTTTTCTTCAATTCTTTTATTAGCGAATTTTGCTATTAACAATTCGCTTTCATAGGCAAGTTTATCCCAGTTTGTGTGAAACTCATCCCATATTTCTCTGTCTAACTTACTTGTATTCGGTAAACCTTTAATTCCTCTTTTCTTTAATGATTCATCAAAACTCCCAAAATTTCCCAATTTAAAGGCAACTGCCGAAGAAGTTCGTCCAATTAAGTTAGCAACGTTAACGATTTCAGGATTTGTTTTAACCGTTTTGCTAAAAGGAATTTTACAATATAGATTAAATGCAACAATTAGCTCTTCTCTTGTCCAATTGTTACTTTTCATACAACTCAATCTTTAACGATTTATTTTTCAATTAATGCCGCGATAATTTCATTACTTGCCCTAACTTTGTCTATCAGCATTAACACCAGACGCGGGCTTTCGTGACGAAACTTCATAGCCATTACTCGTTCGGCAATTGCATCATCACCTTTTAGTTTTGGATTTGTTTCATCATCAACTGCTAAAGTTCGTTTTGCCAAATCTTCAATTCTATCGAGTTCTGCTTTCCCCAAATCTGCAAAAGTTTTCATACTTTAAAATCTTAATCGTTACTTAATCATTTTTTTCGCTTTCTCGACAACATTTTCAACCGTAAAACCGAATTCCTTGAAAACATCTGCGGCGGGCGCGGACAAACCGAAACGATCTTGGGTTAAGGTGTCGCCGTTTGAGCCGATCCATCTGTCCCAGCCTTGACGAACTCCGGCTTCGATTGCCAGCCGCGCAGTCGTTTGGGGCGGCAAAACTTCGTCTCGATATGTTTGCGGTTGTTCCTCGAAAAACTCCCAGCAGGGCATTGAAACGACGCGCGTGCCGACTCCTTCGGTTTGCAGTTGCTCGCGCGCTTTAATTGCCAGCCCGACTTCAGAGCCGGTCGCAATCAGAATCAATTTTAGTTCGCCTTCCTCGCGCGCCAAAACGTAAGCGCCTTTGTGCAAACCGCTCGAGTCGGAGAACTGGTTTCGGTCAATGACATCAACTTTTTGTCTGGAAAGCGCAAAAGCCGTCGGCGCGTGTTTCCGCAAAAGCGCAGCGCGCCACGCTTCTCTGGTTTCGTGCGCGTCTGCGGGACGAATTACGGCGAGATTCGGAATTGCGCGCAGAGCGGCAATGTGTTCGACCGACTGATGCGTCGGTCCGTCTTCGCCGAGACCGATTGAATCGTGCGTGAATAAGAAAATCGTCTGCACTTCCGAAAGCGCGGCGAGGCGAATCGCGCCTTTCATATAATCGGAAAACGTCAGAAACGTGCCGCCGAACGGAATCAAGCTGCCATACAAAGCCATTCCGTTCATCGCCGCGCCCATCGCGTGTTCGCGCACCCCGAAATGCAGCACGCGCCCATCGTATTTCCCGAACTGAAAAGCGTGAGAATCTTTTATCGAAGTGTTGTTTGACGGCGCAAGATCAGCCGAGCCGCCGATCAATTGCGGCAGAACCGGCGCAAGCGCGTTGATAATTTCGCCCGAAAACGCGCGCGTCGCTTTTGCCTCGACATTTTCAAATTTAGGCAAAGCGTCTTCCCAATTTTCCGGCAATTCGTTTCGGCGAATATCCGCGAAATCTTTGCCCGAATCGCCGTGCGTCTGCTCATAATTGCGAACTAATTCGTCCCAATCTTTTTCCGCCCGTTCGCCGTTTTCGATTGCTTTGCGGAAATGCGCGTAAACTTCGTCCGGCACAAAAAACTGGGCGTTTTCGTCCCAGCCCAAGTTGCGTTTGGTTTCGCGCACTGCTTCTTCACCTGGCGCGTCCGAGTGCGCTTTTGAAGTGCCTTGTTTCGGCATTCCGTAGCCGATAATTGTTTTCACGGAAATCAGCGAAGGTCTGTCGCTGACGTTTTGCGCCGCAATAATCGCATTTTCGATTTGCTCCAAATCATTGCCGTCTTTGACTATGATCGTGTGCCAACCGTAAGCGTCAAAGCGCTTTGCGCGGTCTTCGGTGAAAGCCAAATCGGTTGAACCGTCAATCGTGATTTGGTTGTCATCGTAAAAATAAATCAGTTTTCCGAGCCGTAAATGCCCGGCAAGGCTGGCGGATTCCTGCGCGACGCCTTCCATCAAATCACCATCCGAGCAGATGCAGTAAATGAAATGGTCGCAAACCGGAAAATTTTCGCGGTTAAATTTTGCGCCCAAATACGCCTGCGCGATTCCCATTCCAATTCCGTTGGCAAAACCTTGCCCCAAAGGTCCGGTCGTGATTTCAACGCCGGGCGTCAAAATGTTTTCCGGGTGCCCGGGGGTTTTTGAATGCAACTGGCGAAAACGCTTTAATTCTTCGAGCGGTAAATCATATCCCGCGAGATGCAGCAGACTGTAAATCAACATTGAGCCGTGTCCGGCTGAAAGCAGAAAACGGTCACGGTTAAACCATTTCGGATTTTTGGGGTTGTGCTGCAAAAACTTCGTCCACAAAACATAAGCTGTCGGAGCCATTCCGAGCGGCAAGCCCGGATGTCCTGAATTGGCTTTCTGAACGGCGTCAATCGTCAGCGTGCGAATCGTGTTGATGCAAAGTTGGTCGAGTTCAGCGTTTGTATTTTGGTGTGTCATCGGTGCATTCATAAAATTTGATTGTTTTGATTTTTAAAGAATGAATTAAAGGAAATTATTTTGATAGTTTGGTATTTCTACAGTTCCTTTTTTGATAATTTTTTCATAAATCTCTTTTGCATAAACCGCCGTCAGCTCTTTTGGTATAAAACGAAATGATGAGGCGGCAACGTAATCAAGATTTTCTTCAAATGATAACCATCTTCGCCCTTCAGTTTCCGCAACCGCTCCGGTTGTGTTTGAACCCGCGAAAATGTCTACAACCAGATCACCTTTGTCGGTTAACATTTTAATAAAAAACTCCGGCAGTTTTGCCGGAAATCTCGCGGGATGTTGCCGGACGCCAATAACTTTACAAGCAGTCAGATAAGCGCCGTTTGAATCGGTATTTGATATTTGCAGCAGATTTGAAGGAATTGCCCCTCCGTTATTCTGCGAAAACCTTTTGCCGATTTGATGACCTGAAGGACGGTTTTTCGGTTTGTAAAACTTATCCGGGTCTTCAAGCAGCTTTTTCATTCTGTCACTATATTCAACTAAAACTTTTGTCACATCGGCTTTTGGAAACTCGGTTTTACTAAGCCACCAAACGGTATTGACCGAATCTTTCACTCTTATTTTACGTTTGTTTACCCACTCGATGGGACTTGGAAGCTTAGCCGGATTATGCCAGTAAAAATCTTCAGCTAAATAAAATCCGATTTGGTCGCAAAGATAAATCAGCAATCTAAAATTGTATAAACTTCGTGTTGGGCTGCCTTTTTGATATGCGCCGCCCAAATCAACAACAAAGCTTCCGGTTGGTTTTAGTTTTACGTAGACGCTTTTGGCAAAACAAGAAAACCATTCAATATATTCCAATTGATCGGCGTTTCCGTAGTCTTTTTGACGTTGCAGGGCAAAAGGCGGACTCGTAATAACTAAATCTACGCTTTCATCTTTTAATTCCAACAATAACTCTCTTGAATCGCCGCAAAAAGCTGCTCCGAAATTTGTTTCGTAAGCTGGTTTTGCGCTGAAAGAAAAATCGTTAATGCTACTTAAAGTCTGTAGATTTAAAGTCATCACATTTGTAATTTTATGACGTGACGCCGAATAGTTCAAAAGCGAGAATAATTTTTGCGGAGAATTTACGCAAATACAGAGCTAAATTAAATCTTTCGCAGGAAGATTTAGCTGATTTGGCGCAGTTACACAGAACATACGTCGGTTCGGTAGAAAGAGCGGAAAGAAATATTTCAATTGATAGTATGGAACGTTTAGCAAATGCTCTTGGCTGTACAATTGTTGAGCTTTTAACTCAGGAACCCGAAGAATTATCAGACAAAGAAGTTCTAGATAAACTTTACACGCACATTCGTTTGTACCAAAAATTAGCGGACAAACACGGCATCGGCGACATTTTCCAGGATAACGGCGGAAAATTATTACAGGTTTTGCTAATCAGCGGGTTGAAAATTTTACCCGGAAGAGAAGGAAATGACGCCGTTGACGAAAATGGAAGGGAGTATGAGCTAAAATCCGTCAATGTAAATCTCACCAAAAGTTTCTCCACGCATCATCATTTAAATCCAGTAATTCTTAAAAAGTACCGGGATGTAGATTGGCTTTTCGCAATATACAAAGGAATAGAGCTTGATTCGATTTACCTACTGACTCCGCAGGATTTGGAACCGTATTTCTCAGCTTGGGAAGAAAAATGGCACAGAAGCGGCGGCAAAGACATAAATAACCCTAAAATTCCGGTAAAATTTGTTAAGGAAAACGGCAAAATTATTTATCAAGATATAACGCCGGAATAATTTTCTAAAATCTTGCTTTTAGTCGTTCAGCATATATGCAACTCGACATTCACAGCATCAATCATGAGTGTGCGAATTGTTCGGTTTTCGGCACAGTCATAGTTTTGTTAAATATTTCCCGGGTATTTTTATGATTATATTTTTAGTAGTAAGCAACAGTTGAAACACTTCGATTGCCGACCACAAATAACTGTGAAATTAAGCGGCATTATTGGTACTTCCAAAGATTTCCATCAGCATCAACAAGATAAACGCCGCCTCTTGAGCCTGCGCCAACCCGCAAAAAGTTGTATTTAGCGTTTATTTGATTAAAATTTGCTCCTTGATCCGTGGAAATCCAGAATGTTCCGTTTTTACCAACCAGATAAATTTGTCCGTATGCTCCGATAGATACGTCGCCGATTCCCTCAGCTTTAGTTTGTTTCCAGTTTCTTCCGTTAAGGTTCCATAAAGTGCCGTTTGAGCCGGTTGCCCAAAGAGTTCCGTTATCGGCGACGGCTATATTTCTAAAACCATTGGCGTCATTCTTTCTCCATCGAGCGCCGTCGTTGTCCGAATACCAGACTGTTTCGTTTTTGCCGACAGTCCAAATTCTTCCGTTTTGAGTGACGGCGACATCAACCATTCCTTCCGCCTTTGTTTGAATAAAATTATCCCCGTCATATTTCCAGAGAGTTCCGTTTGAGCCGACACCATAAACCGATGAATCCGTATTGGCTGAAATCCGGCTAAAACCGTTGCCTTCCGTTGTCGTCCAATTTCTGCCGTTTGTGGAAAAACTGATTGTTCCGTCTTTTTTGACAATCCAAATCGTGCCTTCGGCGCTGACGGCAACGTCCGCAACGTTCGTAGCCCTGGTTTGTGTGAATTTCCCCTGCGTTTGAGCTTGAACGCAAATTCCGCAAAATAAAATAAGCGTAAAAACTACAAATTTAATCATTTCTCGACCTCTTTTTTGGTTTTGTATTGCTTTGATTTTTAGAAAATTATTCAATCCGAATTCAATCGGATTAAGCAGTACAGTTATTGTTTTCACTTCTAAAATCTGCGTTCAATCTTACCATATAGATTCTTGGAGTTAGTTCCAAGCAGCACATTTATTGGCTAATAAATTAAACCGTAAAACTTTTCCTGCCGCTGTTTAGCGGATTGATAAATCCTGTGCTTTTCATCATCCGGCAAAAATGCTTGACCTTTGTCTGTCGGAAAATCCGAAATGTTTTTAATCATCCCGGCTTTTTCGAGCGCGAACAAAACCGCGCCGCGACTCGAAGCCTCGCGTTCATCGGGCAAAAACATCGGTTTGTTGAGCGTATCGCAAATTATCTGCGTCCAAATGGGCGATTCGCGCAGAGCGCCGCCGGAAGCGATGACTTCGCGGATTTCGCAAATTTCATTTAACTGTTCGAAAATCGCTGCGAAACGATAGGCTATGGCTTCGAGCGCGGCTTGCGCGATTTCAACCGGGTCGGTCGCCGAATTCAGACCTAAAATCGCGCCGCGCGCCGCTGCATTCCAATTTGTCGAACGCTCTCCCGCCAGAAACGGCAAAAAAGTTAAACCATGCGAGTCCGGCGCGGTTTTAGCGATTTGGCTTTCGATTTCGTCATCGGTTGCTGTTAATTTTAAAGTGTCTTTGAGCCAGCGATAAAGCCCGCCGCCATCAGACAAAGCGCCGCCGATGACAATTCGTTTTTTGTCTAAACGATAACACCACAGCCCTGCGGGAATTTCCTGTGGCGGCTCGCCTTCGTAAATCACGCGCATCGCGCCGCTTGTGCCGATCATCAGCGCGGCTTTTTCCCTAAATACGCAATTTGCGCCGACGTTATTCGCCGCGCCGTCGCCGATTGCCAAAAACCATTTGGCGTTTTTCAAACTTTGCCAGCGATTCGCGTATTCGCCTTTTAAAACAAACGTTTCGGCGTCACCGGCAATTCGCGAAAGTTTTTCCGGTGCGATTTCCAAAAACGAAATTAACTCTTCGTCCCAAATCAATTGCCGAGCATCAAAAATCCCGCTTCCCGACGCTTGCGAAACGCTCGTAGCTGCTTCGCCGAAAAAACGAACGGCGAGGAAATCGGCGAACGACAACCATTTTTGGGTTTTCTCGAAAACATCAGGCTGATTGTTTTTCAGCCAGAGCAATTTTGCCGACCAGTACGACGGGTGAAAGCGCGCGCCTGTGCGATTATGAGCTTCGGTTTCGTCAAACTTTTCGCGGAGCGTTTTCACAAACTCCGCGCTTCTCGTATCCGCCCAACCGAAAACCGGAGTTAGGGCAACGTTTTCCGCACTGATGCCGACGAGACTGTGCCAGAAACACGAAGCTGTGACAAATTCAATTTTTTGGGCGTTGTCACCAGCTTTTTCCAAAACTTCGTCAATCGCTGCGACCGTTTGCAGCAGCGCGGTTTCCGCGTCAATTTCCGCGCCGCCCTCATCGGTCATTACAAGCTGGCGAGCGTTTTTGACGAAAGTTTCGTCGAGCCTTTTCGCCGTTGAATCGTAGAGCGCGGCGCGCACGCTCGAAGTTCCGATGTCTAAAGCTAGAATAAGTGAATCGCTCAATTTTCTTTTTTCGGAGTCGGCGTTTCGAGTTTTCTGCCGTATTTTTCGGTGAAATCTTCGATTGCAAAACGTTTTCCCAAAGCGTCAAGCTGTTCGGGCGTAAAAACGTAATTCGTTCCGGCGACAAAATACTGTTCGTCGTCGGTTACTAAGCGTTGATTTATCTGCATGGAAGGCGCGTACTCGCGGAAATACTCTTTATCTTCGTCCGTTATTTTCCCGCCGTCTTTGCGCGAAAACGCGATGATCTGCCGGAAATTGGCGCGCTGCAATCTCGCCAATTCAATTTCGAGCGGTGTTTGCGGCGTTTGGGCTGCGGCGTTTGTAGCGGAGTTTGCGTTGGCAGAATTTCCGCGTCCAGCCCGGTCTTGATTTCCCGCTCCGCCGCAAGCCGTTGCGAGCGTCGCGGCAAAAATCAAGGCAAAAATAAATTTCGGTTTTTTCATTTTTTATTCGGCGCATTTACCGGCGCATTTTCTTCGATTTCTTCGCTCGGCTCGTCCGCGCTCGGTTCATCGGTATCTGTCGGCGCGGCAGCGTCGTCTATGCCGTCGGACGATTCTGCGGGCGGTTCGCCTTTTGCATCGCGCATTTTTAAGATAAACGAATCGTCGTCTTCATAGACTTTATCAAACCAGCCTGATTCCATCGCTTTGGCGTAAAAATCGTCGTGATGATTGTCGGAAAAAACCCAGCGCGCGCCGAATTTCTCGCGAATTACGGGCGCGGCTTCGTCCATTTTTCCGGTCGTGATTTCCTCGTAAAACTTCCACAATTCCGGGTTGCGCGAATGCAGATATTTCGGGTCGAGTCCGGCAATGTAATTGTGTTTTTGATTGTGGAAAAAGATTTTCGGAAAATCGTCCCAATCGGTGTTGAAAATGCGCTCGCCTTCGGGAATGTTTTGCAACGCCCAATTCATCGCCCTTTCGTAACGCTCCGGCGGATCGTTTCCGGCAATTTCTCCGGCGACGCCGCCGTAATCTATTTTGCGCGATTCGATTTTCAAACCGTGCAGACTCAAAAAAGCCCAGCCCGCAAGCAGCGCGCAGAGCAATCCGACGCACGCCAGTTTCCAAAAATCGCGTTTTTCTTCCTGTTCCGTTTGAACCTCGGCATCGAGATAAGGCGCAAGATCGCGGCGAAATTCTTCGGGCAAAACCGGCGCGGCGCGGCGGTTCGTGGAAAATGCCTGCCAGGCAAAGGCGGCGAAAAGAATCGCCAGCGGCGGAAAATACTCGGCGATTCTTTTGGATTGAAAAGTCCAGACGCAGAAAATTGTGGCTAAAGCGAGAAAGAAAGTTGATTTTTCTTCGAGCTTGCGCTCGTCAGGGCGATACAGGATGTAGCCGATGAGCATCGCCAGAAACGAGATGAAACAGCCCCAAAACAGCATTTTGCTGTCATACGGATACCATTCGCCGCCGACCGGAACATCGAAATCTCCAACTCGCATTTTCGTTGCCGCGTGTTCAATGAAAAGCCCCAAATTTCTCGGAAAATATGGATTGATGATGTTTCCCGCGACCATTCCGCCAAATGTATAAGCAAGCGGCTGCCACTCGAAACGTTCTTCGTTCCAAGCGATTATGACAGTCCAAATCAGCGCCGCCACGAGCAGCATTGGAAACAAACTGTAAGTCCAGACGAAAACGAACATCAACGGCGCGAGCCAAACGTAGCGGCGTTCAAAAAGCAGCCAAGAGCCGATGGCGGTAAAAATAATCGCAAACGGCGGCGCTTTTGCCATATTCATCCGATAATAAAACGGGCTGGCGCAGCCCAGCAGCGCGAGCAGCCAGAGAAACGGATAATTAACGCGGTAATATAAAATCAACCAGAAACAAGAGAAAACCGCGAGCGTCGCAAAAACAACCGCCGCAACTTTCGCCGCCATCACTGGTTCAAAAAACCAGAGAAACGGAATCTGCAAAACGTGAAAAAGAAAATGATGATCGGCGTAAGTGTCCGCGCTTAAAACCGTTAGCGGCAGCCAGTTGAAATCGGGCAGCCATTTTCCCTGACTGAAATTTTCCCAGAGAAGCTGGCTCCAGCGAATGTGATAATAACCGTCGTAATCGCCGCAGCAAATGGCGCGCGTAGAAAATTGCAGCCACGCAAAAACTGTTGCGATAATCACAAAACCGGTGCCACCATAAACATAGCGCAGCCCTTCGGCTGATTGCAGCCAGTTTTTTGCTTCCGTTCTGCTGTCGGAAACAATTTCTTCGGGCGCAGCACCGTCAAAAATATCTCGACCGGCTTCCTGCATAAATCAAATTATTCCTTCTTTAAATAATCGTAAAATAAACCGATAAACATGAACATTAAGCGCGTCTCAAAAAGACAAAATAACACGAAACAAGTTCCAAGTTCCAAGTTCAAGGTGAACGGTTATTTTGCTAGTATCTAACTTTGAACTTTGAACCCTGAACTTGGAACTTTTTGAATGTATCCGGTTGGAAATCTTTTTATTCCGGTGCCGCACGGGCAGTTGGAAGCGATTTTGAAAGAATCGAACGGCGTTGAACCGCGTGGCGCGGCGCTCGTTTGTCACCCGCATCCTTTGGGCGGCGGGACAATGCATAACAAAGTCGTTTTTCGCGCCGCCGCCGGATTGCTTGATGCCGGTTTAACGACATTGCGGTTTAATTATCGCGGCGTCGGGCAAAGCACCGGAACGCACGACGAAGGGCGCGGCGAACAGGACGACATCCGCGCGGCTTTGGATTATTTAGCGGAGAATTATCCGAATCAGCCGATAACATTTGCCGGTTTTTCGTTCGGTTCGCGTTTTGGGACGGAAGTTGCGATGGACGACGAACGAGTTGTGCGACTTATCAGCATCGGCACGCCGGTTGACAAATACGGCGATTACGATTTTTTGCGGAATTTGAAAAAGCCGATTCTGTTTGTTCACGGCGACCGTGACGAATTCGGTTCGGTCGAAAATGTGAATAAATTGGTTGAGAGCTTGCCGCCGGAAGCCGAAGCGGAATTGGTAGTTTTTGAAAACTGCGGGCATTTTTTTGACGAGCATTTGAACGAATTGAGAGAAACAATTAAAAATTGGACTGATGGAAGAATACGTAACGAGAAATAATCCGGCGATACGGATTACGATGATGCCGCGCGACACGAACGCGCACGGGACTATTTTCGGCGGCGTGATTTTAAGCTACATTGACACCGCCGGAGCGGTCGAAGCGATTCGCTCGACGGGACACGAGCGGTTTGTCACCATCGCATTGCGCGAAGTCGTGTTTCACGAGCCTGTCTTTGTCGGCGATATGGTCAGTTTTTACGCCAAAACCTTAAAAGTCGGAAATACTTCTGTAACGGTGCGCGTCGCGGTCGAAGCCGAACGCTTCGGCAGTCATGAAAAAGAGGTGCGCGTCACCGAAGCCGAAGTCATTTACGTCGCCGTTGACGAGCAACGCAACAAAGTCAAAATTGCCGGGAAAAATACAAGAAAGAGTGAAGGAGAACAGGATTTGTAAAAACCGAGAGGGCGTGGGAAATGCTCTGTCTCCAAAGTTTATATTTGAATTTAACCGGAAAACGGTAAATTTTATCAGCTATGCTTGATTTACAAACGCTGAAAACTCCCTGTTTGATTCTTGATGTTGAGCGAGTCAGGAGAAATGCAGCGAGAACGAGCGAAATCGCCAAAAGAAACAATGTCAGCTTGCGTCCGCACGTCAAAACGCACAAATCAATCGAAGTCGCACGAATTCAAACAGCCGGACACGACGGCGCATTGACAGTTTCGACTTTGGCGGAAGCGCGAGCGTTCGCGCGTCACGGTTTTGCAGACATTACTTACGCCGTTCCAATTGAACTCGGAAAATTTGCCGAAGCGATTGAAATTGTCCAAAGCGGCGTCAAATTAAATCTCATCACCGACGACGCGGAAACACCTGCCGAATTGGACGAAGCGGCTGGACGCGCGGAGGTTAAATTCGATGTTTTTCTCAAAGTTGATTGCGGCTACCATCGCTGCGGAGTCGCGCCCGAATCAAAAGAAGCCTTCGAGATTCCGCGCCTGATTTCCGATGCCAAAAATCTGAATTTCGCGGGCATTTTAACGCACGCCGGACATTCATACCACGCTCGTTCAATTGACGAAATTCGCCAAATCGCAGCGTCGGAGCGCGATGTAATGACTGAGTTTGCCGAGAAATTGCGCGCCGATTCAATCGAAGTTCCCGCCGTCAGCATCGGTTCGACTCCGACAATTCATCACATTGATCATTTAGCTGGCGTGGACGAAATTCGTCCGGGCAATTACATCTTTTTCGACGCTTTTCAAGCGACTCTGGGAAGCTGCGGTTTTGAAGATTGCGCTTTGACGGTGTTAACGGCGGTTGTGCATCGTGACCGCGTGCGGCGAAAAATAATCGTTGACGCCGGAGCGATTGCGCTTTCAAAAGATCGCGGCGCGGTTGATTTGGACGAAACTTGCGGTTACGGGCGCGTGCTTGATTTAGGTGGGAACGACCTTAATTTGCGCGTCGAATCAGTTTCGCAGGAACACGGGACGATTCACATTCGGGACGAAGCTATGTTCGACCGTTTGAAAATCAGCTCGCGCATTCGCATTCTGGCAAATCATTCGTGTCTCACCGCCGCGCAGCACGCGCATTATCACGTTTTGGAAAATGACAAAATTGTTGACCGCTGGGAAATCCATCGCGGCTGGTGAAGATAAGTTTGCGGTGCGCCGGCGAAAAATTAAGGTAAAAATCTGTTTTTATTTTCCGCTTAAACTTTTATAATCCAAAAATTGTCAAAAGCTGAAAATTTTTATGTCAACAGATTCAACTGAAAATCATTCATCAAACGCGAATTCCGGTTCTTCGTGGCTCAAGCCTTCGCTTGATTGGCTTTTAATTTTTGTTCCCGTAGCGATTTTGCTACGGTTTGTGCCGGGTTGGGATAATCCGACTGCGCTGTTTATCGTTTCCTGTATTGCGATTATTCCTCTCGCAGGCTGGATGGGACACGCGACCGAGCATCTGGCGGAGCGATTGGGACAGGGAATCGGCGGGCTTTTAAACGCGACTTTCGGCAACGCCGCCGAATTGATTATCGCGCTGTTTGCGCTTTCCAAAGGGTTGGAAGGCGTCGTCAAAGCCTCGATAACGGGTTCGATTATCGGCAATATTTTGCTCGTTTTGGGTTTGTCGTTTCTCGCGGGAGGAGCGAAATTCAGTCGGCAGACTTTTAACCGCACGGCGGCGAGCGTTTCGGCGACAGCGCTGACGCTTGCGGCGGTCGCTCTTTTGATTCCGACGATTTTTCATCTCGTAGCAGAGCAAGTTCCGGTCGCGCAGGGCGGCTGGACGCCGGAAAAAGAGCAAAGTTTGTCGCTGGCGATTGCGATTGTTTTGATTGTGACTTACGGTCTAACGCTGATGTTTTCGCTTGTCACCCATAAACAGTTGTTCCTCGGCGAACAGGAGCAGGGCGCGGCGTCCTCGGTCGGAGACGAACTGGATGCGATTGAAGTCGAACGGCATCACCAGCCCTGGTCGGTTAAGCGTGCGGTATTGACGCTTCTAATTGCTACGGCGTTTGTCGCTTTGATTTCCGAATTTCTCGTCGGAGCGGTCGAGGGCGCGCGTGAAACCTTGGGATTAACCGAAGTTTTCGTCGGCGTGATTATTGTTGCCATTATCGGCAACGCGGCTGAGCATTCGTCGGCGATTTTGATGGCGATGCGCAACAAAATGGATTTGAGCATCGGAATCGCAATCGGTTCGAGTTTGCAAATCGCGCTTTTCGTCGCGCCCATTTTGCTGTTCGCTTCGTATCTGTTCGGTCGCCCGATGAATCTCGAATTTACCATCCCGGAAGTCGTCGCCGTGTTCGCGGCGATTTTAATCGTCGAGCAAATTAGCTCGGACGGCGAAAGCCATTGGATTGAAGGCGTTCAGCTTTTGTCGGTTTACGCGATTCTCGGCATTTTGTTTTACTTTTTGCCCGACGCGCATCACGCCGCCCAATCTGTAATTAATGGCGTTCCCGCAACTTCCGCCCCGCATCATTAGAATTTATGAAAGCGGTTTGGATTCGAGAATTCGGCGGTTCGGAAAATTTGGAAGTGCGCGAAGTTGCCGATTTAACTCAGCCTGTGGCTGACCGAGTGTTAGTGCGTGTAAAAGCCGCGGCGTTAAATCGCGCGGATTTGCTGCAACGGCGCGGGCTTTATCCGGCTCCAAAAGGTTTTCCGCAGGAAATTCCCGGACTCGAATTTGCCGGAGAAATCGCCGCAGTCGGAGACGCGGTGGAAAATCTGAAAATCGGTCAGCGCGTGTTCGGCATTACGGCGGGTGCCGCGCAAGCCGAATTTGTCAGCGCCCCGGAAAACGCGCTGGTCGAAGTTCCTGCAAATTTAAATTTCACGGAAGCCGCCGCCGTGCCGGAAGCCTTTATCACGGCGCACGACGCGCTTTTTACGCAAGCCGATTTGCGAATGGGCGAAAGCGCCTTGATTCACGCGGTTGGTTCGGGCGTCGGTTTGGCGGCGATGCAATTGGCGAAAGTTGCCGGAGCGTTTGTCATCGGGACTTCCCGCACGCCGGACAAAATCGAGCGCGCGAGCCGGTTTGGGCTTGATGTCGGGATTCTCGCCAAAAATGAATTGAGCGCGGAAAAATTTGCTGAAACAGTTAAGAACGAGACCGGCGGCACGGGCGTCAACGTCGTTTTGGATTTAGTCGGCGCGAAATATTTAGGGGCGAATTTGCTGTCTCTGGCAAAGCTCGGCAGACTTGTTTTTGTCGGAACAACGGCGGGCAGCCGCGCCGAAATTGATATTTTGACTGTAATGTCAAAACGTCTGCGATTGTTCGGGACAGTCTTGCGCGCACGTTCAATTGAAGAAAAAGCTACCGCCACCAGACTTTTCGCCGAACAAGTCGTGCCGCTGCTTGCGCGCGGAATTGTCAAACCGACGATTGACAGGGTTTTTCCGCTTGCAGAAATCCGCGCCGCGCACGAATACCTTGAATCAAATCAGAGCTTCGGAAAAGTTGTTTTGGAAATTTGAGACAACTGCGCAAAGCAAAAGAATCTTCAAAGCGGTATGCAATCGCAGTTTGGAATTTTGATTATTGCTGTCGGAATTGTGCTGGTTCTAGTTGGAATACTGGCTTATTTTGGCGGTTTAGCGTGGTTCGGTAATTTGCCCGGCGATATTAATATCGAACGCGGGAATACGCGCATTTATATTCCGCTGGTTTCAATGCTGCTTGTTTCGATTTTGCTAAGCCTGATTTCTTACGCGGTGCGCCGTTTCTTTTAAAGCGTTTCCTGAAAAACTTTTTGACTTAAATCTTCTGCAGGTTCAATTTGATTGACGCGCGCCGCTTTTCTTTCGCCGTACATTTTGCGCGCCGCCTCGTCGGTCACGATACACAAACCCGGAACTTCATCCTGCATTTGTTCGACGAGCCGCGTCGCTTCCGCATAACTCAAACCGCTTGCGGCGCACTCGTTGAAAGTGATGACCGACCAGCGCGGCTGGTCAAGCTCGCTCGGAAACGGGAGCGGCTCTTCAATCGGCGTCAAATCTGATTCATCTGTTCTTGATGGCGACATCGGCAAAAAACCTCAATAAATTTTAACACAAAATTTTAAACTGTTTCCGCTCATCCGATTTTGCTAAATTTCCTTTTGGCTTTTAGTCTAAAATATTGCAAAAACAGTTTCAGACAATCAAAAAGGCTGACGAGTTTGCCGATTTGTCCGGGTATTCGCTGAGGCAGAGAATTTTAATCCGGCTCGCCGACATCGTTTTTTATTCTTTTATCGTTCTTATCGGCGCGACTCTGCGTTACGAAACCCGCAATTGGCATTTGCTCGAAGAAATCGAACGAGCCGGACAAGTTCCGATTTACGCTTTCTGGCACAATCAGATTTTTTTAGCCGCTTATTTTTTTCGCGGCAGCGGCGCGGTCGTGATGACTTCGCGGAGCTTTGACGGCGAATATATCGCGCGGGCGATTCAGCGTCTCGGTTTCGGCGCGGCGCGCGGTTCTTCGACGCGCGGCGGCGTCGGAGCATTGGTTGAAATGGCGCGGTTCGTCCGGGCTAAACGCGCCGCCGCGTTTACCGTTGACGGACCTCGCGGACCTCGCGGCGTCGCCAAAAACGGCGCTCTGCTGCTCTCGAAAAAAACCGGGCAGCCGGTTGTGCCGATTTGTTTTACGCCGGAAAAATTCTGGACGGTGAAAAGCTGGGACAAGCTGCGGATTCCGCGCCCGTTTTCTCGCTCTCTGGTCGCTCTCGGCGAACCGTTTTCGATTCGGGAAGCAGACGACGATGCGGCGCTCGAACAGTCAAGGAAGCGATTGCAGACAGCGCTCGACCAACTTATGGCGGAAGGCGAGGAATGGCGAAAAAACAAAATTGAGTAACCTGCCGCAACTATAAACTATGCACTATCAACTATAAACTGTCTTGCAGAAATCCATCGTTTCTTTGCAAAACAGTTTATAGTTGAAAGTTGATAGTTTATAGTTCATTTTTTCATTTTTGAATTCTGAAAGACAAAATATCCGGTTTGGTTTTCCCGCTGTTTTGCGGTTAAACTTGCGGGCGAAGTTTGTTAGACAGTGAAGCAATTTTCGGAGGAATGCAATAAAAATGGCTTTGTTTGATTCGGTTTTGACGGCGGCTGAAGCGCGTTTTAAGCTCGGCGAAAAGGGCGCGCCGCTCGTCAACGCTCTGGTTTCTTTGATCGAAACGGAAGGGCTTGCGCGGTTTCTGGAAAGATTCAGGCGCGCCGGTTTGGGAAGGGTTGCCGATTCGTGGGTTTCGGCGGGCGCAAACACGCTGCTTTCGCCGCATCAGCTCGAAGACGGTATCGGCAAAGAGACTTTGCAAAGTCTGGCGCAACAAGCCGGAATGCCAATTGAAACGGTGACTCCGGCGCTCGCTTCGATGATTCCGCAAGTTGTTGATTTGATGACGCCTGATGGCGTTTTAAAACCTTCGGCGATAACAATCGAAGCGTCAAGGACAAATTCGGCTCAAGCGATTTCTACCGATTCGGGCGGCAATTCGATCTTGCGCGTCGTCTTGCCTCTGATTTTGCTCGCGTTGCTCGTCGGCATCGGTTTTGTTACCTGCCGACCGAATCAGGAAACCAGATTCGCGCAGCCTGCCGCCGCAAATTCAAACGCTGCAATGAACACCAACACAAACGCGCCGCACGGCGGGCATTAAAGAAAGTTTGAAACGAAGCTGAATTTCGAGGAGAAAAGTTTTTTGACCGAGGCAGAAATTTTAGAACATTTCCGGGCGACCGGCGCGCTGCTCGAAGGACATTTCCGGTTGTCGAGCGGTTTGCACAGCCCGCAATATTTGCAGTGCGCGCTCGCCTTGCGGCATCCGCGCGACGCCGCGCGTTTTGGCGCGGCAATTGCCGAACAATTTGCCGGGCAAAAATTCGATGCGGTCGTTTCTCCGGCAATCGGCGGTTTAATCATTGGTTTCGCCGTCGCGCAAAGCCTCGGCGTTCCGTTTTTCTGGACCGAACGCGAGAACGGAACGATGATTGTTCGACGCGGATTTTCGGTTGCGGAAAACGAAAAGCTGCTCGTTGTCGAAGACGTAATCACAACTGGCGGCTCGACGCGCGAATGCATCGCGGCGGTAGAAAAACTCGGCGCGCAAGTCGTGGTGGCGGCTTCAATCATTGACCGTTCGGGCGGGGCAGCGAATGTCGGAATTTCGCGCGTCGCCCTTGCAACTTTGAATGTGCCGACATTTAAGCCGGAAAATTGCCCGATGTGCGAGCGCGGCGAAACGGCAATCAAACCCGGCTCAAGAGTAATCGGTAATAAGTAATTAGTTAAAAAAGCTGATTACTGATTACTGATTACTGATTAGTGTTTAGTGAATTACAAATTGCTGATTCAATACGACGGCACGGACTTTCACGGGTGGCAGATACAGGAAGAACAGCGCACCGTGCAGGGCGAATTAACTCGCGTTTTGAGCATGCTCGAAGGCGCGCCGGTGCAGGTTTTCGGTTCGGGGCGAACCGACGCCGGAGTTCACGCCGAAGGGCAAACGGCGAGCGTCAAATTGTCAAAACCTTTTGAGCCGGAAAAGCTTCGCGCCGCCGTCAACGGAAATCTCCGGCGCGATGTGCGCATTTTAAAAGTCGAAAAAGCGGCGGATGATTTTCACGCGCGTTTTTCGGCAATGGGTAAGACTTATGTTTATCGCGTCGTCAATGCGCCGGTTTTATCGCCCTTTTGGGCGCGTTACGCCGTTCTCGAATCGCGCCCGCTAAATCTGACCCGAATGCAGGAAGCTGCTCAAGCGTTTCTCGGCACGCACGATTGGACGGCATTTTCCGCCGCCAGCGCCGAAGCGGAAAATCGAGTCCGCGAAATCACCCAATTAACAATCGAAACGCGATGGGATGCGCGCGCTTCCGCCGCGTTTTTCGACATCACAGTTTCGGCGGAAGGTTTTCTGCGTTATATGGTACGCTCGATTGTTGGAACGCTTTTGGAAGTCGGGCGCGAGGAAAAATCGGTCGAAACCGTGCAGGAAGCGATTTTAACCGGAAACCGCTTTCTTGCGGGCGCGACCGCTCCGGCGCAGGGTTTGACGCTGCTCAAAGTTGATTATAGCTAGTTTTTGATGCTTTCTAATTTTAAAGAAATTGTTGAGCTGAATTCTCCCGACGCCGCTGTTTTATCGCAGGTTGATTGGGCGCGCGTTCCCGCTCACATCGCGATAATTATGGACGGCAACGGACGTTGGGCTGCCGCACGCAGAAAACCGCGCATTGCGGGACATCGCGCCGGTGTCGAATCGGTTCGCGCGATTGTTGACACGGGCGCGCGACTCGGTTTAAAAGCCCTCACGCTTTACGCTTTTTCGACTGAAAATTGGAAACGCCCGCCGCTCGAAGTCACCGCTTTGATGCGAATGCTGAGGCGTTATTTGCGGCTCGAAATTGACGAGCTAAACCGGCACAATATTCGTTTTCAGGCAATCGGCAGAATCGAAGGTTTGTCGGACGCCGTGAGGCGCGATTTAAATTGGGCGAGTGATATGACGCGGCTTAACAAGGGAATGGTTTTGAGCGTTGCTCTTAATTACGGCGGGCGCGCCGAGATTGTTGACGCGGTGCGGGCGGCGGCGAAAGAAATTCTCGCGCGCGGCGAAGAACTCGAAAATTTGAGCGAAAACGACATCGCCGGTAATCTTTACACCGCAGGTTTGCCGGAGCTTGATTTGCTGGTCAGAACGAGCGGCGAGATGCGAGTCTCAAATTTTCTGCTCTGGCAAGTCGCGTACAGCGAAATCGTCGTCACGAAAACTCTGTTTCCCGATTTTCGCCGCCAGGATTTCCTAGAAGCAGTCGTCGAATTTCAAAATCGCGACCGCCGCTTCGGAGGAATCAAAAACAATTACGAATTACGAATTACGAAAGACGAATTTAGGAAATAAAATTAGAATATTCCTTAATTCGTAATTCGTAATTTGAAACTCGTAATTGAAAAGCAATGTTGTATTTATCGCAGATTATTAAAGCTCCGGTTCGTGACCGCGACGGCGAGCAGGTGGCGGTTATCCGCGATGTGGTGGTTCGTCTCGGCGAGGACGAGCATCCGCCGATTATCGGTCTGGCGGCGCGTTACCGCCGGCGTAATTTTTTTGTTTCGAGCGCACAGATCGGCGAGTTTAACGAGCGCGGGGCGCGCCTTAATACGGATATTCTCGATTTGCGTCCGTTTCAGCGGCGCGAGAGCGAAGTCCTGCTCGCCAAAGACGTTTTGGACAAGCAATTGATTGACGTTGACGGGAAGAGAGTCGTGCGCGTTAACGATGTGCAGATAATCGAAATTTTGGGCGAATGGCGAGTCAGCGGAGCGGATGTTTCGATGCGCGGTTTGTGGCGGCGTTTGATGCCCGCCGGTTTTTACGGCTCGAACGCGCCGGTCGAAGTCATTGATTGGGCAAACGTCGGTTATCTGGCGACCGAGACGGCTGCCGCCGCCGTGCAGCTTAAAACTTCAAAAGACAAGCTCGCGCGGCTGCATCCGGTTGAAATTGCCGGTTTGATAGAATCGCTCTCGCCGATTCACCGAACAGAGATTGTCGAAGCATTGGACGACGAAATCGCCGCCGACACGCTCGAAGAAATGGAAACCGAGGCGCAGGCGCGGATTCTCGACGAAATGGACGAAGAGCGCGCCGCAGACATTCTCGAACAAATGTCGCCCGACGATGCGGTTGATGTTCTCGCCGAATTATCCGAAGAAAAAGCGGGCGAGCTGTTCGATTTGATGGAAGGTGAGGAAAAGGAAAACGTCGCCGAGCTTTTGCCGTATGAAGGCGACACGGCGGGCGGTTTAATGACGACCGAGTTTGTCGTTTTTCCGAAACATCTGACGGTTGCCGAAGCGATTTCCCAACTGCGCGAATCGGCGGAAACGCCGAATATGATTTATTACCTCTACGTCGTCGAAGAGGAAAATTCGTGGAAACTGTCGGGTTTGATTTCTTTGCGCGGCTTGATTTTGTCCGATCCCGAAGCAAAACTTGAAACCGTGATGCGGCAAAATTTTCAGTTTGCCCGACCGGACGATCCGGCGGAAGAAGTCGCGCAGCAAATCTCGGAATTTAATTTGCTCGCTCTGCCCGTCGTTGATGAAGCGGGCGAGATTTTGGGAATCGTCACGGTTGACGACGCGATGGAGATTTTGATTCCGAAAAACTGGCAGCAGCGCCTGCCGCGCCTGTTTGGATAAAAATTGGATTCTCTCCGAACGCTATAACCGAAATTATTTTAACTTTTTAACGTCGGTGGGTTTGGTAAAGAGAGAATCGGGGACGGGTGTATTGAATTCGATTGTCGAATAGTTGGCGCGTCCCGAAAGTTTTCCGTTGCGGTAAAAATCAAGAATAAGCGGCGCTAAAACCCCGTTTACTTCAATGAACTGAGCAAAACGAGTTTCCTCTTTGGTTTCTTCGCCATCAGCATTTTTGCGTTTGTAGAGAACTTTAGCGGGCGTTCCGTCCTGCGCGGAAAATTCAAACTCGACTGCGAAATTGTCCGCGTAAGTTAATTTTATCGCTTCGTTGCGTTTTCCGAGCGACGCTTCTCGCCGACCGATGTATTCGAGCTTGGCATTTTCTTTGCGCCAGTTGCCGCGCAGCAAATTATCCAAGCTTGTGCGAATTGATTGTTTAAAAGCGGCGATTTGTTCGGGCGTTTGGTCGCTGATGCTTTTATTCGTGCTGTCGTAATACCAGCCCGCGTCGCCGACGTTTGTTTGAATGGTTTTAAGGCTGCTCGATTTAAATTCGGTGCGTTCTTTGTCCGGGAAAACGATTGTATCAACAAACGAGCTAAACGATGCCGCGCCGTTTTCCGCAAACTGATTGAAATTGCCGCGCCCGACAATTGTTTTCACCTGTAAATATTTATCGCCGCCGAGCTTTTGAACGGCTTTTTGAATGATTGCTTCGGCTTTTTCGTCAGTTATTTTCGGAGCCGTTGAAGTAGAAACGAAGTTTTCTCTAAGGTGGTCAAAAATATATTCGACAGTCTTAAAAGAATTTACAGGTTGTCCATTTTTATAAGCGGGTTGAAATTTGATCTGTTTCGCCGCTTCGGTTGCTGCCTCAGAAGCCCCAAACGGTAATCCGGTAATAATATTTATCTTGCCGATTTCACCCGAAGCCAAAAATTCCACTCGTAAACGAACAGTTCCGCTCATATTTACGGATCCGTTTGTCTTATTTTTCCAGATTGGTGTGGGCATATCCAGAATTTGTAACGGTTTAGTATTTTGACCAAAGACTGATGATGTTTGGTCTTTTGATTCGGCTTTTTGGGTTTCCGGGTTTTTATCGGTTTCCTGCGCGGAAGCCGAAAATACGCCGAACGCTAAAAGAAACAAAAAAACGAATTTGTGAGAAAAGCTATTTTGCTTACGGTTTAAAAACATACTCGATAAATCTGTGTTGACTGACATTTTTGCCGCTTTTATGAACTGCGGGAGTAAACTTTATTTTAGTTGCCGCTTCGCGCGCATTGGTTTCAAAAACCTTCGGCAAATCGGTTTTTGCTCCGATAACGCGAATGCTTCCGTCAGCCGCCAAAACCAACTCTACCGCCACAATGCCCGACGCGGAATTAAGTTCGGCTGGATGAACAGCTTCCGGTTTTTCGATAATTTCAGCGTTGCTTTTTAATTCTTTGTCATTTTCCTCGAAATGCATCGAAAATCTGTATTCGACAGTTCTGGTAACGTCTACGGGAACGCCGTTTCGTTTGGCAGGTTCAAATTTCAAAAGGCGCGCGGCGGCTATCGCCTGTTCGGTCAAACCGTAAGGCAAATTGTTGATCGGAGCGACAGTTGTAACCTCGCCCGAAGCCGAAAAAGTTATTCTTAATCTAACTATGCCTTCGGTTAAATTGTCTCTGGCTTCCTCGGTGTACTTCGGCGCAGGTTGAACTAATATTTTGAGCGGTTCGGTTTTGCTCGAATCCGTTGGTTTTGCTTGTGACGGCGCTGAACCTGTTCCGCTGCCGCTTCCTGTGCCTCTGCCGGAGCCAACGCCGCTTCCGGTTCTCGGCGCGGTTGGTTGTGGCTGCGGTTCCTGCGCCAAAATAGATTGGCTAAAACAGATTGCAAAAAAGAAAAACACCAAAATCTTATTCATAAAAATCTCCAAAGAAAAAAGGCTTCGATGATTTTAACATCGAAGCCTTTTTTAACAAGTGTTTTCGTTTGTTTTAGTTCAAACTGTAAGCAACGTCAGGCGCTGGCGCAGTCGCACCTGCTGTAACGACGATTTCGTTCTCCTCGACATCAACCAAAAAGCGCGTCGCCGTTTTCCACGAATTGGTAATCGGCAGTTTCACTTTCTCGTCAATGTGACGTTTCAGGAAACGCGCGCCGTAAGTCGGGTTATAGCCCTTCTCGGTCAATTTATCGAGCGCCGCTTCCGTCACATCAACGACTTTGCCCTGATGCTCCATCTGGCGGGTTAATTTGCCCAAATAGATTTTGGCAATTTCACGCACTTCGTCCATCACGAGCGGCGAAAAGATGACGATTTCGTCAATACGGTTTCGGAATTCAGCCGAAAAACGCTGTTCGGCGGCTTTCATCACCGAGCCTTTGATTTCGCGGATGTCGCCGAGAGTTTTCTGACCGAAACCAAGCGGTTTTTCGTACTTCTTAAAGTTTTCCGAACCGAGGTTTGAAGTCATAATCACAATGGCGTCGGAAAGATAAACTTTCTTGCCGCGCCCGTCCGTCAGCCAGCCTTCGTCAAAAGCCTGCAAAAACAGGTTCATCAAATACGGATTGGCTTTTTCAACTTCGTCAAGCAGGAGAACCGTGTACGGATTTTCCCGAAGCTGTTCGGTCAAAATACCACCGCGTTCCGAGCCGACGATTCCGCGCGGCATTCCGATGAGCTTTTCGACGCCGACCGTGCCTTCGCCGTATTCGCTCATATCAATCCGCACCATTTTCTCTTCGTCGCCGAACATAAATTCGGCAACCGCTTTCGCCAACTCGGTTTTTCCGACGCCCGTCGGTCCTAAAAACAAAAGCACGCCGTCCGGTTTGTAATGATTTTCTTTGAGCGGTCCTTTGTTCAAACGCAAGCGTTGAGCGACGGCTTTGACCGCGTCTTTTTGTCCGATAACTCGATTTCCGAGATCGCTTTCCATTGTCGAAAAACGGTCGGTCGTTTCGCGGAAAATCATATCCTGCGGAATTCTGGATTCCTGCGAGATGACTTCGATAATGTGTTCCGGTTTGACGATCAAAGATTGCGGTTCGTTGATCTCAACTTTGACCGAAGCCGTGTCCAGCCAGCCGATTGCTTTATCGGGAAGATGCAGATTGCGAATGTACTTCGGCGACATTTCCAAAGCCGTGTTGATCGCTTCATCGGAAATTGTGACCGAATAATTTTTCTCCAGACGCGGACGCAATCCCAGAAGAATTTCTTTGGTTTCTTCCAATGTCGGCTCGTCAACTTTGACCAGACGAAAACGTCTCGCTAATGCTTCGTCTTCACCGATATATTCTTTGTATTCTGTGATTGTCGTCGCGCCGATAATTCGGAGTTCACCGCGCGCGAGGCTCGCTTTGAACATATTCGCAGCGTCGCTTGATGTTCCGAGCGCCGCGCCGGCGCCGATAATCGTGTGCGCTTCGTCAATAAACAGAATCAGATTATCGCGTTCTTTAACTTCGTCAATAATTCCTTTGATTCTTTCTTCAAACATTCCGCGCAACATCGTACCGGCGACGAGTCCGCCCATTTGAAGCTGAACAATATGAGCGTTGCGCAAACGCGCCGGAACTTTTTCCGGTTCTAATTCAATCAATCTTGCCAAACCTTCGACGACGGCGGTTTTGCCGACGCCCGGTTCGCCGACGAGCATCGGCGAATTTGAGCGTTCTTTGTGACAGAGAATCTCAATCATCTGCCGGATTTCCATCTCGCGCCCGATTGTCGGCGGAATCTTGTCCTGTCTCGCTAATTTATTCAGCGAAACGCCGAAATGTTTTAAATATGAAGGCAGTTCGTATTTCTTGCGCGAGCGTTCTTCTTCCTGCTCGCGCAGCCGAATCCGCTGCCGAACTTGCTGAGCGACTTCTTCCGAAGGAACGCCCAGATTTCTCAAAACGTCATTTAAAACGCTGCGTTCATCGTTTGATAAAACAAATAAAATATCGGTCGAATCAATCACTTTGCGACCTTGCGCTCTGGCTCTGTCCATCGAGCGTTTGAAAAGGTCGGTGGTTTCCGGCGCAATGCGAAAGCCTTTGCCGATGTGCTGACGACTGTTTTCGACGCGGCGCTCGATCATCAGTTTAACCGAACGCGGGTCAACCGAAAGGTCGCGCATCGTGCCGTTAAAAAGGTCGCCCTCTTCGTTCGCCAGCGCGTAAAGAATGTGTTCGACAGCAACAAAATTCTGGTCTCTGCGACGCGATTCTTCGAGCGCGCTTTCCAAAATCCGTCTGCCGGTGTCAGAAAATTTATCTTTATATGCCCCTAGGTCTGTCATAATACTCCTAACTTTAGTTACGCGCTTTTAGATGCCACGACGCGCGCGTCGTTTGTCCCAGCCGAAACCGATATTAGCATTAAGTTCTATGCGCTGAACAGCGTCAATTTGACCGTTGTTCGTACCGATTTGAAACGTCAAATATCTGTGTTTTTTACACAGCTATTTTCGTGCCGTTTATATGTGCGAAGATACTTTTACCACAGAGACACGGAGATTTTATTGTTTTTCTCTCCGTGTCTTCGTGATTTCTTTAATCGCGCGCAAGTTTTGCGGCGCGCTCAATTTCGGTGGCAAAACGTTCGATTGTTTGCGCGGCGATGCGGATTTGCCCGGTTGCTTCCGTCCAATTTCGCTGTTCGATGGCTTCGCGGACGCCGGGCAGCGTCTTGACTCCGTAGCCGGTATAAAAACCGGGCGCGTAAATCTGATGTCGAAACCACTGCCGGCGAGGCAAGCCATTCGGATTGGTCAACGCCCGCTCGGTTTGGTAAAGCATTGTGTCCAAAGCTTGCCGGTTTTTCGGCGAAATTCGCCGGTCGCGCGTCGCTTTTTCGTAATCTTCGGCTTTGTCCTGCAAATTTTTCAAAGCGTCGTCGAGCAATTTGAAATCAATTGGCGGAACTTCCGGTTTCGGGCGCGGTGGGGCAAGATTTTGTTTAGGGTCTTGCACGGCGGCATAACTGCCATCGGCAAGCATTTGATTCATAGTTCGGGTTTCCTCGCGCATCGTGTCGGCGAGCCGTTTGATTTCCCCGACATATTGCCCGATTGTTTCGGCGGCGTTGGTAAATTCAAACGGCAAAACATCTGCGTTTGCGAGCCGCAAAGTAGCGCGTCCGGCTGTTTGCGCAAGCGCGATTCCGTAAGAAAAATCGGTGTCGCCGAATCTCGTGTAATGATCGAAGGAATCATAAACTGAATGATACGAGCCGCCGCCGGATTCGCCGCCGAAGCCTAGATTTAAAGACGCGATACCGAGATGCTGCAAAAACGGCGTGTAATCCGAACCTGAACCGAGCGGATCAATCCGCAAATCCGCGCGAGTTTCAAGCTCGCGGCGCGCCGTTGCCGAACCGTTGACATATTCAAACGCGCGACCACGCTGCCAGATCGACATTTTCGTTTGCGGGTCTGGAACGTCTTTCGCGACTTCGTTGATAAATCGTTCGAGCGTATGCGAGCCGCCGACGCCCAGAAAACCTCGCCCGTTTGAATCGGTATTAATATAAACCGCGGCTTTGCGGCGCAGCTCATCGGCGTGCGTTTCCACCCATTCGGTCGAACCGAGCAGCCCCGGTTCTTCGGCGTCCCAAGCCGCATAAACGATTGTCCGTTTCGGGCGCGAACCTTGTTTTGCCAATTCGCCGATTGCGCGCGCTTCTTCCAATAACGGAACCAGACCGCTAATCGGATCAGCCGCGCCATTTACCCAGGCGTCGTGATGATTGCCGCGAATAATCCACTGGTCTGGAAATTCACTGCCCAGCAATTTCGCAATCACGTTGTAAGCGGGTTTGATGTCCCAATTAAAAGCGAGCTTTAAATGAACTTTTGCCGAATCGGGCGTGCCGCCGATTTTGTAGGTAATCGGCAAAGCGCCTCGCCAGGCGGCTGGCGCAACCGCGCCTTTTAGATTTTTCAAAAGCGGCAAAGCGTCCGAATACGAAATCGGAAGCACCGGAATTTTCATAATTGTCGGCGCATTTTTGTAATCCAGCCGTTTGACGTTTCCGGTCGAACCGACGCCGGGCGTGGTCGGATCGCCGGGAAAAACCGGCATATCCGCGACCGAACCGCGTTGCGCGCCCGATTCGCTGCGCCAAGCGCCTTTCGGATAAACTTCGCCCTGATAAAAACCGTCGTCGCGCGGGTCTGAATAAATAATGCAGCCGATTGCGCCGTGTTCGGCGGCGACTTTCGGTTTGATTCCGCGCCACGAACCGCCGTAACGCGCGATCACGATTTTGCCGCGCACATCAACGCCGCGTTTTTCGAGTTCTTCGTAATCCGCCGGGATGCCGTAATTGACATAAACAAGCTGCCCGGTCACATCGCCGTCCGCCGAATAAGCGTTGTAAGTCGGAAGCTGTTCGGCTTTTTGATTTGAAGTCCGGTCTTCTTTGAGCGCGGGTTCATCCAATTTGGCGACAAATCTGGTCGGCGCGGTCATTTCAAGAAGCCGGATTTTCGGTGTCGGAAACAGCACGTCGAAACGCTCCAACTGGGCTTCATAGCCCCATGACTTAAACAACGCGAGCATAAAATCGGCGTTTGCTTTGCCATGAGGCTGCCCGACTGCGTGCGGGCGCGCCGACATTCGCCGCATCCATTCGCGCAGATTCTCGCGGCGTAAAACCGAATCGAAACGCCGTTCCAATTCCTTTTGTCCGGCGGAATTTTCCGGCGAAAAACCGAGCAGCGGTTTGTTTTGAGCGAGCGTTGTTTGGGCGAAAACTGCAGACAGCAAAATCAAACTCAAGATAAAGCGCAGAAGCGAACTTAACATTATTGAAAACCTTTCTACCAAAATCGAAGATGTAGCTTTATACCCAAAAATAAAAGGCGAGTACAAGCCACGCCCAATCAATTACGAATTATTGACTCGAATTTTAATTTCAAAAAAACAAATCCTTCATTCGTAATTCATAATTTGAAATTCGTAATTGTTAATAATCGTAGTCATCGCCGCCCGCCATTGGTATCGCGGCTTTTTTCTTTTGCGGAGCGTCGGAAATAGCCGCTTCGGTTGTTAGCAGCAAACCCGCAATTGAAGCCGCGTTTTGCAGCGCGGTGCGCACTACTTTTGCCGGGTCAACAATCCCGGCAGCGAGCAAATCTTCGTAGTTGCCGGTCGCCGCGTTGTACCCGAACGCGCCTTCGGAATTGATTACTTTTTCGGCGACCAGCGAGCCTTCGATCCCGGCATTTTGCGCGATGCGGCGAAGCGGTTCTTCCATCGCTTTTTTGACGATGCGAATGCCGGTTTGCAAATCGAGATCGCCGTTTGTTTCAATCGCGTCGAGAGCTTTTGAAGCTCTCAGCAAAGCGACTCCACCGCCCGGCACAATTCCTTCCTGCGCGGCGGCTTTCGTCGCGTTCAAAGCGTCTTCGACGCGAGCTTTGATTTCCTTCATCTCGGTTTCGGTCGCCGCGCCGACTTTGACGACTGCGACGCCGCCAGCTAATTTTGCCAGGCGTTCCTGCAATTTCTCTTTATCGTAATCCGAAGTCGAATCTTCGATTTGGCGGCGAATCGCTTCGATTCTGCCTTGAATCGCTTCGGGTTTTCCCGCGCCTTCGATAATCGTTGTGTTGTCTTTGTCAACGACGACGCGCTTTGCCGTTCCGAGTTCTTCGACCATCAGACTTTCAATCTTAATTCCGAGTTCTTCATTGACAACGGTCGCGCCGGTCAAAGCGGCAATGTCTTCGAGCATCGCTTTGCGGCGGTCGCCGAACGCCGGAGCTTTCACGGCGCAAACTTTGATCGTTCCGCGCAATTTGTTGACAACCAGAGTCGCCAGCGCTTCGCCTTCAACGTCTTCGGCGATGATTAAAATCGAGCGCCCTTCGCCCAAAACCTGTTCGAGAATCGCCAGCAGGCTTTGCATCGAAGAGATTTTCTTTTCGTGAATCAAAATATACGGATCATCCAAAACCGTTTCCATCCGGTTCGCGTCAGTCACAAAATACGGCGACAAATAACCTCGGTCAAACTGCATTCCTTCGACGACATCAAGCTCGGTCTGCATCGTCTTCGATTCTTCGACAGTAACTACGCCGTCTTTGCCGACTGCTTCCATCGCGGCTGAAATGATTTCGCCGATTCTGCGGTCGTTATTGGCGGAAACCGAAGCGACGTTTGCCAATTCTTCTTTGCCCGAAACAGGCTGCGCCATTCGTTGAATTTCCGCGACCGCCGCCTCGCTTGCCATTAAAATCCCGCGCTGCAAACCCATCGGATTTGCGCCCGCCGTGACGTTTTTGACGCCTTCGCGGTAAATCGCCTGCGCCAAAACCGTAGCGGTCGTCGTCCCGTCGCCCGCGATGTCGTTGGTTTTCATGGCGACTTCCTTGACCATCGCCGCGCCCATATTTTGATATTTGTCTTCCAATTCGACTTCTTTAGCGACCGTCACGCCGTCTTTTGTCACGAGCGGCGAGCCGTAACTGCGGCTAATCACAACATTGCGCCCTTTCGGTCCGAGCGTCACGCCGACCACATTCGCCAAAACGTCAACGCCCTTGAGCATCGCGCTCCGAGCTTCTTCCCTAAATTTCAATTCTTTTGCTGCCATTTTTATAAGTTTCTCCAAATAAAGTTTAATTTGTTTTAAGAGTTTGCTGATTCTGCAAAATTGGAATCAAACAGCGCAGAGCATTATTTACCGCTTCGGAATCGGGGAAATATTTTTGCACGTCTGCGTCGAGCAAAATCGCCCCGTCTTCGAGTTTAAAATTTTGCACAACAGTTGAGCCGTCTTCTTTGTGAATTGTGACTGTATGACCGGCGCGATACGCTTCGGCATATTTGCCTTTGACGCCGTTTTTCATATTTTTAAAATCATATTCCTTTTTCATCATTTATTGTCCCACCTCTGCCAAAACAAAGATAAAGCCGCCGTTTTCTTTTTCTCTTTTGGCGTAAACTTTTTCAAATCTGACGCCGTTAAACGTCCCGCGCCAAACTTCCGATAAAGGCTCTTTTGAATCAATTTTAAACGGCGCGTCGCCGACATCTATGCCGAAAACTTCTTTCAAAGTTTGTTTTGACGTTGGCAGCGGCTCGGACAAAATCAAGTTAAAATCAATGGCTTTGTCGCCGTAAAAACGCACTGCCAAGCCTTTTGTGTAATTCGGAATTTTGTAAACTCTGTATTCGCCCGCCGGGTTTTTAATTGGCTTGACGGTTTCGGGCTTTCCCAGGATTCCGTCAACTTCAAACGTTGATTTGCCCGCAAGTCGAGGCACATCAACAACAGCTTGCAGAGTCTCATTTTTAATAATTGCAGGCGACGGCTGAATTTGCGGCGATGGCGAAACAGCAACGTCCTTGTTCTGCGTCATCCGACAACTCGCCGCAGCAAGCGCAAAAAAAATAAGGCAAAAAATTGAAAACCTCATCTTCGGCTTTTGCGCTTTGGTTTCATTCAGCCAAAAGTTTGAGCATTTCTTCATTTTTTGTTTTTAAACCGTACAACTACAACCGCATTCAAATTCAATCGCAACCGGCGAAGTCTTTTTCAGAGTTTCGCCTTTCCGAAAATGCAAAACTTCGTTTGTATAAGGATTCAGCACGATGACATCTCTAACACCATTCGCCAGATAAATGGGCGGCGAGATTTCCAAATCTTTTGCTTCGTAGCTTTTGCTTATAACTTCGACGATTGCCGCCGGAACCGATTTAACGGCTTCCTCTCGCTCTTTCGGTTTTTCACAAAAGATTGAGACGTCCGGGCGTTTAAGCGAACCATCTGGAAATTGAATGTAAATATCCGAATAATGAAAACAACCGCAGGTTTTCCCCGATTCGGGTGTGGGTTTCTTAATTGTCGCTCGGATTTCGTCAATTTTTTCCTGGTGGAAAATGACGGGTGAGGCTTCCCAAATCGGCAAACCCGCCGCAATTTCTAATTTGATTCCTAATTGCTCGGCGCGAAAAAGATTTGAATCCATAATTCCCCACAACTCAATTCCAATCAAAAAGCGATTTGAGCATTTCTTTTGTGCCTGTTAGCCCGGTCAATTCGAGCGCGACGGATTCGTTGTTCGATTCGACAATCAGTTTAAAATTCAAAAACGGACAGCACTTTCGCTCAAGATTAATCACATTGACCAATTCCCGCAAAACCTCATCATCAGCCGGAAAACGATAGCTGAAACCGTTTTCCAGTTCCCGAAAATCAAGCAAATGCGCCGCGACCTGTCGCAAAACAGTTTCGCGGCGCGCGTTCAATTCTTTATCGGTTAAAGCGCAGGCAATCGGGAGATTTTGAGCGTCCATAAATCATTCAGCCGCCGCTTGAGCCG
>DASWLV010000272.1:0-15280 GCA_036400075.1 Pyrinomonadaceae bacterium
GCCGAGCGCTAAGAACCTACTCTGGATTTCACAGAAAATTCGATCTTCAGCTTATTGCGAAAGCGTCGCCATTGAGGAAACCGGAATGTCCGTCGCCGCGCCCCACTGTTTGGCGAAGAATTGGTTGTCGCCGCTGCGCAAAATGTACCAGGCTCCCGCCGACGGTCGAAAAACCGCAAAGTCGGCTCGCCCGTCGCCGTCATAATCCGCCGGTTGCGGTTTGTCGCCGGTTGCGCCGAAATGCTGGGCTTGAAATTGATTATCGAGCGAGCGCAAAATGTACCAGTGACCGTTTGAAGGGCGGAAAACCGCGATGTCGGTTTTACCGTCGCCGTCAAAATCTTCCGCCGCCGGAACGTCTCCGTCCGAGCCGAATTGCTGCGTGGTAAATTGGGTGTAATTCGTGCTGCTTTTTAATGTGTACCAAAACATTCCCTGTGCGTAGTTACGCGTCACTGTAGGATCGGTTAAACCGTCGCCGTCAAAATCGCCCAAAATTGGCTTGTCGCCGTTTCTACCGAAAAACATGGAACGCAGCGCGCCGTTGTTGCTTTGGCGAATATGCCAGTAAGAACCTTCCGGGTGATTGCGAATTGCTACAGCGTCGGCGCGCCCGTCTCCGTCAAATTCTCCGACGACGGCTTTGTCTGAACCGATTCCCCATTGAAAGCCGGACACGGACGACGCGCCGTAAATGTACCAGTTTTTCACTGCGCCGTTGTTTCTCACGACCGCAACGTCCGTTTCTCCATCGCCGTCATAATCTGCCGAAACGGGCATATCTCCGTTTGTTCCCCACTGAACCGCATTGAGCAAATTCGATGTGCTTTGCTGTAGGTTATACCAGGCTCCGTCGGACGGACGAAATACCGAAAGCGATGATTTATCGTCGCGCGTTTCGAAATCAGTTGAATAGCGAAAACGATTTCTTCCGTATTTAAGTTGAAAATTCCCTTCTGTAATCGAGCTGAATAAAGTGTAACCGCCGATTGCGATGTAATAAGTTTTACCCATTTCGGCAAAAAACTTGACTCGCTGCCGCAGCTCCGAATATCCGTTTAAGTCAGCGTTGGTCGCTGTGTTTATTTTGGTTAATTGGGCGAAACCGGCATTTTCGGAAGGGGCGGAATAAACGGCAATCGTCGAACTGAAATTGTCGGTCAACTCAAATTGCGCGCTAAAGCTGCTGAGCGGCGTCCATTTATACCAGACGGTTTTGACGCCCGGAAGACTCGAATTGTAATGCTCAGGCTCGCCTGCCTCGCGCGTCGCATCGAGATTGGAGCCGTTGACGGTTCCGCTTTGTAAAAAAAGCTTTGAAGCATTCAAGATGTTGTCGTTTGATGGTCCCCCCCCGGCTTTTACGCTGTCGGCGACTGCAAAAAACATCAAACCTAAAATTATTGCTGTAAAAATTGCTGTGTAGTTTTTCATTTTTCTTTCTCCTGTAAACTAAAATTTTCGCCTTCTTCGGCGTTGACGGGATAAAGAATAAAGAAAAAGAATTACCGAATCACCGTGTATTTACACAGTAACTTTCGACAGTTGGAAACCAGTTATTAACTAGGTTGTGTTGACGTAAATCAGTTAAACTGCCCTTTGAAATGAAAGTTAAGTTAACCGAGTTTATAAACGCTTTTCCCGCAGGAGCGAAGCTGGTATCTTTGAAAAACTCTTTGAGCATTTTTCTGCTGACCGTGATTTGGAATATCTGTTGATTGATTCAACAATCGTTCGTTCACATGCTTGTTCCGCTGGAGCGCAAAAAACACGGCACGCAAAATTTAGGTTGCTCGCGCGGCGGATTTTCAACCAAAATTCATGTTGCCAGTGATGCCCTGGGAAACGCCATTCGCTTTATCTTATCCGGCGGAGAAAGAAACGACATTACACAATCCGAAAAGTTGATTGAAAACTTGTTTCCCGATTACGTGATTGCCGATACAGCTTATGACACGAACAAATTCATTTTGCTGTTGAAGAAAAGAACCGTTAAAGCCGTGATTCCCTCAAAAGCTAATCGCAAAGAGCCGAGAATAATTGACCGGCATTTATGACAAAGAGCGTCATTTGATTGAATGGTGTATCGGGAAACTGAAACACTTTCGATGAGTGTTTTCCAGATTTGATAAATTGGCAAAGAATTATTTAAGTTTTGTGCAATTTGCTAGCACACTGATTTGGCTTAGATAGTTATGTCAACACAGCCTAGTTGAAGCTGGTCATCGCTGCGCCATTCCGACCTGCCGTACCACGACGACTGAAATCGCGCATATAGTTCCTTGGGCAAAATCAAAAGACAACTCATTCGAGAATTTGATAGCCCTTTGCCCCAACTGCCATACGAGGTTTGATCGGAGGTCGGATTTAATTGATAAGGAGAAGAATTAGCTAATATTTAGTGCTGATTATTTTGGTAAATGCATTTTGATAATCATCTTGATTCTCTCATTCTCTGCACTCTCTAATATTGGCTGTGTTTATTTGAATTTAGTGTATCATACTATAGACTTATAGTTGTTTTGAATTAGTACTGCGTCACTAGATATAATAATTTTGAGCGACTATAAAACTATGCCCCATAGTGTTTTATCTGTTTATATACCAGATTAGATATATTCTAGTGAATATTAAAAATGGACTTTACCGAAATAGGCGGCTCTCCAACCCCAGGCTTTACTCTCCGCAACGTCTTGCGCGGGCATATTAAATCTATTAATCGCATTGCATGGTCCCCAAATGGCTTATACCTTGCCTCCCCTTGTGATGATAAAACCATTAGAATATGGTACGCGCACGACGGAGCATGTGTGTGTATTTTGCAAGGGCATACTGATACAGTTAGCGGTGTGGCATGGTCGCCCGATAGTCAGCTAATTGCGTCGTCTTCAAATGATGGTACTCTACGCTTGTGGGAGGCTAATAGCGGAAAACCCTTGCAAACATTGGTGCCTGCCAAATCCAAATACAAAGGTTTGTCTAGCATTGATTGGTCACTAGATGGTCAGCGCCTTGCTTGTACTTCATTAGACAGCGCTATCCATATCTGGAATGCTAATAATTGCAAGGAGTTAAAGGTATTGGAAACGGGCACAACCCAAGTGCTCAGCATATCATGGTCACCAGATAGTCAGCGCCTCGCGTCAGCTTCAGTGGACAACCTTATCTTGTTATGGGATCCCGCTAGTCGTATGATTTTGCAAACACTAAAAGGGCATAAGGGAGCTGTTCCCCACATCAAATGGTCGCCTGATGGTAAATACCTTGCTTCTGCATCGGCTGATAACACTATCCATATTTGGGATGCTAATAAGGGCAAGCTGTTAAAGATATTGGAAGGACATTTAGGCAGGGTAGGTAGTATTGCTTTTTCATCTAATGGTTTATTGCTGGCATCAAAAAGTGATGCTGGTCATTCAGCCGAATTAGGGGATAGAACTGTCCGCCTTTGGCGTTGCGATACTTGGGCAAACATCTCTGTTCTTGATGAGTCAGCAGAAATAGGTTGGCATCAAGGTATTGCTTTTCACCCTAGTTTGCCGGTGCTGGCAACACTAACTGACGAAGGGCGCGCAATCCGCATTTGGGAGTTGGACGAATCGCTTCTGCTGGCTAAGACGCAGGATACCGTTCAATATACTACCGCTAAACTAGTCTTGGTTGGTGATTCGGGCGTGGGAAAAACGGGGCTGGGCTGGCGGCTTGCGCACGGTGAATTCAAGGAACACTCTTCCACGCATGGTCAGCAGTTTTGGGTAATCTCGGAACTCAGTCTCAAACGCGGTGACGGCACCGAGTGTGAAGCCGTTTTGTGGGATTTGGCTGGTCAGCATGTTTATCGTCAAATCCACTCTATTTTTCTCGAAAACATTTCAGTAGCGCTGGTATTATTCGATCCTACTAATCGACAAGAACCGCTCAAGGGCGTGCAATTCTGGCTGGAACAACTTAAGGGCAAGGGTCAACTTCCCGTCACTGTATTGGTCGGTGCGCGAGTTGATCGCGGTGCGCCCACGCTCTCGAAACAGGAACTTGAACAGTTTTGCCAGCACTATGACATTCGCGGCGGTTACATTAGCACTAGTGCTTTTAGCAGTGAAGGACTTGATACTCTCATCGAGAAGCTCAAGGCACAGATTCCGTGGAATGAGATGACGGCGACAGTAACTACTGTTACCTTCAAACGCATTAAGGACTATGTGCTGGCACTTAAAGAGAAGCCCGACCGCGAAGGCGTGCTTGTTAGTCCAAACGCTTTGCGCAAGCAACTCCAAGCGACTAATGGAGATTGGCAATTTACAGATGACGAAATGATGACGGCGGTGGGACATCTGGAAATCCACGGCTATGTCACTGTCTTGCGCAGTTCAGCGGGCGACCAATACATTCTATTGACGCCTGATTTACTTGTAACGCTGGCATCCTCCATCGTCTTGGAAGCCGATAAACATCCTCGCGAACTTGGTGCCGTAAGCGAGACCTCACTTTTGGCAGGCGGATTCCAGTTCGATGAACTTGCAGGCTTGTCGCCAAGCGAAAGTCAGATTTTGCTCGACGCCGCCACCTTACGCTTTTTGCAGCACAACATCTGTTTTCGAGAAACAGTGGACGAAGAAAGCTTGTTAATCTTCCCAGCTCTCATCAAGCAAAAGCGTCCCTTGCAAGATGAATTTCCATCAACCGACGACATTTCTTACGTGGTACGTGGTCGCGTGGAAAATCTATACGCTTCGCTCGTAGTATTGCTTGGCTATACTCCTTCATTCACTCGTATTAACCAATGGCAGAATCAAGCGCAGTACGAAATGGATGAAGGCGAAATCTGCGGATTTCGTGTGATTGAAGATCGCGAGGGCGAGATTGAGTTGGTGTTGTATTACGCCGACCAAATGCCTGCCAGTGGACGCGCCAAATTTCAGGAATTGTTCGAGCAATTCCTTTATCAGCGTGATGTAGAAGTGACACCTTTCCCGCCTATCGTTTGCCCCAACAGCCATCGGCAAAAGCGTGATGCTGTTATGGAAGCAGCACGCGAACGATTACCTTCTTTGTTTTGCTACAAGTGCGGCAAGCAAGTCGCACTGCCTAGTTTCGATAAACCGCAAAGCATTGGCATTGCCGCTTCTCCATGGCTGCAAATTGAAGAAGCGGCGGCACGCTTGCGCAGCACGTATGAAGCGAAACTAACAAAGGTAAAAGGCTATCGCCGTGATTGGGTTGCACCACGCTGTTACGTCAGCTATCTTCCTGAACAAAGAGAATGGGCTGAGAAGTTCATTAACGATTTACGCGGCGCGGGTGTATACGTCGTAGAACAGGTAGATCTAGTTCAACCGAACGATTTTGTGATGATGCTGGATTCACTAGTTTTTCAACGGGCTTGGAAAGCTAATGCCTATCCTGATGCAAATTTCATCAAGGCAAGACTACTTCTTCCAGAAAAGGAACGATATTTACTCTCCATAGTTTTGGAAGGCAATCCATGTTCAATGCATAACTGGCAAGATTGCCGACATGGTGATTTTTGCGATGAAACTCACTATCCTGTAAGCCTGTTTGATTTAGTACTGGAACTATATGCTATTCCGCTAAATCACGCAGCTTTTGCACAACTACGTCAGGCATTGCACGAGCAATGGGAGCAGACGCTTGGACAAAAGAAAGGAGATGACGTGAATTCGGCACTAAAAGTTTTTATTAGTTATTCGCATAAGGATGAGGAGTTCAAAGATGAATTGGTTGAGATGCTGGCGGGGCTGCAACGACAAGGTATCATTGACGCTTGGCAAGACCGTAGAATAGAAGAAGGAGACGAATGGTATCAAGCAATTCAGGATGCAATGAACGATTGCAATTTAGCAATATTGCTTGTTAGTCGGAACTTCATTGCATCTCGTTTCATCCAAGATGAGGAATTGCCACGCTTCCTCCAAAGGCGTAAAGAAGAAGGTTTGCGTGTCGTTCCAATCATTGTGCGTCCTTGTAAGTGGCAAAGCGAACCAGTGCTGAAAGACCTGCAAGCTTTACCAAAAGACGGCAAAGCCGTAATTACATTTTCAAAGGATAATGGTGATCGGGATCAGGTCTGGACGGATATTGCTGATGTCATTGAGAAACGCGCAAAAGCGAAGAAGGTTTATGAAATTTAACCTTCGGTTTTCGGTATTTTGGATTGTTTGTAAAAAGTCCGTGCTGTGTATTTTCGCAGAGACTAGAGTAGCGCCTGCTAATAAATATTTCCCGATGTAAAAACACGCTGCTTGAAATTAAGTTTTGTCGCTCAATTGTCCTCTTCTACGCCCGCGCCGACCAAACTAAAAAAAGAATCATAACTAAAATGGCGATAAAAAAGAATAAATCGTTTTTTTGGGTAGTGGGTCAGTTTGAAATTAAATATAGTGGGTTTGTTAGATTAAAATAAAAAAGCCGTAAGTTTTGACATTCACGGCTTTTTTGTTTCTCTTTACTGAATCCCGATTAAAAATCTCCTATGCTCTTTTTTTAATCGGCAATGAAATTAACCGCATCGGTTTCTCCATTGATACTGAGCACCCGCAGCGATTGGCTGAACGTATAACGTTTTCCAACGGCTAAAAGAATGTAAGTTTCGCCCACCAAAACATTATCAAAACGATAATATCCAAACGATGTGGTCATTGCCGTTCTAATTTGTCCGTTTGTATCAGTCAAAGTCAGACGCACATTTCCAATGCCGCGCCCGCTTGCCGTCATCACTCGACCACTGATTGAAACTGCCGCGGCGGTCGTTCCTAACGGTGCAGTTTGCGCTTCAAAAGCTCCGATGTCCGAGTTATCGCCGTCTGTTGCATTTGGGTAAGTCGCGTCGTCTAAATTGACGGGGCGAGCAAATCCGCGCTGATCGGTGGTTAAGCTGAAAGAGTTGCCTTTATCAAGCGCAGGAGAACCAAACAGCAGAGCGTGCGTTTGAGTTGCACCACCGTTATCGGCAAGCGCGCCAAGCCTCGGGTCAATCGGACTGGCAGATGAGCCAACTTGATTGCTGTTTGCGTCACCATTAGAAATGCCGGTTGTGCCTAGACCATTGCCGACGAGGTTAAAAGAACTTCCTGCAGCGACCTCGGCGCCCAAGTCAGGCGGAGCGGAAGCATTAGCGGCAGTGTTTCCGGCGACAATCGTGTTGTTTAGATTAGCTGTACCACCAAAGTTAGTGATGCCTCCGGGGCAACCTGTGCAATCTGCCTTGGTTGATTGGTTTTGGGTAACAGTGACGCTCGTTAGATTTAGTGTGCCATAGTAGATGTAAATGCCACCTCCGTTGTCCGACCAATTGCCGCTGACAGTCGAGTTTGTCAATGTCGTTATGCCGGATGTTGTTGCGCCGGTATCTTCGTTGATAATGCCTCCGCCGGCACTACTCGCTTTATTGCCGCTGACAGTCGAGTTTGTCAAAGTTAAAGCGGCGCCGTTATAAATGCCGCCGCCGATAGTTGACGAATTGCCGCTGATTGTAGAATTTGTCAATGTCATTGTGCCGTTGTTGGAAATGCCGCCGCCGCCGAAACCCGACCAATTGCCGCTGACAGTTGAGTTTGTCAATGTCATTGTAGCGCCGTAGTAGTTGTAAATGCCGCCGCCATTATGGGACGCTTTATTGCCGCTAACGATAGAGTTTGTCAATATCGTTATGCCGCTGTTGTAAATACCGGCACCAACCCCCATAAAGACTGAATTTGTTGTTCCTGTTCCATTATCTCTCGTGATTGTTACTCCGTTAATCGTTAGATTAGCTCCAGAATTTACGAAAAACACGCGGCTCGTGTCGTTCCTGGAAATCAACAGATTACCGGCACTTGTAGAGTTGGTAATCAATAGAGTCCCTGCTGTTGCTGCTGAAGTGATGGCAAGCTCGCCGCTCGTTAATTTAATCGTGCAAACTCCGGCTGTGCAATTAGAATCGCTCGCCGGAATCGCAAACTCAATTGTGTCAGAGTCAAGTGTTCCGTTTGCCGATTCGATTGCCGCTCGCAAACTTCCCGCGCCACCATCAGCCGTTGTCATCACTGTGTAAGTTGCCGCGCTTGCTGATTGAACGGCAGTTAAACAAATTAAAAACATTAACGATGTAATCAATCCAGACGAGCGAAACGATGATGGAAATAACGCGCCAAGTTTATTTATTAAATCAGACATAGACTAATAATTCTCTTGAATTGTATTGTTCGGACTGGGAGATCAATACGCTCGAAAGCAGAAAACCTTAAACCGGTTGCTGTGATAAGCTTAGAAGGTCAGTCATAGGAGCGTTGAATTACAGTGACACTACTGGCAACGGTTTCGCAAAGTCAAGCAAATATTCTCAAAGCCGCAAGCAACTGCGCTGACGGCTTCTACCTAATAGAGAAAGCAGTCGGAATATTTCACCAGACTTTATTTCAATCTGAATCCTATCGGGCTTGAATTGTCTTTCGGTAAAAACATTAAAATAAAAATCAGAGGCAAGTTGGTCTATCTTTTTGGTTACATAATCTTAAATAACTTTCATTTTCAAACTGACCTACAACCAATTTTTGGGTAGTAGTTCAATTTGAAATTAAAATAATCTGCACGTATGAAAGCTTTACGACAAAAGGCGTATACCGGCTAAATCTTTATTTTCGGGCAATCAAGACCGTCTTTCGACTTCCATAAAGCGGCAGGCGGTTTGAAATCAAAAATGTTCCGGCAACCGGATTGTTTTTTAAGTGTGAATCGAAAAAGGCGAGCGTATATGAAGCCAGCCACTGTGAAAATTGAGGGAAATTCTCATTTTCCAGATTGAAGGTCGTGTGATTAGTCGCCGGATGTTTGATGTAAAGCTGGTATTTTTTGCCCGGCGGCATTGAGCGGAAAGCGACCAGCCGGGAAGGAGCATCTTCGCCCTTGGTCGTGTCGCCCTGTCCGGTCGCCGTCAAAACCGGTCGGAAAATCTCTCGCCACGAATCCGTCTTGAAGCCGAGATAATCCGGTCCCTGCGGGGACAACGCGAGAAAAGCCTTCGGAAGCGGATTCATAAAACTCACATCCGTAAAGGTGTTGGATAAACGAAATCTCGCTCCGGCAAGAGCCATCGCTGTCAGTGAGCCGCCAGACCATCCGGCAACGGCAATTTTGTCACGGTCAATTCTATTGTTAAGCGCGGGAACCGTTTGTTCGATTACGTCCAGAGCGCTTAAAACCACACTGGCATCTCTTGGTTGAAATACCGTCAGAAATGAAAAATTCGAACATTCGTTTAGAACAGTTACCCCAAACTCTGCACACACCGCCGTGCCTTGCGCCTGCGTTATCCTGAGGTGACTCATATGCACGACAACATACCCGGCTTTGGCTAAAGTCCTTCCCCATGTCTCGTTCAGTTGTCTGCCGTTGTCATTAAAACCGCCGCCGTGCGACCAGAGAATAAAAGGCAGTCGCCCGGGCGGCGCGTTTCTGGGATAGCGAATCCGAATCGGAACGTTGCGATGCTGTTGATTGGCAATCTCGGTATCAATAAAACAGACGTTGTTATTATCACAGTCGTTATAGTTTTCCGCCGGTTTATACAGAAACGGACTGTTAATAACAGTAACTTGCCCCGAAGCCGCGAGAGGCAATATTAAAACGACAACCAAGAGCGCTAACAACCATATTTTTTTCATAAACTTTAGACTCCTGACTTATTTCAAATAACAACGACGCGCCAAACTTTGAATTAAACCGACTCAGATCGTGTTAAATTGGCTCTGTTTTACTCTTTTCAAGTCAATTGAGTCAAGCTAAAACTGCTATTTAGAACGGTTTATTACTTAGCACGATTTTTTACAAAGCTGAAGTAACTAGTCTATTAAAAATCTTGAATTGAATTCGCAGCACTTTCGGCTTGCTCGGCGCGCTTTCGCAACTCGACAGCTTTGGCTTGCAGCTTTTTCCGATTTATCTTCAAAGCCGCAAATTCGGCGGCGACTGCAAATGCGGCGGCGGCTTCACGGTATTTTTCGGCGCTCGCACGAAAATGCCAAGCGGCAATTTGGGATAAATTTTTAAGATAAAAAGCCGGGTTATCGGCTGCAACTGCTTTTTCAAGCACGCCCATTGCTGTCGCGCCGTATAAATTTTCTTGATTTGCCAGCGTCACTTTGTGATTCGCTTCCGCGGTTAGCACGTTTAACTGCCGTCTCCGGCTGTTGCCGCTTCGCGGGGCGGACAATCCGGGTATCAATGAATAAAAATTGAATGTTAATTCGCCAATCATAAAAGAGTTCTCCTTTTTCACTTAAATTTTGGTGCGTCTCTTCGACATTTTTGAATGTGTTCCGACTTTTTACGTTTTTTTAGAATTGCCGCAGAAAGCCGAAACACAAACAGAGTTGACAGATGGATTTGCGCCGTTATCTGGGAGCGTCAGCAGGTTCGCGCGTTTCGAGCGGAACGAAATTAACATCGTTGCGCGCTTCGGTGACGAATATGTTTTGCGGCGTGTAGTTGTATTGCCGACTTTCGGCAGAAATAATGTATGATCTGCCGGGCGTCACGCTATCAAAGCTGAAATTGCCGTGCGAATCAGTTTCAACCGAGAGCGGCTCGCCGTCAGTACTTGTCAGAGTAACCACCGCATTATTCAAACCGCGTCCGTTCGGCTTTAAGACTTTGCCGCTGATTTGAACAACCGCCGAATTTTCGCCTTGAAATTCAAACGCGCCGATGTCTACGGATGACCCGACTTTGCGCGGAAAACCGTAACCGCGCTGGTCATAGTAAAATTCGTCCACGCAGTTGTAAGAGGCGATACAATCGTTTCCCGCGTTAATCGCCGGACTGTTCGGAAGTAAGGCGCGGGTGTCGGTCGGTCCGCCGTTGTTTTTCAGAAAACCGAGCTGCGGGTCGGTTCCGTCCGGCAAATCCGAAGCAATGTAACCGGTGCTGTTTCCTCGCGACTCAATCAAATTATTGCCCTTTGAAATAAACAATCCGCTAACATCTTTATCAATCTGCGCGGAGTTATCGGCGACAATGGCGTTTCCGACAACCACCGCGCTGTTTCCGTATTGGTAGATGAAAATGCCGCCGCCCGACTGCTGCGCGGAGTTGCCTGCAAAGGTTGAATTTTTAATTGACGAGGTTTCGAAGCCGCCGCGCAAATAAACTCCGCCGCCGTCGGATTTCGATGAATTGCCGCTAATGGTCGAACCGGAGATATATACTGTTCCGTGCATGCTATAGACGCCGCCGCCCTGGACGGCGGCGTTATTGCTGATAGTGGAGTTTGTTATATTGACGAAGCCCCCTTCGGTGTAGATACCGCCGCCGATTTTCTCAAAAGCCTGCACATAATCGCCGGGATTTGTATCGTTGTTCCGAATGGTCACATTAGATAAAATCAAGTTGGTATTGTTATAAATGCCGGCGCCTTTACTGTTATAGGCGTCTTTGAGCATCCCGTTCTGAATCGTCAAGTGGCTAATCGAAATAATGTCGTTATGCCCGGGCAGCGAATCGGTAACAAATACGCGGCTCTTGTGATCCCCGTCAATTATCAACTGCCGCGCGCCCGGTCCGTAGATTTGCGTATTTCCGCCGTTAAAGGTCGTTACAAACAATTCACCGAGTGAGAGAACGATTGTTTTCGGCGGGTTCGGTGCTTTAAAGCCGGCGCTGAAGACGATCATGTCGTCGCCGGGTCTCAGATTTGCTTCCTGAATCGCCGCCCTCAGCGTACAAGCCCGGTAAGCGGCGGCGCAAACTCCGTCTCCCGGATTCATATCTTTTTGGTCGGTGTCCACATTGACCGTAAAAGTCGCCGCTTGCGCCGTTGAAATCGTTGTTAAAATCAACGCGCAGATCATTACGAAATAAGTTAAGAATAATTTCTTTTGGTTTTTCATTTTCCTTTTCTTCCTTATGATTTACTTTCATTATTATTTTCATAGCCGGTTGACGCCTTTGCATTAAACTTTTATTTTGGGCAATCCGCCCGGCTACGACGATTTCTAAAAATCGTTGAAGTGAATTTAGAAGAATCGAAAATCGAAATCACCGTGTAATCACACAGTAAGTTTTTCTGGATGAAAATGTTTTTTATGCAGGTAGAATATGGAGATTTAAGACGAGGCGGATTGTATCTCAGCAAATTCGACCGCGCCTTTAAAACCGAACTGTGTATTTCGACAGTCGAATGTCGTTTGTTTTAGAGCGGATTTCAATTAAAAGCAATACAAACCATAGAGACATAGAGGGAAATAAAACTTTAAGAAGCTGTTTGAAAACTCGAAAAAGTCGCCAAAGGCGATAAACATTAAAGCCCGGCGAGAATCGCCGGGTTTAAGCCAACGACATAACGGCTCGCTGAAAGCGAGCAACATTAATGCGGAATTGTTCGACGCCTTCAGCGTCGGAACGATATTTGACCTATCTACCCAGCGATTCTCGCTAGGCTTTAATGTTGGTCATCTTCGATGACAACAACTTTCAATTTCTAGTTTTAAAACAGCTTCTAAGAATCTCTGTGTCTCTCCGGTCTCTATGGTGAAATCATTCTTTGTATATCATTACACTGAAATTAGCTCTAAAGAAAAGAAATACTCCAGAAGTAAAAACACCTGCTTTGTTGAAGACAAAACAGGTGTTTCGAGTGCATAGAAAAAACGGCGAGCTTTCAGGCTTGCCGTTCACGTCGAGCATTGTTTCTAATTCTCTTTATTTAATCAACCGATGCTGCAAAGCTTTGGCGACGGCTTCGGTTTTCGAATGGACTTGCAGTTTTTCGTAGATGTTGTTGAGGTGAAACGAAATGGTGCTGGGGGTGACGTTTAACTGTTTCGCCGCCGTTTTATAGCTGTGACCTTCAACCAGCAATTTTAAGATGCGAATTTCGTGTGGCGTTAAATCGTAATCAACCTTTTCAGGCGGGCGATACTCTTTGAAAATCGTAATTACTTTTCGCGCCACTTCCGGCGACATCGGCGAGCCACCCTGCACTGCTTCGCGCAGGCTCTCCAGAATTTTGGTCGGCGGCGTTTTCTTGAGCAAATAACCGACGGCTCCGGCGCACAGGGCGTGAAAAATTCGGTCGTCGTCCTGATAAACCGAAAGCATTAAAATCGTCATCTGCGGGTACATTTCCTTGATTCGCTGAATGCCTTCGATACCGTTCATTCCAGGCAATCCGATGTCTGACAGAATAATGTCGGGCGTTCGATGACGAATTCCCGGCAGAGCTTCTTCCATCGAGCCGTATTTTCCGACGCAGTCAAAGCCGTCGGTCAAACCAACGAGCATTCCCAAACCTTCGCGGATGTCGCGCTCGTCTTCGATGATCGCCACTTTTATCGGTCCCGTTCTCGACGCTGTTTCTTCCATTGTTTTTGTTAGTTGAATTGTTTGCTGCGGCTTAAAAATATTTTGCTGCATTTTCAGCATAATCGGTCGCGCCCGTTTTGACACTGTGTAAATACACAGCAATCGGGTTTAAGCTGCAAATATTTTTTTATTAACCGGAATTTGCAGAACGATTCTGGTGCCTTTTCCGATTTCCGAATCAATTTGAAAATCGCCGCCGAAATTTTTAGTTCGACGCCGCATATTTCTCAAACCGTTTCCGCCGAAACCGTTGCTCGCAGGCACGGAATCGTTTGTTACGTGTATTGACGGGACTGTAAATCCGCGCCCGTTATCGTTGATCTCGACAGTTAATTTCTCGCTTTCCAAATTGATTTTGATTTCAGCTTCGGTCGCTTTGGAGTGTTTCGCCAAATTGTTAAGGCATTCTTTGAAAATCAAATAAACATCTCTGCGCACGTCCGCCCCAAGAGCGATTTCTTTCAAATGTTCGGGAACAATGAATTGATAATCAATATCCTGTGCATCAAGAATGTCTTCGGCAAATCTTCGCATTCTGTGAATCAAATCGCTTAATGAATCTCTCTCTGGATTGATTGCCCAAACAATATCAGACATCGAATCAACCATCTCGCGAGATGTATTGGCAATAATCTCCAAAGGCTCGCTCGCACCGTTTCCTTTGGTTTTCTGTCTGACAACTTCGGATAGAATTGCAATCTTGGATAATGATGAACCGATGTCGTCGTGTAAATCAGTGGCGATTCTAGTGCGGACTCTTTCGAGCTTAATAACCTGCTCGATTCGATAACGATAAAGCGCATAAATCAGGAGTCCGATCAAAACAGACGCCATCACTAAAAACCACCAGCGCTGCCAGACGGGGCGCAATACCGTGAAAGAAATTGTCGCGGGGGTTTCGCTCACTGCGCCGTCTGAATTAACCGCGCGCACGAGAAAACGATAATTTCCGGCTGGAATATTCGGATAATTCGCCGTGCGCTCGGTCGAAGGCTGGCTCCAATCTTTGTCCGCGCCATCCAATTTGTATTGATAACGTAGGCTTTCGCCGGTTGCCAGAGCCAAACCGAAAAAATCAATCTGCATCTGACGCTCGTCCGAGTTGAGCGTCAAACCGGCAATTTCGATTTCGCCAATCGCGTTCAACGGAACGTTTTTCCCGCCCGCTCGCAAGCTGCTGATAAAAACCGGAGGAGGAGGCTGCGGTTTTGCAGCCTGAGGCGTCAGGCGCGAAACGCCGCGGTGAGTTCCGAACCACAAATCGCCGCTGCGGTCTCGAAACGCCACGCCGTTGCCTGTGCCGTTCAAACCATCGGCAATTGTATATTTTTTGATTTTCCCGGTTTCCGGCTCCACCACGTCCAAAGCACTCGCCGACAAATAATAAATTCGTCCGTCCCGGTCTTCGGTCAAAAATTGTCCGCTCAAGCTGCTCAAACCGTCTTCGTGCGTATAAACTTTGGTCGTCGGGTTGCCGGAAATCAGATTTTCGATTTTCAGCAAACCTTTCGTCGGCGTTGCCGCCCAAACTCTGCCTTTGCGGTCAACCAGAATGTCGCTGATCCAAAAATCTTTGACAAAAGTTTCGTGTGTGAAAGTGCGAAACGAATTGTTTTGGAAAATCAGAATATTTTCGGTGAAACACGGAAAATACAAGTTTCCCGCGCCGTCTTCTCGCAGACTTTGCGCGACGCAGTTGGTCGGAATTCCGTTTTCGGGCGTGAAGGTTTGAAGCCGGTCTGTTTGCCTGTTCCACCACGTCAAAAATCCGGGTTTGTCTTCATAGCTAAACCAGACATCGCGCATCGAATCTTCATAAACCATCCGAATTTTGTCGCTCGGCAAATTGTCGGCGGGCGTGTAAATTTTCGCGGGTTTCGCCGCCTTGATTTGTTCAACCTGTTCGACCGCCGCGTAGCGATAA
>DASWLV010000273.1:0-3285 GCA_036400075.1 Pyrinomonadaceae bacterium
TAACTCCTTTTTTGATTGCTGGTTGTTACCAATTGCGATTAACGAAGTGCTTTGTGTTTTGTTGACGCGCAGAGCCAAAAAGTTGGCTCTGCACTCAAAAATAAATCTTAGAAAGTGCGTCCGACGCTGAAACGGAAAACGCTTTTCTTTTCTTGAAAAAATAAACCGGGTAGATTTTCAACCGTTCCGTTTCGCGCATTTGGATTATAAGCATAAATCAAGCGAAAAGGCACGTTGACAACCGGCACCTGGACGCGTAATTCGAGTCCGAGACTCGAACGAACATCGGTGAAACGATCAAAGGCGCTTTCGTTAACGCGGACGACGGTGTTTGTTTGCGCTTCGCCGCGCAGGAAAACTTCGCGCAAGCCCGGAACGAGCGGAAGTCCCTGAGTGTTAATGCTCACGCCGTCACGAATAAAAGCGTTAAACTGCTCGCGCGTCAGGAAAGTGTTTTCCGAAGTCAGAATCGCGCCCCCGAAAAACGTCGGCTGAAACTGCTGACCTTGAGGGGTGTTCAAAAACAATCCGGTTAAAGAGTTAAAGCCCAAAAACGGCTGATCTTGCTGGAAATTGCTGTTTAAATTTTGAGCCGCGCCTTTGCGAAGATTAAACGCCGTTCCAATATCGGCGAAAGCCGCGAGACTAACCGGACCGAAAACCGGGATGCGATATTCAAAATTTCCCAAAAGCTGCGTGTCGCCGCCGATAAAGTAATAACTTTGTCCGGTCGAAATCGGGTTTGCGCCGCCAGCGCCCGTAAACAATCCGAAAAGTGCCGGACAAGCGCCTCGGCTGATGTTCTGGCTGACGCATTGCTCGGCGCTTGATTGACCCGGCAGTGCGATGGGCGTTCCGGTTGCATTCGTCGCCAGCGTTACGCTGCGCGAAGTGATAAAGCTCTCGACCGGAGCGACCGGACCAATTGAGCGGACGTTGTAGCCGCGAATCGTGGTTTCGTCGCCGAGGTAAAAACGCTCGTAAAGCGGAACGCCGTTGACGAACGAAAGCGAATTGGCGTTTCTGATTTTATCGGTCGTGCCGAACGAGCCGATTGTTCCCGCCAGCAGACGAAAACCGAAAACTTCCGGGTTCCGTGATCTTTTCCGACGCATCCTCAAAAACTTCATATATTGGAGCGTCGGTTGATACGTGCGAACGTCGCCGCCTAAACCGGAAATCGCCGAGGCGAAAGTTATCTGGCTGCCGCTGACGGCATCAATTCCTTCGCCCGAATATTCACGCGAATCATAGACGAAAGTTGGTGTGATGCGGCTTGTAAGAATATTCGGCGTGCTGAAAATAACCGGAATTTCATTCGGACCGCCCTGTTCGTTAACCGGCGGTTCTTCGATTGACGTTGCCGAAAATTGATACGAAAGCCCGACGCGCGCAAACTGCGTAAAGCGGCGCTTACGATAAAACTCCGAAAGCGGCGCGCTGGCAAACACCGATACGCCGTAAGTGTTTTGAGTAAATAAATTCTCTTCGTTGGTCGTTAACAAACCGGTGTTGGTTAAAGCTCCGAGCTGCGCGTCAAAGTTTTCCGACAGAAACGTGCCTTCGCCGAAGAATTTGCGCGAATAAGCGAACGCGGAAAATCCAACGGAAATCGGTCGGTCACGGAAATACGGCTCGGTAAAGGAAAATTGGAAGCTGCGTTGACGATTTCCCGCGCCGACTTGAAACGAGAGAACTTCGCCGCGCCCTAAAAGGTTGTTGGTCGAATATTCCAGCCCGAAAAACGAGCCGCCGATGCCCGAAATACCGCCGTTAAACGAAATCTGCTGGCGTCCGCGTTCTTTGACTCTGACATTTAAATCAACTTCGCCGCGCTCCGGCACGGTGCGAAATTCGGTATCTTTGTCTTTGTCAATCGGATCGAAATAGCCGGTTTGATTGAGACGAATAACCGATTGCTCGTAACCGATCTGGTTGTAAACGTCGCCTTCATTAATCAGCATTTCGCGGCGCAAAACGTTATCGCGCGTAAAAGTGTTGCCGGTAAATTCGAGCTTGCGCAAGCTAAACTGCTTGCCTTCATCAATCTGAATATTGAAATCGGCGATGCCTTGATTCGGATTTGCCGGATCGTCTTTCAACTCCGGCTCAAGATCGGCTGAATATTCGATAAAGCCTTGCGCCCCGTAAAATTTCTTTAAAGTTTCGTAGAGAGCTTCGCGCAGGCGAGCGCCGTTGGCGACTTCGCCTTTCTGCAAACCGATAAACTGCTGAATCTGCTGTTCGGAGAAAATCGAATTGCCCTCGATTTTTACGTTGCCGACGCGATACTGTTTGCCTTCGGTAATTGGAATCGTGACTTTAAGCGTGTCGTCAACCGAAGACAAAAACGGAATCGGCAGGAAAAATCCGGTTCGCCGCCGCCCCAAACCTTCGACTTCCGGTTCTCCGAAACGCGCCGCCAGGTAACCTTTGGAACGAACGTAATCGAGCGCGTTTTTCTGCAAATCGTATTGCAGCTTGTTGCGGTCTAAAATGTCGGTTCCGTAAATGCGCGATAAATTAAAAATGCCGGTTTCTTTGTTTAATTTTAATTGCCCGCGCAGCTCGCCGTCTTTGAAAACCTGATTGCCTTCAAAATCAATTTTGGCGATGCGCGAGCGCTCGCCTTGATCAATATCGAAAGTAAGGGCGGTTGAAGTTGCCGAAACTTCTTCGGTTTGAGCTTCGATTTGCGCGTTTGGATAACCTTTCGCCGACAGCAATTCGCGCAAAACGCGCGTTGCGTTTCTCACCTTTACCGGATCGTAAATCGCTTCTTTGGAAACGCCGACGCGGTTTTCGCGAAACGCTTTGAGAATGTCGGATTCCGTAATCGCTTTGGTTCCTTTGAATTGCAAATCGCGGATAATCGGCAATTCGCGGACTTCAAAAATCACGTCAACTCCGCCGCGCACGCCGTTAGTTGTCAAAACGCGGGTTTCAGTTTTATCGAAAAAATTGAGCGATAACAGCGCCTGCAAATCGCGTTCAATCTGCTGTTGAGTAAACGGATCGCCCTGACGAGTTTGAATGTAATAAAGCAAATCTTCGTCGCGCAGACGGCGATTGCCTTGGAAATCAACCGATTCAACGAGTTGCTGCGGTTGTTGAGTAACGATGTTTTCGGCGCGCGATCTTTGAATATAAAACGGTGCAAGGAGAGAGAAAACTAAGACGCTCACCAGCGCAAACCGAAAAACGCGAAAAATTTGCATAAATGCTTTTCCCTTAAATTCTGTTTTAACGGGCATAATAAAAAAGCTCGCCGAACGATTATTGAGA
>DASWLV010000274.1:0-17926 GCA_036400075.1 Pyrinomonadaceae bacterium
ATAACGACCCCGGACAGCCCGTTTTAAAACGCTTGCCCAACGGTTTCACGGTCATTCATCAAAACGGCGACGAAATTTTCCTGACCGGCACAGGTGCGACGCGCCAAGGCGACCGACCGTTTTTGCGGCGAATGAATTTGAAAACTAAAGAAACTCAGGAAATCTTTCGTTCGGGCGGCGATGAATATGAAAGTTTTGTCGCGTTGATGACCGACGACGGATCGCAGTTTATCAGCCGCGCGGAAACCGTAACCGCTCCGCCGAATTTATTTTTGAACGACACAATCAAAAGAATCGCGCCGCGTCCGCTGACCAATTTCGCAGATCCGACGCCGCAGCTTCGCGGAATCAAAAAACAGCTTGTGCAATACAAACGCGCCGATGGCGTTGATTTGTCGTTCACGCTTTATCTGCCGCCGAACTACAAAGAAGGCACGCGCCTTCCGACCGTTGTTTGGGCTTATCCTGAGAGCTATACCGACGCTTCCGTCGCCGGGCAGGTTTCCGGCTCGACCAATCGTTTTACCAACATCGGCGGCACTTCGCATCTATTCTTTTTGCTTCAGGGTTATGCCGTTTTGGACAACACGTCCATGCCGGTCGTTGGCACGCCGGAAAAGAAAAACGACACTTTTATTCAGCAAATCGTTGATTCGGCGCGCGCCGCGATTGATAAAGCGGTCGAAATGGGCGTCACAGACTCGGAACGAGTCGGAGTCGGCGGACACAGCTACGGCGCGTTTATGACGGCGAATCTGCTTGCGCATTCGGATTTGTTCCGCGCCGGAATCGCGCGTTCGGGTGCTTACAACCGGACGCTGACGCCGTTCGGTTTTCAAGACGAAGTTCGGAGTTTCTGGGAAGCGACGAAAATTTACACGGATGTTTCGCCGTTTTTCTATGCCAACAAAATCAATGAACCGATTTTGTTAATTCACGGCGAAGCGGATAACAATCAAGGCACTTACCCGATTCAATCCGAACGCCTTTTCGCCGCCATTCGCGGCAACGGCGGAACGGCGCGGCTCGTGATGCTGCCGCTCGAATCGCACGGCTATGCGGCGAAGGAATCAACCGAACACACTTTGTTCGAAATGATTTCGTGGTTTGACAAACACGTCAAAAACGCGCAACCGCGCAGACAAATAGCAACAACCGACAAACAATAAATTTTTGAGGCGCGTAAAATTTTTACGCGCCTTTTTCACTTATGTTTGCCGATTTATCAAATTTCCACCATCTGCTGACCGATGTTTTTACGAAAAACGCTGAATCTGCCGATTTCCGCCTGTCGGATGAGCAAATCAGTTTCTTTAACGAAAACGGCTATCTCACGGGCGTTAAAATTTTAAATGACGAGCAGATTGAATTTCTCAGAAATGAATTGTCAGAATTGATGAGACCGGAGCAGGCGGAAAATTCGCTCTGGTATGAATTCAATCTCAACGAATCAGCCGACAAATCAAAAACGCTTTTTCACGCGCTCGGCGCTTGGCGAATTTCCGAAGCGTTTCACGATTTGCTCTGGCATCAAGGTTTTTGCGTTCCGGCTTCGCAATTATTAAACGGCGCGGTGCGTTTCTGGCACGACCAGCTTTTTGTCAAACCGGCGCGCGACGGCGGTGTCGTCGCCTGGCATCAGGATTATTCTTATTGGACTAGAACCGTGCCAATCGCGCATTTGACCTGCTGGATCGGTTTGGACGATTCGACTGCGGAAAACGGCTGTCTTCGTTACGTTCCCGGCAGCCATAGATGGAATTTGCTTCCCGTCACGGGTCTCGCCGGAGATATGAATGCGATTCAAACGGTTCTTAACGAAGAACAGAAAGAAAATTTCCAACCCATTACCGTCGAATTAAAAGCGGGTGAAGCAAGCTTTCATCACCCGCTTTTGGTTCACGGCTCGTTCGAGAATTTTTCCGCCCGCCCGCGCAGAGCCGTCGTCATCAACGTTTTCCGAGACGGCGTAAAATCGGATTCGGACGAGCCGCCGCTTGCAGGTGTTCCGCCCGTCAAAAAGGGCGAGAAAATGCAGGGACAATTTTTTCCCTTGTTATTTCCGTAAGATGAAAGAAGAAACAAATGGACTAAATCTCTCGATTCGGCGCGCGGAAACGGCGGACGAGACGTTTTTGGAAGCGGTTTACGCCGATTCGCGGCGAGACGAGCTTGCCCCGTTTGGCTGGAGCCGCGAGCAGGAAGACGCTTTTTTCAAAATGCAGTTTCAGATGCAGAGCCGCGCGTATCAAATGCAGTTTCCCGATGCCGATTATCACATCGTCGAACTAGGCGGCGAACGGGTCGGGCGGATGATTGTGCAGCGCTGCGAAAAAGAGATTCGATTAGTTGACGTTTCGCTGCTGGCGGAATTTCGCGGTCGCGGAATCGGTACGCTTTTGCTCGAACGACTGAAAACCGAAGTCGGTTCTGGTCGGGTTTTATCTTTGCGCGTTTTAAAAACAAACGCAGGGGCAAAACGGCTTTACGAGCGGCTCGGTTTGGTCGTCGTCCAAGAATCGGATTTGCATTTTACGATGCAGTGGCGCAATTTCTAATGCGGGCTTTATCCGAATTTTGATCTCAAATTTGAGATTCGGATAATGAAGAGCTAAGTTGATGAATTATTGGAGCGGGAAAGATGTCGGAAGTTTTAAATTACGAAATTTTAGTTGGACAATTAAATACAAAATTCGCTTTGACCGAAGCGGCTGAACCGTTTGAGCTTGAATTGATTGAAATTACCAAGCCGACGGTGACGGCGAGCCAGACTTTTTTCTCTTTGTTTTTTCGCGGAAATAAAAATTTTATGCTGCCGCAGGGAACGTATTCGATAAAACACGAACGGCTCGGAACAATGGTGCTTTTTATCGTTCCGACGGCGCTTGAGGATGACGGCTTCAAATATGAAGCTGTTTTTAATTTATTGAATGAGACGAGCTGAAAATCCGGTGATTAAACGCGCGGCATTTGCTTTTTAACTCTAAATGCGGTTGATGACGGCGTGTAGCAAAATCATACCGCTCACTTTCGCGCCCGGGACTAAAAATAAATTGAATTGTCCGAGATTCGGATGCCAGAGCTTATAAGTCGCCTGGGAAAAGTCTCCTGCCGGAACACGAAACGTAAGCGTAAACGTTTCCTTAGTTACCGTTCGAGTCGAGGTGGCGGCGGAGTTTTGAGTATTTTCGGTCGGTCTGACGGACTGCGTAACTTTGAACAGTTGGGCGGTAGTCGCGCCGTTTCCGCGGATCAGCGAAAAATTAGCTCCGATACGTTTTTTGAAATCTTCCGCCGTCAAAAAATAAAACGGATCGGCGAGAATTTCGCCTGGAATTTGAGCTAAAGGGTTGTGACTTGTTTCCGCCGCCGAAACGAGCGACGCGAACAAATCCGTGCCGGCGAAAACCGCAGCAATAGCGGTAGCCTTAATAAAGTTTCTTCTGGTTGTGTTCATTGGATTAATAGAATTTGCTTATGCGCAAAATATCAGCAGGTGGGTTGCTGAGAATGAGGCTATACTTAATATTTAAAAATTGCAAGTCCTGCGCTTGCAATTTGTTCCGAACCGTTATAAAGTAGTTCACGCTTACTCGTAGCAGGTCCTAAAGTAGTTCAGTTCGATTGCTACCGATAATAAAAAGGCAAGTTTAATGAAGGCATTTCCAGCCTTAATTTCAGTTACGGAATCGGACGAACCGTTTCTAATTGAGCTTTACGCTTCAACCCGCGCCGCAGAAATGGCAATCGTGCCGTGGAGCGACGACCAGAAACGAACGTTTCTAAAAATGCAGTTTGAGGCTCAAGATAGGTATTATCGCGAGCGTTATCCGAATGCTTCTTTCGAGATAATCAAATTAAACGGGCGTTCCGTCGGCAGACTTTATCAAGCCCAGCTTGCCGATGAAATCAGAATTATTGACATTGCGTTTTTGCCGGAGCATTTCGATCAGGATATTTTTATCGAATTGATCGAAGTAATTCTGCGAAAAGGCGAGCGAGACGGAAAAGCAGTACGGATTTATCTCGAAGATTCGGATGCGACGACCGAAATTTTTATTAATCTCGGTTTTCAAAAAATTGACCGGCACGGAATTTATTTTTTGTGGGATTACAAACCAGCCCCTTTAAAATCCGAAGCCAAAACGCCGGTCTTGAACGCGTAGCTGGCATCAGCGACGCAAATCATTTCAACCTGCCCGTTTTCATTCCTGACGGGCAGATTATTTGGAGAAAAATAAAGTATGGCACAACCCTATATTGGAGAAATCAGAATGTTCGCGGGAACCTTTCCCCCGGTTGGATGGTTGTTTTGCGATGGGCAACAGCTTCCGATTTCGGAAAACGAAGCCCTTTTTCAGCTAATCGGCACGACTTACGGCGGCGACGGAGAATCAACTTTCGACTTGCCGAATCTGCAAAGCCGCGTTCCGGTTCATTTCGGCAATGCGTCGTCCGGTACGACATACCAGCTCGGAGAGATGGCAGGCGTTGAAGAAGTAACTTTAACCGTGCAGCAAATTCCGGTTCACAATCATCCGGCAGGCTGCTCAATCTCGGACGGTAACAGCTCATCTGCAATCGGCGGCTTGGCTGCGGTGAATACAACGGCATTTGCTTATGGCGAAATCCCGCCTCTAATTGGGATGAATCCAGCGGCTGTCGGACCAACGGGCGGAAGCCAGCCGCATACCAATTTTCAGCCGTATTTGTGCATTAACTTTATTATTTCGCTGTTTGGAATCTTTCCGTCGCCAACTTGATACGCTTGGTGAGGAAACTTACTAACCTTAAATCAGAATAATAAAGGAGAAATTTTATGGCTGAACCATTTTTATCAGAAATCAGAATTTTCAGTTTCAACTTCCCGCCGAAAGGCTGGGCTTTTTGCAATGGGCAACTTATGCCAATCAACCAGAACCAGGCTCTTTTCTCATTGCTCGGCACGACTTACGGCGGCGACGGGCGCGTGAACTTCGCACTGCCGAATTTGCGCGGATGCGTCCCGATACACACCGGCAACGGACATACGCGTGGTGAAAAAGCAGGGGCAGAATCCGTTACGGTAACGCTTCAGCAAATGCCGCAGCACAATCATACCGTCAGCGCTTTTGACGGCGCGGTTGACAACAACGCGACCAGCCCGGCGGGAGCTTTTTATGCGAAAACGGCTGACAATTCGCTGCTGTATTCTTCCGGCAACGCCAGCAGCGCGATGAACCCAGGCGTAATTTCAAACACGGGCGGCAGTCAGCCGCACATAAACCAGCAGCCGTATCTGGTATTAAATTTTTGCATTGCTCTACAGGGCATTTTTCCGAGTCCGAATTAAATCATTACAGGAGATAAAAAAAATGGCAGACCCTTTTGTCGCTGAAATCAGAATCTTTCCATTTAGCTTTGCGCCCAAAGGATGGGCTTTTTGTGACGGTCAACTAATGCCGATCTCGCAAAACACCGCGCTTTTTGCCCTGCTCGGCACAACTTACGGCGGCGACGGCAAATCAACTTTCGCTTTGCCGGATCTTCAGGGAAGCGCGCCGATGCATCCGGGGCAGGGATCGGGGCTTTCGCTCCACGATTTGGGCGAGACGGGTGGAAGCGAAACCGTCACGCTGCTTGTTTCGGAAATGCCCATCCATAACCATATAATGAACGGGCGACCGACTGCTCCGCCGACGCCGCAATCTACTCCTGTGGGTTTCGCCCCAAGCCGCTCGAATTCGAGACCGTATTCTCCGGCGAATGTGCAACCGAGCGGGTTGATGAACTTTACGGCGACGCTGCAGAATGGCGGCAGCCTCCCGCATAACAATATGATGCCGTATTTAACGCTTAGTTTCTGCATCGCTCTGCAAGGCGTATTTCCGCAGAGACCGTAACATTTTTCAACCAATAGCTTGCTCGTCAATTCAACGAGCAAGCTATCCGCGCGGTTTACCGATTGTCAACCGTATTCTACAAACTGTTTGTCGCTCGTCATCTCGGACGTTCTTTAACTCACCATTCGTTAAGTTATTCCGCCCCCGCGAGCTTTAGGAGAAAAAATGAAACAAGTCGTTCAATTTGTAAATCACCGCCAAATAACCGCTTTTTTGTGCATTTTAACCATTCTCGTCGGGTTTTCATGGATTGCTGCAGGCGTCAATTCGCAAAACGCCGTTGCTGTCGAGCCGGAAAATTCCGTTCAAATCACCGAAGCCAAAACGCAGGGTTCCGATTCGCTCAAACGCTACGGAGCTTTGAAAGTCTCGGCGGGCGATGAACAGTCGGCAGCGGCAAACAGCAGTCGGCGTGTCGCCATCACAGCCGATTTCGACGCCGACGGCGTTAATGACTTGCTTGTCGCGCATAACAACCATTTGGTTTTGCATCGGGGCGACATTAACGCTTTCGCCCCGCAAACCGAAGCGGCTTGGGAAGCGATCCGCGACGGGCGTTTTGTTTCTCCCTTCGAGCGAAAAACGCGTTCGACAAGCGTTCCGGTGGCGGCTGATTTCGTTTTCTCCGGAGATTTTAATCGCGACGCACAGCTCGACGCCGCTTTTGCCGCTCGCGGCGATAATTCTTTATACGTTTTGGAAGGTGATGGGAGGGGAAATTTTCCCAACTTGCGCCGAATTGAGACGGATGGCGCGATTACGAGCGTCGCCGCCGGTGACGTAAATTTGGCAGACGGCTTGACGGATTTAATCGTCGGCATGCGCAACGCGGACGGCTTTGGTCTGCAAATCTTTTCCGGCTTGGGCGATATTTTCGCCGCCGGGTCTCTCGTTTACAATCTTCCAGCGCAGGCTGAAGCAATCGCCGTCGGGCAGCTCAATGAAAACGAATTTGCCGACATCGCCGTCGCCGCTGGCAGCGACATTTTCATTTTGTCCGGCGCTGACACGACCGCTCAGGGTGCGACTCCGCCCGCCGCAATGCAGCGTCTGCCGCAAACGGGAATGGTCAGATCGCTCGTCGTCGGAGATTTCCTGCCAGACCGCGACAGCCGCGCGGAACTCGCCGCGCTTGCGGAAGACGGCAACGTTCGCGTTTTCAAACGCGGCACGCTCGACACCACTCCCGTCACGCGCCGCGAATATCTTGCCGAGCAAGTGCGCGAATATCAGTCGAAAGGTTATCCGATTCCCGAAAGAATTTTGCGGCAGTTGGACGCGGAAGACTTGCGCCAGCCCGCGCGGCGACTAAAAGGCGATGTAAAAACCTGGTCGGAAGCCGACGGTGTTTTTGCCGCCGCTCCGAATTTTGCGGTTTCCCCGCAAACGATTTTAACTAAAGGACGGATCAGCAAAAACGCAGCGGAAGATTTAATCGTTCTCGATTCGTCAGCCAATCAAGTGCTGGTGCTGCCGTTCGTCGCCGAATCGAGCGACGCGGCGAATCAAACGACTTTCAGAGGCGAGCGTCGAAAGATTGAATATTCGGTTGAAAATCAGCCAATCGCCGTTTTGCCGATGCGCTTGAACGCCGACGGCGAAACGGATTTGCTCGTCGTCGGACAGAACGAAACGGATTTCGCCGCCCTCGTCAGCGCGCCGCAAGCCGCATTTACCGTCAACAGCAACGCCGACTTGCCCGACTCAGATTTGAATAATGCTACCTGTCAGGCTTCAAACGGTCTATGCACGTTGCGCGCGGCGATTATGCAGGCGAACAAAACTCCCGGTAATGATTCGATTTCAATAAACAGCGGCATCGGCGACATTACGCTTACTCGCGGTCAGCCCGACGATGACTCTGGCGGCACAAATGACGAAGCAAGCGGCGATTTGGATATTACCTGTGTAATTGATCCAAGTACGTTCGGCTGTAAGCAGCCTTATACCACGAACGACAATGATCTGACGATTACCGGCGCGGCTGGCGGCTCGGTCGTTCAAGCCGGAACCTTTACCACCGGTCTTAATAATATGAACACCGACCGCGTGTTTGACATCGGACAGGACGGAGTTTTCGGCGGCGCGTTCGGGGGCACGACGGGAATTATCGTTTCGCTATCGAATTTAACGATTCGAAACGGCAACATCCGCCAGCAAGCTGTGGTCGCGGGAGGAGGCAATTTCTTCTCGTTTGGCGGCGGAATTCGCTACGACGGCTTTGGGGCTTCGGCAACTCACGGCTCTTTGACCTTGACTAATGTTACGGTCAATAACAATCAGTCCGACAACGCGGGCGGTGGCGTGTATCAGGTTTACGGCTCGTTCAACGCGAGCGGTTCAACCTTTTCCAATAACATCACAAAAGCAGGCGAAGGCGGCGGCTTCTTTTTCGGAGCAGCGACGGCAAATAGTAATGTCAATATTTCCAGCTCGACCTTCTCGACGAATGAAGCCCGACAAGGCACTATCGGCAACACTTTTACCGCCAACGCGGACGGCGGTGGACTTCGCATCAACGCCGATCCGAACACAGTAACTATCAACACCACTAATTTTACAGGCAACATCGCGCAGCAGGACGGCGGCGCCATTAAAACTTTAGCCGGAGCCGTGACAGTAACGGGCGGGACAATGACCGGCAACACCGCTCGCCGACACGGCGGTGTTGCTTTCGGCGATCAGGACGTTGCCAATACCGGAAGAACTTTCACCTTCAGCGGCGTGACGATGCAGAATAATACCGCCAACAGCGACAACACTGTCGGAGCCAATGATGAAGGCGACGCGGGCGACGGCGGCGCGATTTTCCGCGACCGCGGAGTTTTAAATATTACCAACTCCACTATCGGCGGAACCGGTGCCGGACAACCGAACACGGGAACGAACGGCGGCGGCGTGGCGCACGCATTCACGGTTGACAGTGCGGCGGGAAATACCGCGAATCAAACGACAATCAACATCAACGGCGGTTCAATCAACGGCAACATCGCCAACGCGGACGGCGGCGGCGTTTATTTCAACGCGGCGACGTTCGATGTCACTGCCAGCATTTTGAACATCGGCTCATCGGTTGCCACTGCGATGGACAGCAACAAAGCCAAAAACAACGGCGGCGGTCTTTACGTCAGCGATGCGGCAACGGCGACTTTGACTAATATGGTCTTGCGCTCGAATCAAGCAAACAGCGACAATTCGGGCGGCGGCGATGGCGGTGCATTTTATCAAAATATCGGCACGACCACATTTGCCGGAACAACAATGACCGTCGGCGGTTCGGGTTTTGCGAATTCAGCCGTCAACGGCGGCGGAATCCGTAATAACGCCGGAACGGTGAATATTACAGCTACTAACGACAGCATTACGCACAACACCGCGACCGGAACGGGCGGCGGTATCTCCAATGCCGGAACTTTGGGCGCTCTGGCGACGCCGACAATTACCAACAACATAGCCAGCGGCAACGGCGGCGGCATTTTCAACACCGGAACGCTCGGCGCGATTACTACTCCGACGCTGAACAATAATTCGGCTTTGAACGGCGGCGGTCTTTTCAGCTCGAACGGCGCTTTGTCAATTACCAACGGCACGGTCACTAGTAACACTTCAACCGCAGGCAACGGCGGCGGAATCGAACATAGCGGAACTTCTGGTTCAACTATTACAAGCGTTTCGATTACTAACAACACCGGAAACGGAATTCATATCACCGGAACGGGCAGTCTCGATGCCAAAACCAATACGATTACCGGCAACACCGGCGACGGAATTACCAAAACCGGATCAGGAACGGGCAGCCATTTTGATTCAAACATAATCCACTCAAACGGCGAGCTTGGAATTGATTTGGGAGACAACGAAGTCACGGCAAACGACATAAACGACGCTGACACGGGACCAAACAATCTGCAAAACTTCCCGGTTCTAAATTACGTCCGGCGCGGCACCGGTTCGGCGGGCATAGCGAGCGTAACGCTCAACTCGGCTCCCGGTAAATATCGTATTCAGTATTATGCAAATACTGCTTGTGATGCATCGGGACACGGCGAAGGCGAGGTGTTGCTAGCGGCGACGGAAGAAATCACCGTCCCGGCGGGCGGCACTCTGACATATCTCAGCAGTGTTGCTCTTCCTTATGGAACACGCGAACAAATTACGGCGACGGCGACAAGCAATCCGAACGGCGACGCCAATTACGACGACGGCAGCACATCTGAGTTTTCCGCCTGCCGCAAAGTAAACACGCTGCCGACTTTTACTGCGGTGCAAACCCCTTCAAGACAGCAAGGCAGTCCTGCGTCGAACTCGCAAATTGCGACTGTCACAGACCCCGATCAAGCGCTCAACACTTTAGCCGTTACAATCAACGGCGGCGCTTCGGCGACCGTCAACGGCGTCACGGTTTCAAACATTGCGGTTGACGCCAGCGGAAATGTGACGGCTGATGTCGTTGCTTCTTGTAATGCGACCAACGCGAGCTTTACATTGCGGGTAACGGATAATGCGACGGAATTTAATGAAACAACATTGAATGTCACCGTCACACCGAACACTCCTCCGACACTCGGCAATTACCCGAATACAACGGTTAACGCCGGATCGAGCGGGGGGGTAGTCACGCCCGATGCTGCGCCGACCGACAACGGCACGGTTGCGACATTAACGGCGGCGGCACCCGGTTTTACCGGAACTTTCGTCGGTAACACGACGACCGGAACGGTGACCGTTAATAGCGCGGCTCCTGCCGGGGTTTACACGGTTACAGTAACTGCTACGGATAACTGCGGCGCGACAAGTACTACAACATTCCAGTTGACGGTCAATGCGATACCGACAATCACGGGAGCAACTTTGTCGCGGCAACAAGGCAGTCCGTCCGCAAATTCGCAGATTGCGACGGTCAACGACGCCGACCAAAGCGAGGAAACTTTGGTTGTGACAGTCAACGGCGGCGCTTCGGCGACCGTCAACGGCGTCACGGTTTCAAACATCGCGGTTGACGCCAGCGGAAATGTGACGGCTGATGTCATTGCATCCTGCACGGCGACAAACGCCACCTTTACGCTGACCGTGACCGATTCAGCCGGAGCATCGTCTAATGGGACTTTGACTGTTAACGTCACGCCAAACACGCCGCCGACAGTCGGAACTTATTCAGCTACGAATTTGCCTTCCGGCGGCGGAACAACCGTTACGCCGTCAGCCGCGCCTGCCGACAACGGCTCGATTACGGGCGCGTCGGCAACGGCATCCGGTGCCTTCACCGGTACGCTGTCCGTTAATTCAGCTACAGGCGTAGTGACAATTTCAAATGCCAACCCCGGCGGTTCTTTCACGGTTTCTGTGACTTTTACGGATAACTGCGGAGCAACGAGCACCCAACAATTTACTTTGAATGTAACTTATTCGATTTCGGGAACGGTCAGCTACGGTATAATTCAGGTAAACCAAACGCAGAAGAAAGTTCCAGACGTTTTGTTATCTGTAACTGGCGCTCCGACGGTATCCGACACGACCGATTCGATGGGCTTTTATCAGCTCGACGGTTTAACGGCAGGCGGAAATTACACCGTGACGCCGACAAAGACGACGGATGCTAACGGCATTTCTCCGTCTGATGCAACTCTGATTCTTCGCCATGTGGCGGCTAACGGAGCGGGACCGAACGCTTTATCTCCGGATCAACAAATTGCCGCAGACACAAACGGCGATGGAAACATCACCCCGTTTGATGCAACGCTGATTTTGAGATATGTCGTCGCAATGGGACCGACCGCGAATACAGGACAAGTCGGCACCTGGAAATTTGTGCCGCCTTCGACCAATTACAATCCGCTTTCAAGCTCGCAATCGAATCAAAATTACACGGCTTATCTGATTGGAGATGTCAACGGTGATTGGGCGCCGTCAAGTCCTCCGAATTCAAATGTTGAAGCGGAAAAACAAGAAACGGCTCTCGTCACAAACGAAAGCTCGTCATCCGCTCCGGCGTTTGTTCGGGACCAGCAAGAGTTTATAAGCAGAAGCGGTAAAACGAAAGAATCTACTGCAACCCAGGTTCAACTGCTATTGCCCGTAAATTCTTCGGCAGCGAATGGCAGCGTTGTTTTAATTCCGGTTTGGCTCAATAACGATTCAAACAATCGGATTTCTTCTTTCAAGTTTGCCGTTCGATTTGATCCGAATGTTTTGCAGCCCGAGCAAACTGCAATCGAGGCGACCGACAGCTTGATCGGCAACGGCTTTACGGTCGTTTCCGATACGGCGACATCCGGTCGTCTCGGAGTTGCGGCAACGGGTCTAAACAATGCCGTTACGGATTCCGGAGCGCTAGTTTATCTTCGTTTTAGAGTCGTCGGGACAATAAACGATTCGGCAAGCGCATTAAACTTTGAGACGACTTCGCAGGAAGGCGGCACGTTTGAAGACAATTTTGGAAACAAAGTTTCTTCATCAGCCGTAAACGGTTCGTTCATGCCGCTCGACCAGAAGAAGAGCGCAAAACGATAAATCTGCTGATGCAAATCGGTCAAAAACGAGGTAATCGGGATTTATAAATCTCGATTACCTCGTTTTATATAAAAACAGTCTTTTCGGAAAAAAATTACTCGTAACCAATAAACAAGCAATCCATAATGCTCTGACTTGACAAACAACCGTTCGGTTCGGTATTCTTTCCGTTCGCTTTCAATGCGAATTTCTTTTTTTACGGAACCGATTGTTATGAGTACATTTATTCCGAGCGGTAAAACGCTGGCTGAAAATCGCAAATGGTACGTCGTTGATGCGGCGGGTAAAACCGTTGGGCGTCTGGCAACCGAAATCGCACGCATTTTGTCGGGCAAAAACAACCCGCAATTTACGCCGTTTTTGGATTTGGGCGACCACGTTGTCGTCGTCAACGCGCGACAAGCTATTTTCAAAGGCTCGAAAGCCGAGCAAAAAGTTTATCATCATCATACGCTCTATCCCGGCGGTTTGCGCTCGATTTCGGTCAAAGACCAATTCGCCAAACACCCGGAAAGAGTTATCGAGCTGGCGGTCAAAGGAATGCTCCCGAAAACCAAGCTCGGAAAGGCGATGGTCAAAAAACTGCACGTTTACGCCGACGCCACGCACAAACACCATGCGCAAAACCCACAGCCGCTCGAAATTGAAACCAGATAATTTTTATGGCAGTTGAAATTCAATATTACGGAACAGGAAGACGTAAAACCGCGACGGCGCGAGTTTATTTGCGTCCGGGTTCGGGCAAAATTTTCGTTAATAAACGCCCGTTTAAAGAATACTTCCCGAACGAAGCTCTACAAATGATTATCCGCCAACCATTGCGGATGACCGATTCGGCGAACAAATTCGACATTCTCGTGAATGTTGACGGCGGCGGCGTCGCCGGGCAAGCCGGGGCGGTTCGTCACGGAATTGTGCGCGCGTTAATGGAATTTAACGGCGATTTGCGTCCGACTTTGAAAAAAGCCGGTCTCGTTACCCGCGACCCGCGCCAGAAAGAACGTAAGAAATACGGTCAAAAGGGCGCACGCAAACGCTTCCAGTTTTCGAAACGCTAATTTTTGTTGGAGAGTGAAAACAAACTTTTCACTCTCTTTGTCTTTAATCCATTGCCGCAAGACGCGATTGGTTTCTTTCCGGTTGATTGCGGCGAGTACACAAAACCAATAAGTTAAGGAGATTTATTTTGCCTACAGTTACGATGAAAGAACTCCTCGAAGCCGGAGTTCACTTTGGTCACCAGGTTCGCCGTTGGAATCCGAAAATGAAGGAATACATTTACGGCGAGCGCAATGGAATTTACATCATTGACCTGCAAAAAACCCAAAAGCTCTTCCGCGACGCCATCGGCGCGATGCAGGAGTTTATTACGGAAAAACCCAACCGCACGATTCTTTTTGTCGGCACCAAACGCCAGGCGCAGGACGCCATCAAAGAAGAAGCCGAACGCGCCGGACAATATTACATCAACAATCGCTGGCTCGGCGGGCTTTTGACTAACTTTCAAACCGTCCAAAAATCAATCAAACGCTTAAAAGAAATCGAAGCGATGCGCGAAGACGGACGCTACGAGAGCTTTACCAAAAAAGAGCGTCTTGAGCTTGACCGCGAACACGAGAGCCTGAACAAAAACCTCGCGGGCATCAAAGCGATGAACCGCTTGCCGGACGCGCTTTTTATCATTGACGTGAAAAAAGAGGAAATCGCCGTCGCCGAAGCTAATCGCCTGGGCATTCCGGTTTGGGCTGTAGTTGACACGAACTGCTCCCCCGAAGGAATTGACCATGTAATTCCGGGCAACGACGACGCGCTTCGCGCGATTCGCCTTTTCGCCGCGCGCATCGCAGACGCAGTTTTAGAAGGTCAGCAAGTCGGAACCGAAGGCGGAGTTATTTCGACCGAAGCGGAAGACGGTATGGCTGCGGCGGTTTCAGGATTGAATGTCCAGCCCGTGCGTTCGGCTGACGAATATCCGGCTCCGGGCGCGGAAGTCAATTCGCAAAGCGGAACGCTTGAATTGTCGCGCGAAGAAATGGATGTGAATCAAGCCGAACCGGATAGTTTCAGCGTCCAACCGGAACGCGGTGATGACAATGCCGAAGCGCAGAAATATCCGGGTCCGGGAGCGGCGGCTTGGAGTCAACCGCATTAAAGAATTTGAAAACTCAGTTTGAAAACGCAGTCCTCAACTTTCGTTTCGGGGCTGCTTTTTCTTGTCCCGGCGCGTGTCGCCGTTTCGTTATTACTCTGACAAATCAATGTTAATTTGTTAGAATATCGTTTTATTTTGTTATCAATAAGGGAGATATTATAAATGGCAGAAATTACAATGGCGGCAATTAAAGCGCTGCGCGAGAAAACAGGCGCAGGAATGACCGACGTTAAAGCCGCGCTGGTCGAAGCAAACGGCAGCGAGGATCAAGCGATTGAGATTCTTCGCAAAAAAGGAATGGCGACAGCCGGTAAAAAAGCCGGTCGCGTGACTGCGGAAGGCGTCGTCGGTTCATACATTCACATGGGCGGCAAAGTCGGCGTTCTCGTCGAAGTCAACTGCGAATCGGATTTCGTCGCGCGCGGCGAAGAATTTACCCAGCTTGTCAAAGATATTGCAATGCACATTGCGGCTGCGACACCGACTTATGTTCGACGTGAAGAAGTGCCGCAGGATATTCTCGATAAAGAACGGGAAATTACGAGCGAACAGCTTAAAAACGATCCGAAAAACGCCAATAAACCGGCTGACGTAATCAGTAAAATCGTCGAAGGTCGTTTGAATAAATATTACGAAGAAAATGTGCTGCTCGAACAGCCGTTCGTCAAAGACCCGTCGAAAACCGTCGGCGAATTGGTCGCGGAAAAAGTCGGCTCGATTAAAGAAAACATCACGGTTCGACGTTTTACGCGCTACAAAATGGGCGAAGGCTTGGAGAAAAAAGCCGATGATTTCGCAGCCGAAGTGGCATCGCTGGCGGGCGGAAATCAATAACATTTCAAATTATTTTGGCGGAGAAATTGTCTCCGCCTTTTTTGTGTTTTAATATCAGCAGGGCATTTTTTTATGGTTCAAGAGGCAGCGCGAATGGAAGCCGCAAAACCGGCTTACAATCGAATTTTACTGAAACTGTCGGGCGAAGCTTTAATGGGGGCGCAAAATTACGGCATTGACATAGAAGTTGCGCGCTCGGTCGCCCAACAAGTTAGAGCGATTTACGATTTGGGCGTCGAAACGGCGATTGTCGTCGGCGGCGGCAATATCTTTCGCGGCGTTTCAAAATCCGCCGGAAATATGGATCGTTCGAGCGCCGATTATATCGGAATGCTCGCCACCATAATGAATGCGGTCGTGTTGCAGGACGCCTGCGAAAAAGTCGGAATTTTTACGCGCGTGATGTCGGCGATTGATATTCCGCAGCTCGCCGAACCGTTTATTCGCCGCCGCGCAATCCGGCATCTTGAAAAAAAGCGCGTCGTGATTTTCGCCGCCGGAACCGGAAATCCGTATTTCACGACCGATTCGGCAGCCGCTTTGCGCGCGCTCGAAATCCGCGCCGAAGTTTTGATGAAAGCGACAAAAGTTGACGGAATTTATTCCGCCGATCCGATGAAAGACGAAACCGCGACGCGCTACGAAACGGTCAGCTATCAGGAGGTCATCGAAAAGCAGTTAAACGTAATGGACACTTCGGCGATTTCGCTTTGCCGCGAAAACAAGCTGCCGATTCTGGTGTTCAATATGAAAGAATCGGGTAATATAATTCGCGCCGTCAACGGCGATTTACAAATTGGAACCTTAGTTAACGGATAGCTGATAATTACGAATGAAAAGGTAATTATCAGCTATTAATTACCGATTAAATTTATGATTGAAAACGTAATCAAAGAAACAAAACCGCGAATGGAAGGAGCGGTCGAGGATTTTAAACGCAAACTGGCGAACATCCGCACGGGGCGCGCGACGGTCGGAATTTTGGACGGCGTTCAAGTTGATTATTACGGAACGCCGACGCCGCTCAGTCAAATGGCTTCGATTTCGGTTCCCGAACCGCAATTGCTGATGGTTCAACCGTGGGATGTAAGCCAGACGAGCGCAATCGAAAAAGCGATTCGCAACTCGGATTTGGGGTTGAATCCGTCAAGCGACGGCAAAACCGTCCGCGTCCCGATTCCGCCGCTCACGGAAGAACGCCGCAAACAAATGGCGAAACAGGTTCACGAATTTGCGGAAGACCACCGCACCGCCGTCCGCAACGTTCGCCGCGATGCAAACGAGAAACTCAAGAAGATGCTCAAAGACAAGCAGATTTCCGAAGACAACGAACGCGACGGTTTGGATCAGGTGCAAAAATTGACGAACAGCTACATCGCCAAAATTGATGAGCTGATGAAACACAAAGAAACGGAGATAATGCACGTTTGAGAGAGCGTTCGCAAAACTGCGAAAATAAATAAGACACTCACCTTTATGCTGAGTGTCTTATTTATTTAAGTTTGATAATTTATTACCGTTAAGGCTGATTTTCTTCTTCTTCCAATTCTTCCAACAGCTCTTTAACCTTTTCTTTAAAAACAAAGTTCGGTCTTGATTGTAATCGCTTTAACATTTGTTTTGCCTTCATTTTGTCGCCACGAAAGCGGGATGTATTAGCAACAACCCAAGTTGCATAATCACCGTAATCGGTATCTCCAAATTGATTTGCAATATTCTCATAATGCTTGAACATTTCAGTATCAGCACTTTCTACTCCGTATAAGAAAAAAGGTTTTACATTCTTTGTTTTTAGAAAGTTATAGGCAGCACGGTCACGCCCTGTTGGTTCAATAATGCTAATAGTGAAAGGTGCAGCCTTTACTTCCTGCCCACTTTTTGTACCACGTAGAACTGCTTCAAATTTGTATGTTCCAGCTTCAGGAAAATATCTATGAAGAGTGTAAAAAACATCAGTAACCTCGACGCGATAATTTGGTGGTATTGGGTTGTCTTCAATTGGTGTTCTGTCCTTCATAACCGTGCGAAGACTTCCGATTTTAATTCTATCCCCTTGTTGATTTGAAACGTACAAATCAACAAAAGCGGAGTTGAAATCTATATTTGTATGACCGAGAATAGGAGAATTAGTATTGTTGCTTAAACTCAAATTCAAAACAATTGGTTCCATCGGCAAAAACGTATCGCGTTCAGGAGTTACAACAAAAGTTAATTCTGAAAATGGTCGCGTGTTGTTTTGGCTGTTTTGCTGTCCAAAAACAACAAAGCTTATGACCAAAAATGAGATTATTAATACTGCCGAAAAAATAGGTAGACTTTGTTTCATACTTCTCCTCTCTCGGATGCATTGCAATTTACTAAACAGCCGGATAGATTTTGCTGTTTAGCTGTTCTGAGTTGTCTAAGAGCAAATTTTAGTTTCAAATCTGTGTTTCGAGTAAACCTATTTATTATTCTGAAAAGACAAATTTTATAAAGGTAAAAGAGCAAGAGGAAAATACGCCCATAAAGTCATAATGTCAACATATCTTTTTATAAATTTTCTGTT
>DASWLV010000275.1:0-5992 GCA_036400075.1 Pyrinomonadaceae bacterium
AATTTATATGAAGCGATTCGCTTTGTTCTCGCCGAATCAATCGAACACGGTTCGACAATGAACGTCAATCCCGAAAACATTGACGGAAGCTATTACGACGGCGATTACGAGGGACATTGGCGAGTTTATGCTCAAGCGGGAAATCCCTGCACGACTTGCCAAACCTCAATTGCCAGAATTGTGCAGGGCGCGCGCTCGACATTTTATTGTCCGAAATGTCAACGGCGGTAGATTATCGAGCGGTGAGGCTTGACACTTTGTCGGCAAAATCGTAAAACTTTCATTTAATAAAACGTGGTGAGTTAAGGCGACTTGCGACCACTTTAAATAAAACGCTAAACAGCCGGACAAAAAGTTTTAAGTAAATTGTCTCGCGCTGTTTATTCGGCGCGAGATTTTTTGTATATGAAGAACTTTAGAGATTTACTTCTGACGGACGATATTCACATTTTCGACGGAGCGGTCGGAACGAGACTTTACGACAAAGGCGTTTATATCAATCGGTCTTACGACGAGCTGAATCTGACCGCGCCCGATCTGGTGCGTGAAGTTCACGGCGAATACGTTCGAGCTGGCGCAGAAATCATCGAAACCAACACCTACGGCGCAACCGAACACAAGCTGCAATCTTACGGGCTGGATAAATCTCTGCGCGAAATCAACATCGCCGCCGCGCGGCTGGCGCGAGATGCGGCTGGCGAACGCGCTTTTGTCGCGGGCGCAATCGGTCCGCTCGGTCTGAGAATCGAGCCTTACGGTCCGACCTCGTTTGACGAAGCCAAAGAGATGTTCAAGGCTCAAGCCGAAGCACTGCTCGAAGGCGGTGTGGATTTATTTGTTTTGGAAACTTTTTCCGATCTGTCAGAAATCCGGCAGGCGATTCGCGCGATTCAGGAAATCTGCGATTTGCCCTTTATCGCGCAGATGACGATTCAAATGGACGGCAATACTTCTTTCGGCACAACGCCGGAAGTTTTCACTTCGAGGCTCGATGAATGGGGCGCGGATGTAATCGGATTGAATTGCGGCGTCGGACCGGCGCTCGTGCTTTCGGCGATTGAAACGATGCGCCCCGTGACCAAGAAAAAGCTTTCCGTGCAGCCGAACGCCGGACTTCCGCGCGATGTTCAAGGTCGGCAGATGTATATGTGCTCGCCGGAATATATGGCGACTTACGCGCGCCGTTTTATTCAGGTCGGCGCTTCGTTTATCGGCGGCTGCTGCGGCACGACGCCCGCGCACATCAAACTTCTCGCAGACGCCATCCGCTCGGTTTCGCCGCGTCAAACTAAAGTTTTTGTCAAAGAGCAGCCCGCACGAATCCAGGATTTAACACCTGCGGATGTTAAAGTCGTGCCGCTGGCAGAACGCTCAAATTGGGGACGAAAAATCGCCAATGGAGAATTTGCTACATCGGTTGAAGTTCTTCCGCCGAAAGGCTGTGATGCAGATAAAACTCTGGAAACAATCCGTTTATTAAAAGAAGCCGGAGTTGACGCCGTTAACGTGCCGGACGGACCGCGCGCCCAAACCAGAATGAGCGCGCAGGCGACGAGCGTTTTGATCGAACAGCGAATCGGAATCGAAGCCGTTTTGCATTACTGCTGCCGCGACCGGAATCTACTCGGAATGATGTCGGATTTGCTTGGCGCAGCCGCGCTTGGTTTACACAATCTGCTTTTAATCACAGGCGATCCGCCGAAAATGGGACCTTACCCGGACGCAACCGCGGTTTTCGATATTGATGCCATAGGGCTGACAAATATGGTCAACAAGCTCAATCACGGTTTGGATTTGGGAAACAATCCGATTGGCTGCCCGACTGCCTTTACAATCGGCGTCGGCGTCAATCCCGGCGCGGTCAATCTGGAAGAAGAAATCCGCCGCTTTGAATGGAAAGTAGAAGCCGGAGCCGAATACGCCATCACCCAACCCGTTTTTGATACCGAGCAGCTACGCGAATTTTTGAAAAAAATCGAGCATGTACGAATTCCGATTGTCGCCGGAATTTGGCCTCTTGTCAGTTTCAGAAATGCCGAATTTCTGCACAACGAAGTTCCGGGCGTGCGTGTCACGGCGGAAATTTTGGAGCGGATGCGGCTGGCTTCGGATAAATCAAAAGAAGCCGCGCGCGACGAAGGAATTGCGATTGCGCGCGAATCGTTGCTTGAAGTTCGGGATTTGATTCAAGGCGTGCAAGTTTCCGCGCCTTTTGGAAATGTCCGATACGCGCTCCAAGTTTTCGAGGCTTTGCCGGAATTTCAAAATAAAGATCAATTGCTTGCGGCTTGAACTGAAAAAGATCGGCGTTTGCGCTAAGATAAGTTTATGATTCGCCGTGTTTATCTCGATCATAGCGCGACGACGCCGGTTGACCGCCGCGTCGTCGAAGCGATGTTGCCGTTTTTGACCGAAAAATTCGGCAACGCTTCGAGCATTCATTTTTTCGGACAGGAAGCGCGCTCTGCGGTTGACAAAGCGCGACACGAAATCGCGGCTTTAATTAAAGCGCGCCCCAAAGAAATCGTTTTCACATCGGGCGGAACCGAAGCCAATAATCTCGCCATTCAAGGTTTGTGCGAGATAAATGAGCAACACGGCAAACACATTATTACCTCGCAAATCGAGCATTCCGCCGTCACTGAAGTTTGCGATGCAATGGAAATGCGCGGCTGGGAAATCACCAGATTGCCTGTTTACGAGGACGGAATTATCCGAATCGAAGATTTAAAAGCGGCGATTCGTCCCGACACCGTTTTAATTACAGTGATGGCGGCGAACAACGAAATCGGAACTTTGCAGCCGGTTGCGGAAATCGGAGAAATCGTCAAACGAGAGCGCGAAAACGGCAATAAAATCTGGTTTCATACCGACGCCGTACAAGCCGTCGGAAAAATCGGAATCAATGTTGAAGAAATCGGCTGCGATTTGCTTTCGATGTCGGCGCATAAATTACACGCTCCGAAAGGCGTCGGCGCGCTTTACGCAAGACGCGGGGTGCGTCTGCAAAAGCAAAACTTCGGCGGTCATCAGGAACGCGAACAGCGCGCCGGAACCGAATCGGTCGCGCACATCGTCGCTTTCGGCGAAGCGGCGCGTTTGGCGCGCGAGAATTTAAACGAAAATTACGAACATCTGAAAAATCTGCGCGACAGTTTTGAGCGCGGAGTCGAAGCGAAAATTTCCGACATCGTTTTTAACGGCAATCGTCAACAGCGGCTGCCATACATCTCGAATATTTCTTTTCGCTTTATCGAAGGCGAAGGACTACTGATAAATCTCGATTTACAGGGAGTCGCGGTTTCGACCGGCTCGGCTTGTTCGTCGGGTTCGCTCGAACCGTCGCCGGTCATTCGTGCTCTCGGCAGATCGGACGAGCTGGCGCGCGGCGCGATTCGTTTTAGTTTCGGCAAAGACAATTCACAGGAAGACGTTGATTACGTCCTCGAAGTTTTGCCGCGAGCGGTAGAAAATTTGCGAAAAATGTCGCCGCTTTATCAACAGAGATTGGCTGAAACTGCGGTTTGCTCGATCTAAAAGCTCGCCGGAGACCAATTTATGAAAACAAACGGAAAATTGCTAACTTAATCTCTCCGAAAGGAAAACCTAAAAATATGCTGCCTTTTAAGAAAATCTGTCTGAGCGTTGCGGCATGCGCCGTTTTTTCGGCAGACGCTTTTGCTCAAGAATCGAAGATGTTTAATTACCCGAAACCAAAAAAAGTCGAGCAGGTTGACGAGTATCACGGAATGAAAATCGCTGACCCATATCGCTGGCTCGAAAACCCGGACGCGCCGGAATCGCGCGAATGGATTGAAGCTCAAAACAAAATCACATTTGATTATCTCGGCAAAATTCCGGCACGCGAGAAAATCCGGCAGCGCTTGACGGAACTCTGGAATTATGAAAAATATTCCGCTCCGTTCAAACGCGGAAATTACTATTTTTATTCCAAAAACGACGGTTTGCAGAATCAGAGCGTGTATTACGTCGCCAAATCAGTAAACGATCTGGGCAGAGTTCTGCTCGATCCGAACAAACTTTCATCAGACGGCACGATTGCTTTAAACGGTTTGACTATCTCCGATGACGGCAAATTGATGGCTTACGGCTTAGCGACGGGCGGTTCGGATAGAACCGAGTGGAAAGTGATGAACGTCGAAACCGGCGAGCATCTTTCCGACACTCTGCGCCCGAATCGTCAAGGCGTTTCGAGTTGGACGAAAGACAACAAAGGCTTTTTCTATTCGCGTTTTCCCGAAGCCGGAAAAGGCGTCGAGCTGCGCGATTTGAACTACAATCAAAAGTTCTTTTATCACCAGCTCGGAACTTCACAGGATAAAGACGTTTTGGTTTACGAACGACCGGACGACAAGGAATTATTCGTCGGCGGAGGCGTCACCGACGACGGCAGATATTTGGTGATTTACGTCGGCAAAGGCACAAGCCCGAAAAATATGCTCTATTACAAGGATTTGAGCAAAGCCGATTCCAAAATCGAGCCGATTGTAGACAAAATCGAGGCTGATTACACTGTTGTCGGTAACGACGGCTCGACGTTTTTTATCAAAACCGACAAAGGCGTTTCGCGCAGTAAATTAAACGCTTACAATCTTGAAACCAAAGAATGGCGCGAACTCATTCCGCAAGCTGCCGAAACGATGGGCAACGTCAGCTTTATCAACAATCAATTCGTCGTTAGTTATCTCAAAGATGCTTCGACAGTAGTGAGAATTTACGACATCAACGGGAAATTCGTGCGAAACGTTGATTTGCCCGGCTTGGGAATCGCCGGAGGTTTTGGCGGCGAACGCGAAGACACCGAAACTTTCTACACATATTCTTCTTTCAACTCAGCCCCGACGATTTATCACTACGATATGAAAACGGGCAAAAGCACAATTTTCCGTCAGGCAAAAGTTAATTTCAACCCGGCTGATTACGAAGTCAAGCGCGTTTTCTATACGAGCAAAGACGGAACCACGAAAGTTCCGATGTTTATCACGCACAAAAAAGGCTTGAAATTGGACGGAAACAATCCGACTCTGCTTTATTCTTACGGCGGTTTCAACATTCCGATGACTCCGGGATTTTCGATTTCAAACCTTGTCTGGATGGAAATGGGCGGAATTTACGCTCAGCCTTCGATTCGCGGCGGTTCCGAATACGGCGAAGAATGGTGGAAAGCCGGGACGAAGCTGCAAAAACAAAATGTTTTTGACGATTTCATTGCTGCCGCCGAATATTTAGTTAAAGAAAAATACACGCAGCCGTCGAAGCTCGCCATTTCCGGCGGCTCAAACGGCGGATTACTCGTCGGCGCGGTGCTCAATCAAAGACCTGATTTATTTGGGGCGGCGCTTCCGGCGGTCGGCGTAATGGATATGCTGCGTTTCCATAAATTCACAATCGGCTGGGCTTGGACATCCGATTACGGCTCGCCCGAAAACGCTGAAGAATTTGCGGCAATTTATAAATATTCGCCGCTTCATAACATCAAACCCGGCACAAAATATCCGGCAGTAATGATCACAACCGCAGATCACGACGACCGCGTTGTTCCGGCTCACAGTTTCAAATATGCCGCAACTTTGCAGGAAGCAAACGCCAGCCAACGCCCGATTTTGATTCGCATCGAAACCAAAGCGGGACACGGCGCAGGAAAACCGACTGCGAAAATTATTGAAGAAGCCGCCGATAAATGGGCGTTTCTGATTAACGAGCTGGGTGTAAAATAGTTTTGTTTAACTGTTTTATAAAAAAAGGCGGCTCATTTTACGAGCCGCCTTTTTTTACGAGTAAAATCTTATCAGGTTAAGCTTATATGGATTGCCGCAATGATTGATAAAACTACGGCTGCATAAAGCCCTGCCAGAATGTCGTCGGCGCAAACTCCCAAACCGCCGGGTAAAATTTGAAGCCGGTCAATCGGATAGGGTTTGGCAATATCAAAAAAGCGGAACAGAAAAAAACCGGCGAGAATCATCCACCA
>DASWLV010000276.1:0-23682 GCA_036400075.1 Pyrinomonadaceae bacterium
TTCGTTGTTTTTCTTTTCAACGAACAACGAACGACGAACGAATTTCTAATTCGATGGCGCGAGAATCATTGAATTAAAAAACAATCTGCTTGAGCTGCGGAATATTCCGCGGAAAAACGGTTCTTCGGCGAATAAAATGACGTGACCGCTGCCGGTCGGTTCGTCAATGACGTAAGCCGTTCCTTTTAACAGTCTTTCGGTATTGCCTTCCCAGACAAAACCGGAAATTGTCAGCGGCTGCTTCGGATTTTGGTCGAAAACGACGGCGTTTGTGCCTTCTTTTGAAAGCCGGAAAAAGTAGCCCGAAGAGAGCAGCACGGGCAGAGTTTCCTGATTTTGCAAACCGTAAGTCAGGTAAGTCGTGCGATCAATCGTGGCGCGCATAATTGCGCCGGGAACGCCTTCCGGCGTTTTTCCGGCGTTCGCCGACGGCGAGGCAATCGGCGGCAAAATCGGGGCGCTGTAATCGGCTTTGTCTCTTTCGAGCTGCTGCGGAACGGCGTTTGGCGATGCTTCCGGCTGATTCGATTTGTTGTTTCCGGTTTTCGGCGATGGCGAGGGCATAGGCGCGGGCTGTTCGGCTTCGGCGCGTTTCGATTCCTCTGCGGGCGGCGATTTTTGCTCGTCGTCATCACTGCCGACGAGTTTGGAGCTGGTCAAACCGACATCTTTGACCGCCGCAGCGACCGCCGCGCCTTTGACGCAAATTACGGTTCCGCCGCCGTTTATCCAATCTTTCAATCCTTTTAAAACGTTGGTGTAACGACCGGAAGCGCCGTCGGGAATAATGACGACGTTGTAATCTTTTAAATTGCCTGCGCGCAGATTGTTAAAATTCATCGGCGTAAATTCAACGCCGTAGCGGTTGAGCGTCCACCAGATCGAGCCGTAAGAAGTATTGTCAACGCCTTCGTCAGCCGCGATTGCAATGCGCGGCAATTTTAAAGGCACAACGTTTTCGCCGCCGATTCCGGTGTCGCCTTCTTCTTGAAATCCTGTGTTTACGGGTGTTACAGCGACGCCGAGTTCTCTGGCGAGTCTGGCAATCGCATCATGAACCGTTTCGTTGTTTCGCGAAAGACGGACGACGAAAGTTCCTGCGCGCCAATTTCTCCCCGCCGCATTTAATTGTTTTGTCGAGACGTAAACGCGGAAGCCTTCTTTTTGCAGCCGGTAAGCCAAAATCGGCGCGGTGTCTGTTTCATACGGAAAAACGTAAGCATAAGCCGCGCGCCCGCCGTTGATGCGTCCGGTTCTGACATTGTTCAAATATTCGTCGGTGACGAGATTTGCGCCGGAAACCGTCGCGGCATCTTCCGTCCAGAAAGCGTCAATTCCAAACGCGAGCGGAAGCGACCAAGCCGTGATGTCGTAAAAACGATATTCTTCGCGCTGCGAGCTTTTACCGCGCATTTCGTTGCGGCGGAATTTTCCCATTTCATCTTCGACAAAGGCTTTGTCCTGCGGCGTGTCCTGTTCGAGAATCGCTTTCGCCCAGCGTTTGTTCGGCTGCGCCATTTCGACGATGTAAACGTTTCCGGCGAAATCTCGCGTTGCCGCCGGAGCATTTTTCGATTCGTAAGAATGCGCCGTTGTCGAGCGGAAATTTCCCCCTGCAACTTTGACTTCGACTTTTGCGCGGCGCAGAATTTCGACGAGTTCGGCGGCTTTTACCGGGTCTTTGTCCGGGACGATGACGATACGTTTCATTCGGTCGGCGCGCGCTTCTTCGATTGCAGTGCGTTTGAAATCGTAAAAATCGCGCAGACGCGCTTCGCGGTTTCTGGCGGCGGTTTCGAGCGTCGTCATCGAAGTGACGAAATGTTTGGCGATTGATGAGCGGAAAGTAATGATTGTGCCGTCGTCGCGCGTCCAGCGCAAGCCTTTAAAACCGCCGCCGTCGGTTTCGTAAGTCATCGCGGTTGCCCCTAACAAAGCCGGAAACGAATCCCAATAACCGGGATAAAACAAATCGAAAACGTCGCGGACGTAATAATCCCAAAGCCTCTGGTCAAATTGCGCGGCGTTGGCGCGACCGACTGTTTCGAGCCATTTATTTGTTACGGGCTGAGGCAGATTCGGATTAATCGGCAATGCGTCGGGCGGGAAAAAATATTGCGAAGGCTGCCCGTGATGATCTGCGGAAAATTGCGGATTCCATTCCAAAAACGCTTTTTGCAGATTCTGCGTTTCTTTCTGCGTCGAAGCGATATTGTCGCGGTTTAAATCGAAACGAAAATGCGACAGCCGCCCGTAAACGCTCCACGGCTCGCGGTGTTCAAACGCCGCGCGATTCGCATCGCCGATGGCAACCGAGTTATACCATGTCGCAAAACGCTCGTGTCCGTCAGGGTTTTCTCCCGTGACGATTAAAGCGACTGTGTTTTTCAAAATTTCGAGCGTCGCCGGTTCTTCCGAAGCGGCAAGCTGATAAACGACCTGCATCATTGTTTCAAACGACGAAGATTCGTTGCCGTGAATCGTGTAAGCGAGCCAGACGGCGACCGGCGTATTTTGGATGATTTGATTTGCCGCGTTCTGATTGGTTGTGCGCGGGTCGCTCAAACGGGAGAGATTTCCTTTGATTTCGTCAAGTCGTTGAATGTTTTCCGGTGCGCTGATAGCCACGACGTGCATCATTCGATGCTCGTTCGTTTCGCCAATGTCGTAAATGCGAACGCGGTCGGGCGCAGCTTTGGCGATTTCTTCAATCACCTTTTCCATTTGCGCGTAAGTCGTGTGATGCTCGCCGACATCGTAACGCAAGGATTTTTGCGGGCGCGGCACGTTTTCGCGGTACGGCGCGCGGGTGTAAAAATCGAATTTCGGCTCTTCGCGCTGGGCGAAAGCTGCAAAAGAAAATAAAAGAAGCGAGCAGGCGGCGACAAAGCGCAACAAGATTTTTGATTTCATTCGGGCGATAATTTCTGGTTTAATCGAATTCAAAAGGACTTTGCCGAATATAAGATAAAACGGGCGAGTTGAAAAGAACCGGACAAGAATTAAAAAAGAAAATTGAATGCCGCCTCTGTTTACTTAAAGAAAAAAGCATCGCTTTTGCGAGCGATGCCGGTTTGAAGAGGTTGTAAATAAATTTAAGGTTTAAGGAGTTTTATCTACTGATTTCGCGTTTCGTCGCATAATAATAACGACTTCACTACCACCAATAAATGTTTCTCCGACTGTTACTCCCACATATTCATACCCCGCCGCACCACCCTCGTTAATTTCTTTTTGCATTGTCGAGGTTTTCTTGGTTGCGAACAGTTTATAATCAATTCTCTTGAGTCCCACTTTTGTATCTTTTTCCAGAATAACGACAACTTCGTCTCCACCTATGAAGGTATCGAAAACAGCTTGTCCTTTATATTCAAATCCATTGTCTCCCGCCTGCTGAAGTTCCTTTTGCATAGTCGAAGTCTTTGAAGTTGCGAGTAATTTATATTGATAACGTCCGCTCAAATCAACGTCGGGTCTTTTGGACATAACAATTAACACTTCACTCCCGCCGAATGATGTTTTGCCGCCGGAAACACCTTCAAAACGATAACCGGCGTCAGCGGCTTCCTGTAGTTCTTTCTGCATCGTGGATGTTTTTTTTGTCGCCAGCACTTTGAATTGAATTTGTGCGATGACGGAAATTTGAAGCGTCAGCATCAAGCCGACACAAAAGAGTGTGATAGTTGATATTTTTTTCATTTTGATTTCTCCGATTCTAATTTTAGTAAAGTTTCTATTCGTAATCTGAGCGCGTCTGTTACTTTCCAGGTTACTTTGCCTTCCTTTTCATTAATACCGACTATTAATTCCAATTCATTCGGAACGCTCTTCCATAACGAAACGCCGTTTTTGTCTTTAAAGGAGAACGAAACCCAAAACAAATCATAATCGTAATCGCGCTTAACTACCGGCTGAAGCGCTTTGTAATTTCGCAAATTGCTTTTTTCAATTCCGCGAATTGATTCGTTAGCGGCAGAATTTTTTGAATTAATGAAAGCTCGCCAATCATTGGGTATAACTCCAGAACCTTCGCGCGGGTCAATTTCAACAAGTATAACCAGATTCTCCTGCTCGGCTTCGCTAACCAAACTCAATGTTTCATCATCGGTCAGACGACTGCGAAGTTGTTCCAACCTCGCCGCTGCTCGGATAGCTTCCGGGGACATTAACGTCGCCCTCAATTTATAATTATAAGATTTGTTGGTTTCAAGAATTCGCCCATCAAAAAAGCCGCCGACGCGCCCTTTAACCAACCACGTTTCACCCATCGAAAACGCCGTGTTTTTGTCCCAAGTCAGAAACTGCAAATTACTATTATTGGATGTTGATTGAGCAAATGAATAAGTCGAAAAAAACGTCGCAATAAAGGCAAGGATTAATATGCGAACTATCTTCATAAAAAATTAGAGAGAAATAGAGAATTATTGTGATTTGTTAGAACAAATTGTTTTTTGCCGACAAATCTTATTTAAGACGCCTGCCTTATATTTAGTTAAGTTGGCAGCTTGGTTATTAAGGATGAAAGATATTAACCTCTTTTTTTGTTCTTGCAAGAGTTGATTTTGGTGATAATCACATCGGCGGAGAGACTCGCTTTCGTCATGTCAAGATTGATTGATTAGAAGGAATTTGCTGCGCGGCGCGGTTCGCAAGCGGGCGGGCGAAAGTGGCGTTCGGCAGTAAAACAATGCAAAATAGGCTTTGCAATAGCAAGAAGGCGATGGACAAAGATAGAGTTTTTTCATTTTAGATTTGCTGACAGTTAGATTTTATTGGGTTGAAAACGAGTGTAAAAGTCTCGAAAGAAGGGCGATATTATCATCATTTTCTAAGGCTTGCAAGTTAAAATACCAATAGAAGCAGGGCTTAATTAAAAACGATGCAGAACATCCAGGAAAAGTTTTGTCCGCGCTGCGGCAATCACAAATTAAAGAGCTGGAACGAATTAACCGACGACGAAAAAATCTTGGTTGCAAAACTTCCACTTTCCGCTGAGCTTTCAATTGACGAACGATGCCGAAATCATTGGTGCGCGCGCTGCTGGCACGAATCCGATTCTCTGCTCGAATCGGATGTCTGACTCAAAATTTGTACGTTGACGTACTGACCGCTTTTCGCTTGTTTTCTAACTTGAAAGAAAACGAAAATAAAAAGAACAAGGGGAAAATATGAGCCGAGAACTAGCCGAAAATTTCATTAACGCGCTGCACAAATTGGAAGAAACGGGCGAACCCGCAGAGATCGCCGCGCTTTACGCCGAAAACGCGGAAATCGTTAACGTCGTTTCGCCAAAGAAATTTACCGGAACAGAAGGCGCACGCGATTTTTGGACGAGATACCGCGAAACTTTCGGAGAAATGCGCTCGGAATTTCGCAATAAAATTGTCAACGAAACCAGCGCTGCTCTCGAATGGACGACTCGCGGAGCTTCCAAAGAAAATCATGAAATCACTTATTCGGGAGTTACGATTTTAGAATTTGACGGCGACAAAATCTCTCGTTCATGCGCTTATTTCAATGCAAACGATCTCGGCAGACAAATCGAGCAAGACGCTCCTGCAAAACCGAATCAGGCAGTTTCGGCTTAATTTCATCTGATAATTAAAACGCGGCGCGGTCTTTGTCCGGGCGTCTCCAATTCGGAATAGCCAAACCGCCCGCGTCCTCGTAAAACTTCATATCGCCGGCAAACATTTTGGCGATGAAAATGATTTGCCCGGCGTGCATCGCAAAATGTTCGGCAACGTGATAAATCGCCGCCAAAACAGTAGTATCGCGCCCTTGTATCGAACGTTTTTCGAGCAAACCGTCAGCGTTTAAATCGTCCAAAACGGCGCACGCTTCTTCGACCGCGTTTCGCAAAGCCGTCAAAAGCTCCTCGCCACTGATTTGATTGCGTTCGTCAAATTCGCCTTGTCGAAAACGATTATCCGCCGCGCCGCCGATGCCGCTGATGATCCATTGCCGGATGTTTCCCGCCAGATGCAGCAGTAGATTTCCGACGCTGTTCGATTCTTCGTTCGCGCGCCACCAAATCTGCTCGTCCGTCATTTTGTTTACCGCTCTTTCGATTTTCACCAGAAAATCATCGAGCAAAAAAGATTTGGATTGGGCAACAAATTCATGTTCAAATTGATTCATAAAAATAATTTTATCTCTAAATTCTTTATCGTTCAAAATTAAAATGGTGCAAGAAAAATATTTTAACGGCGTTCATTTTATTGGAAGGCGGCAATCTAAAATATAATTTGCCGCGCCTCAAGGCACTTCAAACTTTCCGCTCTCCCGGTTTTTCGAGCGAGGATTTAACGAACAATGCTGATCAAAAAAATTACCGTTTGGTTTTTACTTTTTTCCGTATATTTTGGCACAATCGCGCCGTTCGGCGCTTCAGCGCAAAGAACCGTGCGACCGCAGCAAAGGAGACCACAAAACGTGAATATTCCCGGAAACGGTTTGGAATTTCGTTTGAGCGAAGGACAGGAAGGCGCGGAAAACCGCCAAACCACGCCGCCCGCAAAAGGCGAGAGTTTATCTGAAAGCGAAACGGCGAATCTGTTAAAACGTCTGCCGCCGGTTAAAGCCGAGAAAGACGATCAACAGGATTTTGCCAAACGCGCCGGAACATTGCCCGCGCCGAAAACCGGCAAAATCGTTCCGGTCAAATTTCCCGCCGACGAAGAACGCGGAACGCCGAAAATCAACGCGGCTGCGACACTTGAAGTCGTACGTTTTGCGCCCGAAGGCGAGATTCCGATTGCGCCCGAATTGAGCGTTACGTTTTCGCAGCCGATGGTTTCGGTCACTTCGCAGGAACAAGCCGCGCAGGTTGTTCCCGTGCGTTTGACGCCCGAAGTCAAAGGTAAATGGCGGTGGCTCGGAACGAAAACATTGCTCTTTGACGCCGAACAGCGTTTTCCAATGGCGACGAAATTTACTGCAATTGTTCCGGCGGGAACAAAATCGGCGACAGGCGCGGTTTTGAACAAAGAAGTCGCGTGGACTTTTACGACTCCGCCGCCGAAAGTTTTGCAATCTTTTCCGGGCAATCAAGTCACAAATCGCAATCCGCTGATGTTTGTTTCATTCGATCAGCAAATCAACCCGCAAGCCGTTTTGCAGAAAATAAACGTTTCCGGCGGCAATCGCCGTTTGCCTCTGCGCCTTGCGACTCAGGAAGAAATCAACGCCGATTCGTCAATCAGTTATTACGCAAAAGCGGCGCTGTCCGGTCGCTGGCTGGCGTTTCGCGCCGTCACAGCCGAAGGAAAAGCGGAAAACGCTTTGCCCGCAGATTCCGCAATTGCTGTCACAATCGAAGCCGGAACGCCGTCAGCCGAAGGACCTTTGACGACGCCGAAACCGCAATCGTTTTCATTTCGCACTTTCGGCGCGATGAGATTCGTTCGCGCTTATTGCAATTATCAAAACAATCAAAAATGCTCCCCGTTCGATTCCTGGTATTTTGAATTTTCAAACCCGATTGATGTTGCCGCCTTTGAAAAATCGCTTGTCCAAATCGAGCCGAATGTAGAAGGTTTGCAGATTTATCCGAGCGGAAATATCGTTTCGATTCAAGGCTATAAACCCGGACGCCGCGCTTACAAAGTGACGGTCGGCGGCGCGCTCAAAGACTCGTTCGGACAAGTTTTGGAAAAACCGGCAACCGCGACTTTCAACGTCGGTGCGGCGCAGCCGAGCTTGACCGCGCAGGGCGGCAATTTTGTCGTGCTTGATCCTGCCGCAAAACCGAATTATTCGGTTTATTCGATTAATCAGCCGAGCCTGAAAGTTCAAGTGCGCGCGGTCACGCCGGAAGATTGGGACGGTTTCCGGCAGTTTATGCGTCACCTCAATTACGATGAGCAAAAACGCCCGCCGCTGCCCGGTCGCGTTGTTTTGAACAAAACCGTTCCGGTTGAAAACAAGCCGGACGAATTGGTTGAAACCCGAATTGATTTATCTGCGGCTTTAAATGAAGGTTTCGGTCACGCGATTGTTTTCGTTGAGCCGACCGTCAAGCGAGATCAATACGACCGTGCGAAAATAGTCGTTTGGGCTGAGGCGACGCAAATAGGTTTGGACGCTTTTGTTGACAATCAGGAATTAATCGGCTTCGCCACCGATTTGAAAAGCGGCAAACCGCTCGACAATGTGGAAATGCGGATTTATCCGAACAACGGAACTCCGATCAGTCAACAGTCATCAGTCAACAGTGATCAGCAAGATACTTCAAATAATAGCTGGTGGGACTGGCTGACGAGCTTTGGAACAAGCGAAGAAAACATAAATGAAGAAAATTCCGGCGACTCGACAAACTCGATAAACCCGCAAACCGTAAAAAACGGTTTGATGCGGATGGCTTTGCCCGATTCGCAGCCGGGAAAACCGAGTCTTTTGATTGCGCGGCGCGGGCGCGATGTGGCGTTTTTGCCGGAGAATTCCGATTATTACTGGCAGGATCACGGCAGTTGGTACAAAAAACCGCAGACCGATCAATTGCGCTGGTTTGTTTTTAACGACCGCAACTTTTATCGCCCGAAAGAAGAAGTGGCGATTAAAGGCTACATCCGCGTTTATCAAGCCGGAAAATTCGGCGACATCGCCGCGCTCGGCGACGCGGCAAAGGGAATCAATTACATTGTCCGCGACGAGCGCGGTAATGAATTTGCCAAAGGAACGGCGAATCTGAACGCTTTCGGCGCGTTTGATTTTAAAATAAAATTGCCCGACAACATCAATCTCGGTTATACGAGCGTTGAAATTTCCACATCGAGCAGTTTAGCCGGAGCAACGACGAGTCACAGTTTTCAAGTGCAGGAATTTCGCCGACCTGAATTTGAAGTTACCGCAAAAAACGAAACCGAAGCGCCGTATTTTGTCGGCAATTCGGCAAATGTTTCAATCGAAGCCAAATATTATGCGGGCGGCGCTTTGCAAAACGCCGAAACGAATTGGACGGTTATGGCGACGCCGACCAATTACACACCGCCGAACCGTGATGATTTTACTTTCGGCAAATGGTTTCCTTGGTGGCGGCATTACGATGAGCCTTACGGCTCGACGAGCGTGCAAAGCTTTAAAGGCACAACCGGGGCGGATGGAAAGCATCTGCTGAAAATTGATTTTATCAAGGCGAATCCGCCGCGCCCGTATAATGTTCGCGCCGAAGCGCGCGTTTCGGACGTTAATCGGCAAACGTGGGCTTCGGCGACAAATCTGCTCGTTCATCCGGCTGATTTGTACGTCGGAATCCGTACGAACAGAACTTTCGTTAATCGCGGCGAGCCTTTTACGGTCGAATCAATCACGACCGATATTGACGGAAAAGCGGTGGCGAATCGAGATGTAGAAATCAAAGCGGTTTTGAAAGATTGGCAATTCGACAAAGGCTCATGGCAGCAAGTCATCGTTGACGAGCAAATCTGCAATGTGAAATCCGGCGAAAATCCCGTCGAATGTAAATTTACGGCGAAACAGGGCGGCGTTTATACGATTACGGCTTCGGTTTTGGACGACCGCGAGCGCGAAAACGAATCGGAATTGACGCTCTGGGTTTCGGGCGGAAAACAGCCGCCGAAACGCACGGTCGAGCAGGAAGAAGCGCAGCTCGTTCCCGACAAAAAAGAATACGCGGCGGGCGACGCGGCGGAAATTCTGGTGATGTCACCGTTCGTTCCGGCGGAAGGCGTGTTGACGCTCGCCCGCAACGGAATCGTCAAAACCGAGCGTTTTACGATGAACGAAGCGAGCAAAGTTTTGCGCGTCCCGCTCGAAGAACGCTGGCTGCCGAACATCAACGTCCAGGTTGATCTCGTCGGTTCAGCCGAACGGACAAACGACGCGGGCGAAATTGACAAAACCGCGCCGCGCCGCCCGGCATTTGCTTCGGGCAGTCTCAATCTGCCGATTTCAGTTGCTACGCGCAAATTAAACGTGACAGCCGAACCGCGTGCGAAAAATCTCGAACCCGGCGGCGAAACTTCGGTTGACGTGACGGTCAAAGACAATGCCGGAAACGCTGTTTCAAACAGCGAAGTTGCGGTTATTGTAGTTGACGAATCGGTTTTGGCTTTGAGCAATTACAGCATCGCCGATCCGGCTTCGATTTTTTACACGCAGCGCGGGGCGGACGTTTCGACTTTTCATTCGCGCAAAGACGTTTTGCTCGGAAATCAAAAAGATTTGAACCCTTCTCAATTTCAAGCTGAGCTTGGCAACGCCGCCGGTGGAGCAATGGCTGATGCTCAGGAATCAGTATCAGTAATGGCGTCGCCTGCACCGGCTGCAAAAAGAGCAATGAAAGCCACGGCGCGATCTGCGGATGATCCAAGAAATACTTCGCCGACAGTTGAAACGCCAATAAATGTCCGCGAAAATTTCAACGCTTTGGCAGTTTTCGCGGCTTCAATGAGAACCGATTCAGCCGGAAAAGTCACGATTCCGGTGAAATTGCCGGACAATCTGACCCGTTACCGCATAACGGCGGTTTCGGTGACAAACGGCAATCGTTTCGGCAAAGGCGAATCGAATATCACAGCGCGTCAGCCTTTGATGGTACGCCCCAGCGCGCCGCGTTTCCTGAATTTCGGCGATAAATTCGAGTTGCCCGTCGTCGTCCAAAATCAAACCGATAATCCGCTGACCGTCAATGTCGCGGTGCGCGTGACAAATGCGGAATTGACTGCCGGAAACGGCAAACAAGTCACAGTTCCGCCAAACGACCGTCTGGAAGTTCGTTTTCCGGTTTCGGCTGTGAAAGCGGGAACGGCGCGTTTTCAAATCGGCGTCTCATCTGGGAAATTTGCCGACGCGGCAGAGATTTCTTTACCCGTCTGGACTCCCGCGACGACCGAAGCGTTTGCAACTTACGGGACGATTGACCAGAATACTGCGACGATCCAGCCGGTCGAAGCGCCGAAAGACGTTTTCGCGCAATTCGGCGGTTTGGAAGTGACGACCGCTTCGACGCAGTTGCAGGAATTGACCGACGCATTTATATACCTGACGAATTATCCCTATGAAGGCTCGGAGCAGGTCGCTTCGCGGATGATTTCGATTGCCGCCCTGCGCGATGTTTTGCAGGCTTTTAAAGCCGAAGATATGCCTTCGACAGAAGAACTAAATCAGCGTTTTGCCAAAGACGTTGAGATTTTAAAATCGCGCCAGCGCGAAGACGGCAGCTTTGGAATGTGGGGCTTGCAGCGCGAGCGTCACGAATTTCCGTTCGTCACGGTTCACGCAGCGCATGCGCTTCAAAGAGCAAAAGAAAAGGGCTACAAAGTGCCGGATGAAATGCTCAACAAAACGAAGCCGTATTTAAAAAATGTCGAAAAATATTACGACAAATTTTACAGTCAGGAAGTACGCTGGACGATTTCGTCTTACGCGCTTTACGTCCGCGCGCGGATGGGCGATAAAGACATTGCCAAAGCCAAAAATATTCTGCAAACCGCAACGCTCCAAAAACTTCCGTTTGAAGCGACTGGCTGGCTGCTGGCGGTTTTGAGCGGTGATAAAAATTCGGTTGCCGAAGTCGAATCAATCCGACGATTTTTGATGAACCGTACGACCGAAACTGCGGCAGCGGCGAATTTTGTCACGAATTATAAAGACGACGGTTGGGTGATTATGGCTTCAAATCGCCGTGCCGACGGCGTGATCCTTGAAGCGATGATTTCCGATCAGCCAAATTCGGATTTGATTCCGAAACTCGTGCGTGGTCTTTTGGCGCATCGCAAAAAGGGGCATTGGGGAAACACGCAGGAAAACGTATTTATCCTGCTCGCGCTCGATAAATATTTCAACACCTACGAGAAAACGACGCCGAATTTTGTCGCGCAGGTCTGGCTCGGCAACGCTTACGCCGAAGAACAGCCGTTTCGCGGTCGTTCGGTTGATTCAAAACAAATTGACGTGCCGATGAGTTATCTTTTGGGACAAAACGGAACGTCAAATCTGATTTTGAACAAAGCCGGCGAAGGTCGCCTTTATTATCGAATCGGAATGAAATACGCGCCGAGCAATTTAAAGCTCGCGCCCGCCGATTATGGTTTTACAGTTTTGCGCAAATACGAAGGAGTGGACAACGCCGACGACGTAAAACAAAACCCGGACAGCACCTGGACAATCAAATCCGGCGCTCGCGTCCGCGTGCGTTTGACGATGATTGCGCCTTCGCGCCGCTATCATGTCGCGCTCGTTGATCCGCTGCCCGCTGGGCTTGAAAGTTTAAATCCGGCTTTGGCGGTGAGCGAAAGCTTACCGTCTGATAACGTTTCTTCAGATGTTGTAACTTACGGCTCACAGAGCTTCGGTCGCGGTTATTACTGGTACGGAACGTGGTACGAGCATCAAAACTTGCGCGACGAACGCGCCGAAGCGTTTACTTCGCTGTTGTGGGAAGGCGTCTGGAATTATTCCTATGTCTGCCGCGCGACTACGCCGGGCGAATTCGTCGTTCCTCCGGCAAAAGCCGAGGAGATGTACACGCCGGAAACGTTCGGGCGCAGCGGAACCGATTTCGTTCGCGTTGAATAAGAAAAGAAAAATCCTGTTTTCGGCAAACCCCGCTTTCGGAAAAAAGCGGGGTTTTTCTTTGAAAAAAAATAACGAAATAATATAAGTGCGATTTATCGGGGCAATAAAAAAAGCTGTTGACAAAAGGTCATCTTTGAAAGATGATAAATATCGTTTTAGACAAGAAATTCTCAATTCATAAATTTTAACTACAATTCGCCCTTATTTGGGAGGAGCAGCCTCATATTTCACGGCTCTCCATAATTTAAAAATTTTCCAGAAGGAGTTAGAAAGAAACGAATGCGTAAGTTAATGACTTTGTGCCTCTTTGCAGCGGCTGTCTTTGCCGTTCAAACCGTAACCGCCACGCCGCCTTTGTCCGATAAAGGCTGGCAGGACAGACTTGAAAAAGCGAGACAGCGCGGACTTGAATTCCTCCAAACCCGCAGAGCTAATTTAGCCGCTTCGCCTTTTGAAGAATTTAAAACCCGGCGTGTTTTCGCCGATGAAGAAGGTTTAGCCCACCTTCACGTTCAGCAAGCTTTTAACGGCATTCCCGTTTTCGGCGCCGAAGCGATTGTTCATTTCGACGACAACAATGAAGTCGCCGAGATGACTGATGATTTAAAATCAGCTTTCCGCGTCGTCAACACGATTCCGAGCTTTAGCGAAAAATCGGCTGCCGTGCTGGCAACCGATCTTTACGGCTGTGCCGATTGCTTAACAGCCGCGCCTGAAGTTGATTTGTGGATTTTGCCCGGCGGTAAAACCGACCGGCTCGCTTATCGCGTTCAGCTTCGCCGCGAGGACGGTTCGGAAGAAACTTCGATGCCGGTGATTTTTATTGACGCGCATTCGGGCAAACAACTTTGGTCTTACGATAATCTGCAAACCGCGACGGGTTCCGGCTCGTCGCTATACAGCGGTACGGTCAGCTTTACCACTTATTACAACGGCAGCGCGTATTATATGGAAGACACCATGCGCAAAATCGGCACGTTCGACAATCGCAATACGACCGGCTCGACTTATCGTTTTAGCGACACGGATAATAATTGGACTGCCACGGCAGCTCGCGCCGGAATTGATGCGCATTACGGCGCGGCGAAAACTTACGATTATTTCAAAAACACACACGGACGCAACGGAATTGACGGCGCGGGCGGTCCCGCCTATTACACTTCCATTGACGGCGTGACCGGGCTGATCAGCTCGAAAGTTCATTACGGCAGCAATTACAACAACGCTTTCTGGAACGGTTCGTATATGACCTACGGCGACGGCGACGGCACGAATTATTCGCCGCTCACGACGCTCGATATCTGCGGTCATGAAATGACACACGGCGTGACGGAACGTACGGCTAATTTAACTTATTCGGGCGAATCCGGCGCGCTCAACGAATCAATGTCAGACGTTTTCGGCGCGATGGTCGAACGATACACCAAAGGGCAAAGCTCGAACACCTGGAAAATCGGTGAACAAGCTTATACGCCTGCAACAAGCGGCGACGCTTTGCGTCATATGGACAACCCGCATTCGGCTCGTAACAGCGGCTTTACAGCCGACGACGATCCCGATCATTATGCCGAACGCTACACCGGAACCGGCGACAGCGGCGGCGTCCACATCAATTCCGGCATCGGCAACAAAGCATTTTACCTGCTGGCTGTCGGCGGCACTCATCATCGCGGCGGTTCTATGACCGGCATCGGCGCTGATGCGGCGGCGAGAATCTGGTATCGCGCTTTGACTTCTTATATGACTTCAAGCACGAATTTCAAAGGCGCGCGCACCGCAACTTTAAACTCGGCGGCTGCACTTTACGGTTCGGGCAGCGCCAATTACAATGCCGTCGCGCAGGCTTGGACGCTGTGCGGAGTTAACTAAAGCGGAATTTTTTAATGGAAATAGACCGCCGCCGACGCGGATTCAGCGGATTAAACACAGATTTATTTTTAGTTTTACCTGTGAAAATCTGCCGCTCAGCGTCGTCTGCGGTCTATTCCTGTTTTGCTGAAATTGTCAGCACTGAAATCTCCGGCGGAACGCCGAATCGAACCGGCAAAATGCTCGTCCCGATTCCGGTTGTGACAAACATATCAATGCCGTTTTCGACGACGTGCCCGAGTGCGTATTTTTGACCGTAACTGGAAGGAACTATAATCGAGCCGATAAGCGGTAATCTGACTTGTCCGCCGTGAGTGTGTCCGGCTAAAACCAGCCGCAGATTTTCGGAAACTAAAAATTCCCCGGTAATAATACCGATTGCGTCCGGGTTATGAACCAATGCTAAAACGTTTCCATCGGCATTGGTTGTTTTTAAAGCGTTTTTAGCTCCGTTTGCATAAGAATACCACTCGTTAATTTTCAAAACTTCCGCCAACCCTAAAATTATCAAATCCTGATTGTTATGATTGATGATTGCGGTTTCGCCATCTAAAACCCGGATTCCGACTCGTTCGAGTTCGGTGCGGACTTTCGGCAGGTTGTAACGAAAATCGTGGTTGCCCAAAACGGCAAAAACGCCGTATTTCGCTTTGAAGCCGGAAAGATTATCGGCAATTGTCGAAGCCGGCATATTCAATTCGGAGCGATTAAATGTTTGCTCGGAAACGAAATCGCCGAGCAGCACAATCAAATCCGGGGTTTGTTCGTTTGTTAATTCAACAACCTTTCGGATTTTTTCTTCGGTGATAAAATTAGAGCCGCCGTGAACATCTGAAATCGCCGCAATTTTCAAATTGTTATGCGCCGGATTCCAATGCTTAATTTTTAAATCGTAATTATTGACAACCAGGCTGCTCGGTTCATACCAGAAAGCCCATAGCCCAAAAAATAATAGAAACGGAGATAAAACCGCGTAAATGACAAATCTTTTCCGCCAGAAATAAATTAAAAAGTTTTTCACGTTTATTTTTCCCAGGATTGTTTGGTCGGAAAATATTCGCGCCAGCGGTTGTTCACAAGCCGCACAACATCTTCGCGCGGTTCAAGCTCTTTCGGATACCAGGGTTTCATTCTCGCGTCAATCACAATCGGCGCGGAATAAGAAAGATGATGTTGCTCGACGGTTATTTCTTTGGCAAAAACGTCGGTTGCAGGATTAAACCGCGTCCACGTCGCCCACAAAAATTTGTCCGCAGAGCGGGCATACTCAATCGAGTCGTGCAAAACGACAACTTGCCAGTCGTTAAATTTTTCCGATTTGGCAATTTGTTCGCTTAAATTCGGATTCTGCTCGTAAGATTCGGTTTCCAAAACCAGACAGCCGCCGCAAAAAGGCTCGGCTTTTTTTACTCCGACAGGCAATTCGCCCTGCCAGACGCGCTGCAAAAATCTTTTGGCTTCGCCTAAACCCATCAAAATCGCTTTCGAGCCGTAATTGATTTTGCCCGAAGCGTAATCGAGCGTATCAAAAGCGGTTTGCGTAAAGATAAAGAAATCATTTTTCCAGTTGACGCGCGCCAGAATGTGTTCAAACAGGGATTTGAAATCGCGCAAATCCTGAGGTTTGTCAGTTAATAATAAAAATTTAGTCAAAGCGAGCTGACCTTCACCCAGAATGCGAAACCCGGCGCTCAAGGCTTCACGCCCATAGCGTTCGCGCACAACTGCCGCTGCCAGCGAATGAAATCCGGTCTCGCCGTAGCTCCACAAATCGCGCACCGCAGGCATCACGAGCGGAAACAGCGGCGATAATAATTCCTGCAAATAATCACCGATAAAAAAATCTTCCTGACGCGGTTTGCCAACGACAGTCGCCGGATAAATCGCGTCTTTGCGATGAAAAACGGCTTCGACGTTGATAATCGGATAATCGTGTTCGAGCGAATAATAACCGTAATGATCGCCGAAAGGTCCTTCCGGTTTTCTCACCTTTGACGGTACTTTCCCGTAAATCGCAAACTCGGCTTCGGCAACGAGCCTGCCGTTTTCGAGCAAAGGATTTTTCGCCATCTTGATTTTGTTATCGGCGAGAACCGAAGCCAAAACCAATTCCGGCACGTCTTCGGGCAGCGGCGCAATTGCCGCCAAAATCATCGCGGGCGCGCCGCCCAAAAAGATTGTCACGGGCAGCGGTTTATTTTGCTGCTCGGCTTCGTAATGATGAAAGCCGCCGCCTTTGCCGATTTGCCAGTGAACGCCCGTCGTTTGCGCGTCGTGTCGCTGAATGCGGTACATTCCGAGATTGTGTTTGCCGTTGGTCAGGCTCTCGGTGTAAACGAGCGGCAGCGTGACAAACGCTCCGCCGTCTTCCTGCCAGGTTGTTAGAATCGGCAATTCGTTTAAATTTGCGGGACGGTCAACAACTTCCAAGACCGGAGCGCGAGAAACTTTTTTTGTCCCCAATTTCAACCCGGTCAAAGCCAAATCACGATAATTCCACAGTTTTCCGATTTGCGGCGGGAGTAAAACTTCAACCATTTCGACTGCTTTTTTAACCAACTCCTGCGGCTTTTTCGTAAACCCCAGCTCGATTCGTTTCGCCGTCCCGAAAAGATTTGTGACGACCGGATAACGCGAGCCTTTGACGTTTTTGAAAAACAGCGCCGCGCCGCCGTTTTCAATCGTGCGGCGGTGAATCTCTGCCAATTCCAAATACGGATCAACTTCCGCCTCAATTTCCACCAAATCGTTTTCGCGGCGCAAAGCGGCGAGAAACGAACGTAAATTCGTGTGCATAATTTCAGTCAACAGTTATCAGTTAACAGTTATCAAAATAATCTTTCAATGAGAAATCGCCAAATCCGACAAAATTTAACTGATAACTGAAAAAGCATTCGATTTCGTGTAATGGCTCTACGAATTCGAGAGTGAAATGGTGTAAGAAGCAACCGAAAATCTAAGGCTTAATATAATAAACAAAAGAACTGTTGAAATGATTTGAGTTAAAGTTTTTTCGGGCGTTTTAAAGTTTGTGGCACACATGTTGATATATGTCTGTCCGAGTGGGAAATTGAATTCACAATTTAAGCCAAAAAGATTGAACGCCTCAGCAAGATTGACAAAATCCTAGAAAAGTTTTTACAGCATCGGCTGGCACGCGCCCGCCGTTTGAGAAGCCCGTCAGTGAAGGGGAGAGCGCGGGCGGGTTTCTCATAAAAGATTCAAAATTTAAACGAGTTTGACCGTTCGTGATTTGCCTCCTGAGCGGTCGAATAAAGAGCCTGTTGCGAAGGGGAGAGCGCAACAGGCTCTTTCTATTTGTTCTGCTGTTTAATATTCGCCGCAATTTCAATCGGCTAGACAATCGTCCGCTGTTTCGATAAATTCAAATTTGTTTGTTTAATTGCCGAGATGGTGTAATTGGTAGCCACGCTGGTCTTAGGAGCCAGTGCCGCAAGGCGTGCGAGTTCGAGTCTCGCTCTCGGCATCAAATCGGTTCAAGGTTCAAAGTTCAAGGTGAACAGTTCTTCTTTTCAACTTTGAACTTTGAACTTTGAACCTTGAACTTTTTTATTTATGAAAAGCGAATTGGAACACGTTTCGCCGGTTCACAAGGAAATCAAGCTCGAAATCGAAGCTGAAGAAATCAAGCCGGTTTACGATAAAGTTTTGCAGCAATACACGCGAATGGCTCAAATGCCGGGTTTTCGCAAAGGACACGCGCCGACTGCGGTGGTCAAAAATCGCTACAAAGATGACATCAACAATGACGTTTTGCGCGAGATTTTGCCCGGAAAAGTTCAGCAGGCGATTGAAGAACACGAATTACAGCCCCTGAGCGAGCCGCAGCTTCATTTGGAAAACGCGGAAAATGCTAATTTGAACGGCACAGAATCAATCGGTTTGCACGTTCACGTCGAAGTAATTCCCGAAATCGAAACGCCGAATTACAAAAATCTGGAAGCCGTGCGGCGCATTCGTCCCGTCACGGACGAAGATGTTGACCGGCTGATCGAAAGCCGCCGCCGTGAGCATGCATCACTTACCCCAGTTGAAGACCGCGCGGCGGAAATAGGCGATACCGTGACCGTCAACATTAACGGAGAATTTGTTGACGACGAAGCGGCGGAGCCGATTGTCGTTGATGATTTGCAAATCGAATTGGGCGGCGAAGGTGTCGAAAAAACTTTTACAGACAATCTTGTCGGCGCATCCGTTGACGAAGAGCGGACGTTTGATGTCGAATATCCGGCGGATTTTTCTTCGCCCGGACTTGCCGGAAAAACAGTTCACTACACATCAAAAGTCGTTTCAATCGGCAAAATCGAGATTCCCGAAGCGAACGACGAATGGGCGGCAAGTTTGAGCGAAGGCGAAGAGAATTACGAATCGCTCGCCGGTTTGCGTCAGAAAATCCGGCAGGATTTGGAAACTTATGCAAAATCCGAATCCGATAACCGTTTGCGCGATGAGTTGATGAACAAAATGATTGACGCAAACCCGGTCGAAGTTCCACCGACGCTCGTTAACTATCAGGCTCAAGGTTTAACGAGACAGTTTGCCGGACAAATGGAGCAGCAGGGCGTTGATATGCGGCAAGCGGACGAAAAAGTCTGGCAAATGCTGTTTCAGAGAATGCTGCCGCAAGCCGAGCGCGAAGTGCGCGGCGCGCTTCTTCTCGATAAAATCGCCGATCTCGAAAACATCGAAATCTCTGATGATGAAGTCAACACCGAGCTTGAAGCGATTGCAGGTTACAGCGGGCGTTCGATTGACGAAGTGCGCGAAGCATTAACCAAGCAAAACGGTGCCGACGGAATTCGCGAGCGTATCCAAAACCGCCAAGCCATCGAAATTTTAGTTAATAATGCTTCGATTACCGATGGTGAATGGATTGACGAAAACGAACAAGCGCCGGAAATGTCGGAAAATCAGGAAAACGTTGAGGATGAAAGCAATCCGGTTGAAACGGCAGAAGAATCTCCAGAAAGTAAAGCCGCCGAAGGCAACGGATAAATTTCAGCGGATATTAACTTTTGAATGCAAACAAAAAGAAAAAGCGGCTTAAAAAAGCCGCTTTTTCCGCGTTAGTTAAATTTAAGCTGTGAGCTGCTTGTTAATTAACGGTCGGAGCCGGTTGAGCTTCGCGTTGTTTTCGTCTTTGCTCAAACTGCTGTCTGCGCTGTTCAAACCGCTGTTTGCGCTCCGTTTCAAACTGTTGGAGCTGTGTTTTTTGCTCAGCCGTTAAAACGTTAAGCATTTCAGCGCGCATTTGTTCGCGAGTTTCTTTGCGTTTTGCGCGCATTTGTTCGCGTTGAGCCGCATCGGGGGCAGTGCCGTCGGTGCGCATTTGCCGGCGCGCGGCTTTGTGGTTTTCGCGGTAGCGGTCTGCGATTTGTTTGAGCTGTTCTTTTTGCGCGTCGCTCAAATTAAGCCCGCCGAACATACGCATTTCGCCGCCTCTGCCGTGTTTGCCGCCGCGTCTGAGACCGTCGCCGCGACGATGTTTCCATTGTTTGTCGGTTTTTTGTTCGGCTTGGGGCTGAGTTTGGGTTTCCTGAGCGTTGACCGCTGTAGCGCCGCTGGCTAAGATCGCCAAGCCGAGCGCCGCGCCGCCGAAGATGTTTTTGAAGTTAGTGATTTTCATTCTTTTTACCTTTCTTGAATTAACAGCATTTCAACGCGGGGAGCAAAGATTGAAAATGCTTTATTGATTAGACACGCCGACTTTAGATTTGGTCTAAGAGGGCGTGAAAAAAATTATTGAGTTTTTTTATCGCGTTTTTCCTGACCGCGCATTTCGCCTCTGAATTGTTGAAATTTCTGCCATTGTTCGGGCGTTAAAACGCGCTGAAGCCGGGCGTCGGCTTGAGCGCGAATCTCGCGCACGCGCGGCTCGCCTTCCTCGCGCAGACGCTGAAGCTGTTCGCGCGTTTCGTTAAAAATCTGCTGTGTTTCCGTTTTTTGCTGTTCGGTGAGTTCGAGCTGGTTGAAAATCCGCTCGAAACGCTCTCTTCTGGGCACGTTCGCCGCCGCGCCGTACCAAACGTGATAAGCGTTTAAAGCGAGCGCGCCCGCGAGAAAGCCGAGCAGAAAAACTGCGGTCGTTGCGGCGCGGATTTGCCAGACGTTTTTGGTTTCGGTGTTCATAAATCGTTTACTTTGAGTTGCTTTGCTCGTAAATAATTTGCATCGCCTGAGCAGTCGTCAGAGTTTGATTAAAATCGTTTCCCTGAAAAATAATTTGTTCGGTCGAAAAATCGTCGGCTGCTGCCGTCGCTTGAAGCGGCTGCTGCGGCGAAAAAATCGTCAGCGCCATTAGTGTTATCACAACCAGCAAAATCGGAAAAACGACGACGCTCGACGCTCGCCACCAGCGCCAGAACGCTGCAATCGGTTTCGCCACGATTTGTTTTTCGCGCAGCGCCGCCAAAACTCTGGTTTCAAAAAACGGCGACGGTTCAAAAACTTCCGCCGCTCGATTTTCCAGCAGTGCGGACGACATCCGCGCCGCTTGAAAAGCCTTTTGACAGCGAGGGCAATCATCGGCGTGAGCGTTGATTTCGGCGATTTCCGCACGGCTCAAATCTTTAAACGCCGTTTCATTCAAAATTTTTGTGATGTGTTTGCTTTTCATTTCTTTACTTTCTCGGAAACCGTTGTTTTGTTTAAAAGTTTTTCGACGCTTTCGCGCATCCGGCGGCGCGCTCTGAACGCCTGCACTTTTACTTTTGATTCGCTCCAGCCCGTCATTTCGGCGACTTCTTTAATCGAAGCTCCTTCGGTTTCCATCAAAATCAGAACCAAACGGTCGTCGGGCGGCAGCGTGTCCAAAACCCGGTTGACTAAATCGGCGGCGATTGCGCGTTCTTCCTCTGTGCTTTGTTTTTCCTCGGCAGCGAAAACCGCGCGGCTGTCGAGCCAGTTAATTTCCGAATCGTTTAAATCCGAAACCGTCAGCTCCAGTTTATTGCGCGCATTTCTGAGCAAATTCAAACAAGTCGTGGTCGTGATTCTCGTCAGCCAACCTTCCAATGAGCCGCGTCCTTCGTAATTTTTGAGCTGTAAGAACGCTTTTAAAAAAACTTCCTGCGCCGCTTCTTCGACCAGACTGCGCTGGCGAAAAAAGCGGCTCGCAAAGCTGAAAACGCGCGGGCTGTAACGCCGCACGATTTCGGCAAACGCGGCTTCGTCCTGATCGGTGCTGCGCCGCGCCAATTCCAAATCGGATAACTCTTTGTATGAATTCAGCAAAAAACACCTTGTCTCCGACGATTTTTCAGCATCAAAACCGTGTTCTCAAACAGATAGACAATCGTTCGGAAGAAAAAGTTACAGATTTCTTAAAAACAGATTTTGAAAATAAATGCGGAAAATTTCAATGTTTGATGTAACCCGACAGCAAAAAAAAGTGTCTAACAAACTTCCGATTAAAACGTATCATTGAGCGAATCGGTCATAGAGCAAACATTTTCTGTTTTCATTTTAAGGTAATTTGACAGTCAATCAAAAGAACAAGCGTTATCGGGAATAACTGGTAATATTAATATTTATGCGTATTTTGAAATCCGCAACGCGGATTTATTCAGTTAAATTTTATCTGGCGTTATTTGCGCTCGTTTTGTTTTCCGCCGCATGCGGCGGTTCGGTTTCATCGAGAGCCGAAGAAGGTCAGGGAAATCGAAATCGGCAGGAACGCGCCGGGGCGAATGAAGCTCCGATTAGCGTGACAACTACAGTTGCCGTTTCGCGGCAAGTTCCTTCGTATATTCAGGCTACGGGCAGTCTGGTGGCGAGCGAAACTTCAGATGTTGCGCCGAAAGCCGCCGGAAAAGTCATCAACACCTACGTCAACATCGGTCAATTCGTCGCGCAGGGAGCGATTTTAGCCAAGCTCGACGACCGCGAAGCTCAATTGCGTTTGCGCGAAGCTCAAGCCGGCGTCGGACAAGCGCAAGCCTCAGTTCGGCAAGCCGAAGCGAGACTCGGTTTATTAAACGGCGGAAATTTTCAGGCTTCGAGCATCCCGGAAGTTCGCGCCGCCGTTTCCAGTTTAGAACAAGCTCAAGCCGAATTGAGACAAGCCGAAGCCAATGAACAGCGCTATCGGGATTTGGTGCAGACGGGCGACACTTCGATGCAGAATTACGAAAGCTATCGCACGCAGCGCGATACCGCCCGCGCACGAGTAAACACCGCGCGACAGCAGCAGGAAGCCGCTCTTAACACCGCGCGCCAAAGCAACGAAGCGATTCGCAGCGCGCAAGCCGGAGTCGAAGCCGCGCGCGCGCAAGTCGCCACCGCGCAGCAAACAATTGCCGACACGGTAATTCGCTCGCCATTTTCCGGTTTTGTCAGCAATCGAGCGGTTGCCGTCGGCGAATTCGTGACGACCGCGACCCCGATTATCACTTTGCTCAGAACAAATCCATTGAAACTGCAAATGCAGGTCGGCGAGGCAGATGTGCCGCGAGTTTCAGCCGGAATGGGCGTTTCGCTCGAAGTCGAAGCTTTTAAAGACCGCAAGTTTGCCGGGACGGTGTCGGCGGTTAATCCGTCGGTTGATCCGAATTCGCGCTCGGCGATTGTCGAAGCATCGGTTGAAAATCCCGATAATGTTTTACGCGCCGGAATGTTTGCCACCGCCCGCGTTGCGATGGCTGGCGGAAACACGGCGATTTTCGTCCCGCGCTCGGCGGTCTATAACGACCAGAGCACGCAGTCTTATCGCGTGTTTGTGATTCAGGACAACATTGCCAAATTGCGCGTCGTCCAGCTCGGCACGGAAGAAAACGATACGATTCAGATTTTAAACGGCATTAATGCCGACGAAGTTATTGCGGTCAGCAATTTAAATCAACTTTACGAGGGAGCGAAAGTTGAAATTAATCAATAGTTCGTTGTTCGTTGTTCGTTGTTCGTTGCAAAAGCAATCTACAACGAACAACGAACAACGAACAACGAACAATTTTTATGCAATGGTTAGCTGAAGTTTGTGTTCACCGTCCGGTGTTTGCGACTGTTATCGTTTTGCTGTTAACGGTTGTAGGAGGTTTTGCGTTTTTTACGCTCGGCGTTGACCGTTTTCCGAAAATTGATCTGCCGACGGTTTCGGTGTCAACCAGTAATCCGGGCGCCGCGCCGGAACAAATGGAAACCGAAGTCACCGATATTATCGAGGGCGCTGTAAACACCGTTCCGGGCATTGACGAAATGCGTTCCAATTCATCGTCGGGACGGTCGAACGTAACGCTGACTTTCAATCTCGAAAAA
>DASWLV010000277.1:0-4523 GCA_036400075.1 Pyrinomonadaceae bacterium
AATGCGACCGACCGCTGCGAATCGGTCGCCAACATTATTGAAAGCATTGTTTTAAAACATACTTAATTTATTGGGTTGTGAATTCCAGTTCCGAAATCGGTTCTCTGCGGTAATGGTCTGTTTAAAGTCAACCGGGCGGAATTTGCAATCAATTAACAAAATTTTCCGGTAAATCGAAAAGCTCAAACCCGAACTTATGGACGGACAGTCAATAGCTTTTGCTCTCGTTGTTTTTATTATTTTTATCGCGCTCGTTTTCGATTACGTCAACGGGTTTCACGATGCCGCCAATTCGATTGCAACTGTCGTAGCGACACGCGTTTTATCGCCCGGAGTCGCGGTTGCGTGGGCGGCTTTTTTTAATTTCGCGGCATTTCTGGTTTTCGGCACTGCGGTTGCGAAAACCATCGGCGGCGATATGGTCAATATCGCCGCAATCGGCGAAAATTCAAGGCTTTATGTGCTTCTCGCCGGTCTTCTCGGAGCAATTGTCTGGAATTTGATCACCTGGTATTTCGGGCTTCCAAGCTCAAGCTCTCACGCCTTAATCGGCGGCTATGCCGGCGGTGCGCTCGCAGCTTATGTCAGCAGCAACGGTTTCGCCGGCATCAGCAATGTTTTGATTGCCGCCGGTTGGATCAAAACGCTGTCTTTTATCATTCTCTCGCCGCTCATCGGCGCGACGCTCGGATTTTTGCTGATGGTCGCGGTTTACTGGATTTTTCAACGCGGAAATATTTCTAAAATTGACAAGGGCTTCCGCATCGGGCAGTTGTTTTCAGCCGCCGCTTTTTCGCTCGGTCACGGCGGAAACGACGCGCAAAAAACGATGGGAATTATCACTGCCGTTTTAGCCGCAGGCGGAATTTTGCAATACGGCGAAGGCGGTAAACTGCCGGAAATTCCGATCTGGGTAATTCTCGCGGCGCACGCCGCAATCGGTTTGGGAACTTTGTCGGGCGGTTGGCGAATCGTCAAAACGATGGGAACAAAACTCGCCAAATTGCAGCCCGTCGGGGGATTTTGCGCCGAAACCGCCGGAGCTGTAACGCTCTTCGCCAACACTTTCGCCGGGATTCCGGTTTCGACGACGCACACGATTACCGGAGCGATTGTCGGCGTCGGCTCAGCCAAGCGTTTTTCGGCGGTCAAATGGGGCGTGGCGGGCAGAATCGTCTGGGCGTGGATTCTAACAATTCCGATGGCTGCATTAATTGCAGCGCTTTCCTACGAAGTTATACTTATTATTGATCGATTATTCGGAAAATAAAGCAGGTTGCTTACACAAACGGAAGCCCGCGCGTCAGCAAGGGCGGAAATGCTTGTTCAGAAATTTACGCCCTTGCTGACGCGCGGGCTTCCGTTTGTGCTACTGAGTTTTAGTAACGGTCAAACCTTCTGCGGCAAACTTCCAATTTAAAACTTTCGCGCCTTCTTCCCGTTCGAGCGCCGCTTCGACCTTGCCGCGTTTTCCTTCTTCGCAATAAAAAGCGATACAGCCGCCACCGCCCGCGCCGCACACTTTGGCGGCGATTGCTCCGGCGCTCATTGCAGTTTCGATCAGCAAATCCATTTGCGGAGTTGTGATATTGGGCGACAGTTTTTTGCGTTCGGGCTGCGCCGCGACTAAAATTTCGCCGACTAAATCCCAATCTTCATTAATCAGCGCTCGGCGCATTGCAATCGCCGTGTCGCGGACGCCTTCAAACAAATCGAAAAGCCGGCGGTCGCCGTCAATGTGGCGTTTCGTCAATTCCCAATTATTCGTCCCCGAATTACGCGGCTCGCCCGTGTAGCAAACCGCAACGCGGCGTTCAAGCGTTTCAACGTCAATATTGATAACTTCGCGCGTGATTCCGTCGGGGCGAAAATGCAGACACATCGCGCCGCCGAATTGTGCCGGATAATAATCCTGAAACCCGGTCGGAACTTTAATCACTTGGCATTCGACGTTGGCGGCAATTGTCACAAAACGCGATTCGTCGTAACGATTTCCGACCAAAGCGTTGAGCGCGCCGATGCAGGCGATGTTCAGCGCGGAAGAACCAGCCAAACCTGCGCCCGCCGGAGCTTCGGATTCGGTCGTTAAATTAAAACCCGTTTCGGGGCGGAAAAAATGGACGAGCTTGGCTAAAAGCGGCAGAGTTTCTTCGGCTCGCAGCTCTTCGATTTGTTCGAGCGAGCTTTCGACTTTTAATTTCCGGTCGAGCGATTCGAGAATGATGAGGTCGTCCGCGCGCGTTTCGATGCGGCATTTTGCCAGCAGATTGACGGCGAAATTAACTGTCGCCGCGCCTTCGTGAAACAAAAAAAGCGGCGGAATATCAATCGTGCTTCCTGCAAGGTCAACACGAGTCGGTGCTGATGATTCGATAATCACAATAAAAGAATTAAGAATTTAAAACTTGGAATTAGAACTTCAAGCGATTGTTATTTCGGTTGAACTTTGATTTTATGACAGATGCAATCGAATAAACAATCCAAAAACGCTATTCGCTTTCTGCCTCTCGCGCTTTTGGCGGCGGCGGAGCAGCAGTTTGTTCGTCGCTTTTGTTTGAGCTATTGTGACTGTGCGAGCCGATGTGCAGTTTTTCCTGCACTCTTTCGGAAATATCGTGCAAAGTGATGTGCGCAGCTTCTTCCAATTTATGAACGGTTTCCGGGCTGACCTGTTCGACTTTTTTGGCGAGCCAGAATCGCTCGAAAAGATAAAATCCGATAACTAATGCGACGACAATGAAAAGCAGCGCCACTCCGACGTTATGAAATTCGCCGATTAAATTCATCACGACCGCGCCGAAAATATAGCCGACGCCGCTCGTCAATAAAACCCACAAAAAACAGCTAATCGTATCGTGGAGCAAAAATTTCCAGACGGGAACGCCGCTCGTTCCGTAAAAAATGCACCACGCGGCGCGAATGCCGTAGATGTATTTGGAAACGAAAATCGAAAGCGCGCCGAATTTTCGCTGCAAAGTCTCGATGCGCGGCGCGGCACTTCGGTAATAGCTGAATTTGTTGACGGTATTTTGAAAATATCTGCCGAGAAAATAACCGAACGAATCTCCGGCAATCGCGCCTAATGTGCCGAAAAACAAAACCTGTAAATAGCTGAAAGATCCGAACGAATTTGTTTTAGCGAGAATTCCGGCAAGCAGGAGCGTAATGTCGCCTTCGACCGTGCAAAGCAGAAACACGGCGTAAATGCCGTAAGTTTCAACCAGATAATTAAAAAGCTGCTGAACGTCCATCGCACGCAAAAGAAAATCGGCTGTTTGTCCGAAGCCGAATCAACCGCTAATAGTAGCGATTTCGGCGCAAAGTTTAAAGACACCGGAAACGCCGAATTCGGAACAACAACGATTTATTTTACACTCAAATCCGCAGGTTTGACAGCATTCGCTCGCGGCGGCTAGAATTTGGGGCAATTTAAACGAAGTTTGGCAAGTGTTTCCGGTAAATTAAATTTATGACTTCCGAATCGCTGGCGAATAAAAAACACATCGGTGTCGAGGCGAGCTTGAAAAATCTGCGGATCGCGGTTTTGGACGATGAAAACGTCGTCAGCCGTTTGTCCATTCCGCTCGAAAGCGAAGGCGCGCTGCTCACGCAATTGGCGGCGGTTTTAAACGAATTAAAGCAAACCGCAGGCGAAATCGGCGGTGTCGGCGTCGCCGTTCCCGGTTTGGTTAACCGTCAAACGAACCGCGTGATTCTCTCGACGCAGATTCCGACTTTGCGGGAAACGGATTTTGCCGCCGATTTGCAGCAGTTAACCGGATTGCGAACCCGGCTGGAAAACGACGCCAACGCCGCCGCTTATGCCGAATTTCGGCTCGGCGCGGGGCGCGGCAGCAGCAGTATGTTTTTTGCCACAATCGGCGAAGGCATCGGCGGCTCTTTCATTATTAACGGGCAAATCTGGCGCGGCGCGGGCGGTTTTGCCGGCGAGTTCGGACATATTGCGATTGACGAGGACGGTGTGCGACTCGAAGACGTAGCGTCGGCGGCTGGCGTTGTCCGCCGCGTCAAAGAGCGGCTTTATCATGACAGCACGTCTTCGCTGTCGCGTCGCCAATTGGAACAAGCCGCCAGCGTTCACGATGTCGTTGATGCGGCGAAAAACGGCGATGATTTCGCGCAAATGATGCTGATTCGCACCGGGCGCTATATCGGTACGGCAATAGCGACGGTGATTAATTTATTAAACCCGGAGCGAATCGTAGTCGGCGGCGAAGTGATGGAAGTCGAGCGCGTAATTCTCGAATCAATCGTGCGGCGGGCAAACGAGCGCAGCTTTCGTCCCAGTCTCGAAACAACCGGAATTTACGCCGCCGAGCTTAGCGCGGAAGCGGCTGCCCTGGGCGCGGCTTTGCTGTTGACGAATGATTTTTAGCGATTTTTGCGGCGGAATTTTTTATTGCAGTTTTTATAAAAATAATTGGCGCTGGTTGTAAATCATAACCGATTCAATCTTTTCCGAAGCGGTATTAGCGAGCTTTATTATGGTTATCAGTATATTT
>DASWLV010000278.1:0-2624 GCA_036400075.1 Pyrinomonadaceae bacterium
GTGTTCTTTTTCATATTTCCGGTCTAAATTTTCCCTCAGTTCGAGCAAGGAAGCCGTCTCTAATGAGAACAAAGTTATGGAGAACTCTTTCCGACAACAGCCTTAATTGCTTATCTTATTTTTTGGAGTGATTCAGAACAATAATTCTGATATGAATGTTTCAACAATAACACAAACTCAACAGCATTTCTGTATGTTTTACTACATTAACTCAAAAAAAGATTTTGTTGCCGCAGCGCTTCGCACTTTTGCGATTAAACCGTTTTCAATTTAATCGTGTAATTTCAAAAAGATTTTTATAACCAATTAACCGAATCAGCATTCAGAGTTTCACGTAGTTTCGTCATTCCCATTCGCATTCGGGTTTTAACCGTTCCGAGCGGAACATTTGCTCGCTCGGCAATCTCCGTTTGCGAATAGCCGTCGAAATATGCCATCAGCAATAAACTGCGTTGATTTTCGGGCAATCCGCTCAAAGCCGTTCGCACCAGCATTTGACGCTTGCGTAGAATCAGGTTTTGCTCGATCTTTGAATCAATATAAAGCGGTTTACTCGCGCCCGCTCGCTCGGCTGCAAGTGTACGTGTTTTCAGAAATCGTAATCGGTCAATGGCTCTGCACCGTGTAATTGTCAGAAGCCAGGTAAAAACCTTGCCCCGTTCCCCGTCAAACTTCTTTGCCTGTTGCCAGACCTGAACGAAAACCTCTTGTAATATATCTTCGGCTTCCGCGCGGTTGTTTAGAATGCGAACTAATAATCCGAAAAGAATTGCTCGATAGCGGTCATAAAATAAGGCTAAAGCAGCTTCATCATTATTTGATATGCGGCGAATCAAATCAGCATCGCTGGTCTGCTCGGTATCCAAAAATACAGGATCAATTCTCGCCGCCATATGCGCCTTATTTCAATCGTGTTTTACGATTCAAAGGATAGCACCAACTCGAAAGCGAAATTTATTGAAATATGATATTTTAGTGCGGAAAACCTGCAATTATTCCTGATTTATGATGGAATTCCGCAAACTGATACGATATGGATTTATTTGACAAAAAAATCCTTGCTATTGTTCAGCAAAACAACCAGCTCTCGGCAGACAAAATTGCCGAGCAGGTAAACTTGTCTGCATCCGCCGTTCAGCGCCGATTAAAACGACTGCGCAAAGATGGGATTATCGAAGCCGACGTAGCCATTATCTCGCCGCAGGCGAGCGGTAGATTGTTGACAATTATCGTCGAAGTGACGCTTGAGCAGGAACGTTTAATATCCTCGGTTCTGGATGAGTTTAAGAAACTTGTGCTAAATACTCCGGAAGTTATGCAGTGTTATCACGTAACGGGAAACGCCGATTTTATTCTGATTATCGCCGCGAAGGATATGCAGGATTATGAGGCTTTAACGCGCCGGCTCTTTATTGACAATCGAAGTGTCAGGCGTTTTCAGACGAGCGTCGTTGTCAGTAGGGTTAAATCAAGATCAACAGTACCGTTTCTTGAAGAATCGAGTGAATAAATAAAAAAGGCGGTCGCAAAACCGCCTTTTTAGAATTTAAACTTTAAAAGTTTTTAGCGTCTGCCCTTCAAAAGAAAGCCGAGAACGATTCCGGCTGCCGCTGAAATCAAAAGCGCCTGACCGGGTTTGCGGCGGGCGAAATCCTTGGCTTCTTCGGAAATTTGGCTCAAATCTTTGTTCTGCAAATCTTTGAACTTATCTCCCGCTTGTCCCAAATATTCCTGCGCGTAGCCTTTCGCTTTGTTCAAAGCCTCGGTCGCCTGCTGCCCGTAAACCTGCGCCTGCGCGCGCCAATCTTCCGTCGCGGTTTGCGTTGTCGCGGCGTCTTCGCCGTTTGGCGGCGTCGAACGAACGAGCGCGCGGTTATCCGATAATTCGGCTGATTCATTGTATTCTGACATTTCAAAATTCTCCTATCTCAAATAAATATTTCAGTCACGATTGCTGATTTTCTCGCCTGTCCGATGCTTTAATGACTGCAAAAGGTTGATACGAAATTAAAATAAACAATGTTCGGCTTTACCGGAATTGATTGCGGATAATGCTGATTTGGAAGATAAAACACAGATTTTTAAAATGTTTATTTATCAGCCATATTCCCTCAAATCCGCGTTTTCTGCGGTCTATTTATGCTTGACAGCAGATTTATTTTCGGGCAAAGTAAGTAAGTGCTTACTTTGCTTTTAAAGGAGAAGATTTGAACCCTGATTCATGTTTATTAAAAAACGCTTCCGGCAGAATGGCTGCCGACGACAGGCGTTTGCAAATCCTGCAAGTTGCGATGGAATTATTCTCACAGCGCGGATTTGGCGGGACGACTACGCGCGAAATCGCGCTCGCGGCAGGCGTGTCTGAAGCGATTATTTTCCGTCATTTCACAACCAAACAAGAGCTTTACAAAGCGATTCTCGATCATCAGATTTGTCACGGCGGAAGCGGCGGCAAAATGTCGGAAATTGCCGAGATTTTCGAGCAAAAAAACGATTACGAGATTTTTTACCGGCTAGGTCTCGGCGCGATGAAACATCATCAGGAAGATGTGGATTTTATGCGTCTGCTCTTTTTTTCGGCGCTCGAAGGTCACGAATTGGCGCAGATGTTTTTTGAAGGTTTT
>DASWLV010000279.1:0-8980 GCA_036400075.1 Pyrinomonadaceae bacterium
GGCGTCGTGGACGAAATTCCCGGCGCTTACAAAGACATTGACGAGGTGATGCGAAACCAAAGCGATTTGGTCGAAATCGTCGCCGAAATCAAACAAGTCGTTTGCGTCAAAGGCTAAAAGATTAGCCACAAAATTACACGAAATTACACAAAAATATTTTATTTCGTGTTTTGTTCGTGTAATTTCGTGGCTAAAAAATAAGTTTCGGGAAATGGTGTAATGGCTACAGCATTCGAGTCTTGGGCACTCGCGGCGAAAGTTCGATTCTTTCTTTCCCGATTTTTTATGCATCGTTCGTCTAGCTGGTTTGAGGACGACTGTCTTGTAAACAGTAAACGGCGGTTCAAACCCGCCACGATGCTCCAAACTAAATAAAACAAAGGAGAAAAACACAATGCGACTCAGAGAAAAACGATTTTATGCCGAGGCGCTTTTCTAGCGGACGGACAAAATCAGTTTTTGAGATTGTCCGTGCGAAATCAATAACCGAAAACAGAAAGGTATAAATTTTGTATGGGCAAGGAATTGCTTGAAAAACGATTCGGGCAAATGGGCGCTCGAATTAAAATCAGCGAGGTTGTTCCAAACTGGAGAAATCCGATTGGAATTAACATTCGCACGGACAAAAACGGTGAGTTTTTTGACATTAAAATGAACGCAGCCGAGCCGGTTGATTACGAAGTAGTTGATTTGCGCTCGGATTTGCGTCATTTGCTTTTGATGGAACGTCGTGGAACCGGGAAAAACAAATTTCTATGCGGACACGATGAGCGACACTGGTTTGTGTGCGCCGTTCCGGGCAATAATGTTTCCAACGTCGAAACGGCAATGGAAGCGTTGCAGCCTGTAGATGTGCGCTCGGAAATCAACCGCAAACTGAAACGCCGGAAAAACCGTTTCACCCGCCGCAACGAAGTTTTTGTGCGACAGGGCGAATGGTTTTTCGTTCCGGTCGAAGGTTTGAAAGTCAATCCGCATTTGATTTTTCGCAACGAGCCGATTAACCGCGGGCGCGGAAGCTCGCATTATTGCGAAGAAGTTTACCGCGATGGCGGCGAAACGGTGATGGTTTGCCGAAATCGTCCTTCAGGCGTGGCGGTTAAAGAATACAATCGTCTGCTGAAAACAAACGTTGATGCGGCAGGCTGGAATTGGCGTCCGATGCGGCGAAACGCGAAGGTTTACGCACGCGGGCGAGTTCGCCATCCCGATCATAAAACTATTGTTTTGGACGGCTGGCATCGCGTTTTGATGAACACGGAAAACGAAGCGCCGGGTATGAGTTCGGTGGTTTTCCTCGACTAAATGTTTTGAGTGAGTTTTATAAAACTCACTCAAAATCAATATTTTATAATTTAAAGAAAGGAGGCACGGGAAACGTGTTAACAGGCAGAGTTTTATTACTAAATTTCTCTTACGAACCGCTCGGTACGGTCGGCGTCGCGCGGGCGATGACATTGTTTATTCGCGGCGCGGTGACAATCGAAGAATTTGACGGCGAAAACGTGCTGCGTTCCGTGCGGCAGACGTTTCGCGTGCCGAGCGTGATTCGTCTGCGTCATTACGTTTATTTGAAACGCAGCAAACAGGCGAAAGCGACTGTGCGGCGCGCGCAGATTTATATGCGCGACGCTTACCGCTGCCAATACTGCGGCGAACACAAAAGCGCGTCAACCTTGACGCTTGACCACATTTTGCCGCGAGCGCAGGGCGGAAATTCCGCGCCGGAAAATCTCGTTACGGCTTGCGAAAAATGCAACGGGCGCAAAGGCAACCGTACGCCCGAACAAGCCAGAATGCCGCTTTTGACCTCGCAATCACTTCTCAAAGTCGGGCTTGACCGCGTACTGCTTTGCCGTTACGCGGAATCGAAGCCCGAATGGAGAAAATACCTCTTCATCGAAGACGATTCGCTTGACCGGCAGCGTCTTCTCGCCTAAAAGAAACGATGAATTATGAACGCTGAAGGCTGAGTTGATTTCAATTCGGTTTTAGTCGTTCTGCGTTCGTCGTTTCTCCCCGGCTGGATAGCTGAGACAGATTAGCGCGACGCTGAAAACGTCGAGAGATTGGTGCGATGCCAATTCCAGCCACTTTATTTATTTTGCAGGAGATTTCAAAATGTCAGACAAACAAACGCTTTACGACGATTCGATTTTTTATGATCTGGTTCACGGCGAATTTGCACCGCCCGAAACGCTGGCTTTTTATGAAGACAAAATCGCGCTTTACGGTTCGCCCGTTTTAGAGTTGGCTTGCGGCAGCGGCGCTTACACGATTCCATTGGTTGAAAAAGGCATTAGCGTTGTCGGCATTGATATTTCCGACGAGATGTTAAGCCGTGCGAAAGAAAAAGCTGCGGCTCGAAACGTCACGGTTGATTTGCGAACGGGCGACATTCGCGATTTTGAGTTAAATCAGCAATTTCCGTTGATTTTACTGCTCGGCAATTCATTGCAGCATCTTTTAACGCGCGAAGATGTCGAAAAATGTTTCACCGCTGTCAAACGTCATTTAACGGCAAACGGAAGATTTGTGGTCGAAGTCTTTAATCCGTCTCTGAAAATACTTTCCCGAAAACCGGATGAAAACGTTTTGGATTCGGACTACGAAACTCCCGAAGGAAAAGCCGTTTTAACCGGAAGGGTAAATTACGACGCGGCGACACAAATAAACCACATCACCTGGAATTATCAAAATCAGGCGACTGGCAAGAACAAACAATTTGCGTTCACAATGCGGCAGTTTTTCCCGCAGGAACTTGACGCTTTGCTGCATTACAACGGTTTTCAAATCGAACAGAAATTTGGCAATCGTGACGGCTCGCCGTTCGAAAGCAGTTCTTTGCGCCAAATTGTTATAGCCAGCCTCACTTAAATCATTTTTATAGCCGATTAGTTCAGTGGAATTCAGAACGCTTGATTACGAATCAAGAGGTCGCGGGTTCGAGTCCCGCATCGGCTTTTTGGGAATGATGAATTAGGGACGATGAATAATGAATTAAAAATCAGTTCATCATTCATCGTTCCTAATTCATCGTTTTCTTCCGGGTCGGTAGCCAAGTTGGATTAAGGCACTCGCCTTTTAAGCGAGGTATCGTGGGTTCAAGTCCCACCCGACCCACTTTCAACAATTACGAATTTCAAATTACGAATTACGAAGTTTTGTTTCATTCGTAACTCGTAATTAATCGCGCGGTGTAGCTTAATGGAAAAGCGAACGACCGATAATCGTTAGATTGAAAGTTCGATTCTTTCCACCGCGACTTCTTTTGTTTTGCGACGAATGCTCGTGGAACTACATGCCTGTCAAGCCGTAGGTCGTTGGTTCAAATCCAACCGTTTTCTTCGGAAAGCGTAGCTCAGTCCGGTAGAGCAACGAAACGTTTCATAAATTCTTGTCGTCGCATTTTCCACTAAAACTTTGGGCGAATGCTGAAAGGACTACATTCTCCGCCATTAGCGCGGGAATATGGGAGTATTCCGCCGATCCTAAGCTGTTCGGTTGCGTGGTCTTTTCCCTCTTGTCGCCCATTCGATTTTTCGGGAGGTTTTTACAAAAAACGTCTCAATCAGAATGCAACAACTTGTCTGAAAGGAGACTAAAAATATGGCAAATAAAAATTTATTTCAAACGGTAAAAGGCTTGTTCACGCCGAAAGCCGACACAATTAACGAAGCCGGCGGATTGGCTTACGAGTTCACGCCGAAACACGCGCTGGCGCAGTTTGCTGCGACCGGCACGCTCAACACTACTTTTTACGCCGATGTGGGCGAACAGCTCGACAAGATTCTCGGATTTTGCGAATCAATCGAATCGGAATTCATCGCCAAAACCGCTGTTTTCGCACGCTCGCGCGGTTATATGAAAGACGTTCCGGCGCTGCTTTGCGCCGTGTTGTCGGTCAAAGACAAGGAATTGCTCGCCAGAGTTTTTCCGCGCGTGATTGACAACGGCAAGATGCTGCGTAATTTCGTGCAGATTATGCGTTCCGGCGCGGTCGGTCGTAAATCGCTCGGAACTGCGCCGAAACGTCAGGTGCGCGAATGGTTTGAAGCTCGCAAACCCGAACAGATTTTCAAACAATCGGTCGGACAATCGCCTTCGTTCGGCGACATCTTGAAAATGGTGCACCCGAAACCGGCTTCCGCCGAGCACGAAGCGCTATTCGGTTATTTGATCGGACGCGAATTTAAAATCGAGCTGTTGCCGGATGCGGCGAAAGCCTTCGAGCTTTTCAAAGTCGGATTGCTCGAAGAAGTGCCCGATGTGCCGTTTCAAATGCTGACTTCCCTTCCCTTGGAAACAAAGGATTGGAAGGCAATCGCCCGAAACGCCGGTTGGACGATGACTCGTATGAACTTGAACACCTTCCAGCGTCACGGCGTTTTTGCCGACGCGGAAATGGTCAAGCTCATCGCCAACCGCCTGCGCGACCGCGAAGCGATCAAACGCGCCCGCGTTTTTCCGTACCAGCTTTTGGCTGCGTATCGAATGGCGGAAAACAACCGCGAAATTCCGCGCGCGATCACCGATGCTTTGCAAGACGCAATGGAAATCTCGCTGGAAAACATTCCCGAAATCGAAGGAAAAGTTTATATTTTCCCCGACATTTCAGGCTCGATGCATTCGTCCGTAACGGGTTACCGCAAAGGCTCGACCTCGGCGGTTCGCTGCATTGACGTGGCGGCTCTGGTTGCGGCGGCGATTTTGCGTAAAAATTCGTCGGCGGAAGTCATTCCGTTTGAAAGCAAAGTCGTGAAAGTCTCGCTCAATCCGCGCGATTCGGTGATGACCAACGCAAACAAGCTGGCAAGCCTGCCCTGTGGTGGAACAAATTGCTCAGCGCCTTTGCGCGAATTGAATCGCCATAAATCAAAAGGCGATTTGATTATCTACGTTTCGGACAACGAATCGTGGATTGACACGCCGATTCACGGACAGTTCGGCGGAAGCGGAACTGAAACGATGAAACAGTGGAACGAGTTCAAATCGCGCAACGCGGATGCGAAGCTCGTCTGCATTGACATTCAACCTTACAGCCACACCCAAGCCAAGACGCGCGCAGACATCCTAAACATCGGCGGATTTTCCGACCACGTTTTTGAAGTCATCAGCGAGTTTGCCAAAGGCACTCTCGGCGCAGAACACTGGGTTGGTGTGATTGAAAACGTTGAACTGTAAAATAATTAGATGAATACAGATTCTTGTTGATTTCTGTATTCATCTAAAAATTAAGATTTTGCGTTATGAGCAATGAAGAAAAACCAAGAATAAAAGACATTCCAAAGTTCAAAAAGATGGACGAACAAATGAAAGTCATGAAGGCGATTAATTTTGGACTCCCATTTGTTAATCCATTATTAAAACTGTTTGGGATTGAAACGAGCGAAATTAAGGAGGCACTTTCAAATGTAAGCGAATTAGAAAAACAGTTTAAAGAACTTTCCGAGCTGCCGGATAAGTTTAACGATACTTTTTCGTCACGAGGTTGGATTACGTTTGGAGCGTTAGACCTTAATATTGTTAAAACGGCATTAAGTTTAAGCGAAACGAACATTGATGAAGCGGAAATGTTTCTTGTTGAATCCTACACATTTGAAGAAGTAAAAAGATATTTGTATATGATGAATGGAGTGAGGGCATTTCGTCCAAGAATGGAACTGGCTGAAAAAGCGCTCATTGATTACAAAGAAGAAAGATACCACGCTTGTGTGCCCGTGATTCTTGCTCTTACTGATGGTTTAGTTAATGAACTTAATCCACAGAATTTAGGAATATCGGCTGACAATTCAAATCTAACAGCATGGGATTGTATTACAGCGCATGAGAAAGGTCTTAACGCATTAAAAGAGGTTATTTTCAAAACTAGAAAAACAACCCGCACAGAAGAAATTACAATTCCATATCGTCACGGAATTTTGCACGGAATGGATTTGGGCTATGCAAACAAAACTGTTGCAGCAAAAACTTGGGCGCTATTGTTTGCGATACGGGATTGGGCTGAGAAAGCTGAAGGTAAAATGCTTTCAGAACCTCCGCCAGAGCCGCCAGCGACTTGGACAGGTTTGATTAATCAAATTAATGAACATAACCAATGGAAGCAAACTTTTGACGAAAACTTAAATAATTGGAAACCAAGAAATATTGAAATCGGCAAAAATGTTCCTAAAACGGGAAATTTTGATGATTTCCAAGATGGAACTCCTGAAAGAAAACTTGTTGAATTTTTAATTTATTGGCAAAAGAAAAATTATGGTCAAATGGCTAATTGTATTTGGTCAATGCTTCAACTTTCAGGAAATAAAATGCCTGGCAGAGTTCGGGCAGTTTATGATTCCACTCTCTTAAAAGATTTTGAATTGCTAGAAATAATTGATGAGGCTCCATCGGTCACCGAAATCAGAGTTTCACTCCGCTGTGAAAGCAATGGGAATTGCTGTGATAAAGAAGTAAAATTTCGATTAGTTATAAATGACAGTTCAGACGGCAAACCTTTAATGAGAGGAATGCCGAATGCAACTTGGGGAATTGCTAATTGGGGACACGGAAATTAACTTTTGGAAAATTTACCTAAAAAAAGTCGCAAACGGCGACAAACATTATAGCCTAGCGTGAAAGGCTAGGTCGGATGCAAAGAGTTAATCGCTCGCTGAAGGCGAGCAACAAATGAGTGTTGAATGTTCGACGCCTTCAGCGTCGGGAGCGTTTATCTGCCGTAAACCTTGCGATTCTCGCCAGGCTATAATGTTTGTCATCTTCGATGACTTAATCAATATTTCTCAAAATTAAAAGTTCGAGGAATCAATTCATAAAAAAAGCGAGGCGTTAACCTCGCTTTTTCCAAAATAATAAAAGCCGTAAAACTTTTATTAGTAATTCCGTTCAAATTCTGCCAACTTGCGTTTTGCCTTCGCAACGTCGCGGTAATCATCGTCCAGTTCTCTACGCTCTTTGGCGGTGATTACACCGTCGGCTCTGTATTTTTCGAGGTGTTTGCTCAATTCCCTTTGATTACCTCTTAACTCTTGCTGAAGATAATATCTCTGTCGCTGAGCGCGGAGGTATGGGTCGTAGAAGTACGGGTCGTAAAACGGATCGTAATATCCGTAATTCCATAAGCGGTTATACCCGTAATAATAAGGTCTCACGACATACGGTCTTACATAAGTTCGAACAACAACGGGTCGGTTAACAACTCGAACGCCGCGGCGTTGCGCCGAAGCGGAAGTTACCATTCCACCGATGAGCAGAACTGCTGCAAAAACCAGCGTAATTAATTTATGTGAGTATTTCATAAAATCTCCTTGTTCTTTTAGCCTTAACAAGCGCCGCCAATGGCGATTTACGCCTGTTTTTTTTGCTGTGAGTTTTTGATGAAAAGGCATTTGTAATCGTTGTCAAAAAACAAAGCGCGCGGTCTATCAAACAATCCTGCAATGTTGTTTTTAAGTAATCCGAAAATTTTGATCGGGAACTTACGGAATTGCACTTACGTATGCAGAAATGTAGAGGCAAAACCACTATGTATTGTTCATCTTGCGGCGCAAATGTGACACAAAATTTAATCTACTGTAACCGCTGCGGAGCAAAGCTAAGCGATGCGGCAAAAGATGATGGCGGCAGAGCATCGGAAATACCGCCCGCCATACTTGTTTGTGCGATGGTACTGACATTCGTCTTCGGGATGGCGGCGGTTGCAGCATTCTTGTCAATAGCGAGAGGCGGAGACCCAATCGCTATCGTCGTCCTGGCGCTTAGTTTTCTTCTTATACTGGTATTGGAGAGCATCTTCATCTGGCTTTTATTTAGGCGCAAAAAAGTTGTGAAAGCGGTAAACGCCGCAAACCGATTCAATGAGCAAGCAAGAAAAGAACTTTACACCGCGCCTGCGGCAGGAATGCTGGCAGAACCGATTCCGAGTGTTACCGAGCAAACCACCGGCTTACTCGAACCAATCCACCGTGACCAAAAATCAAAAGATATTAGTAAGAAGTTTTTATAGTCTTTTAAATGATCTTGAATTAACAGCTATTTTAGTTGTTTTATCTCCTTTAATCTCATGGAAACTTCATAATGTTTCGGATTTATTGCTAAAGACTTTTCCAGATTTTGGATTGCCAGTTCTTTATTTCCCGTTCTGAAATGCGCTTCGCCCAAAGCAAAATATGAGCGGAAAGAATGTGGATTCGCTTCGGCGTTGATTTTGAAAAGTACGAGCGCTTGTTCAGGTTTCTTTTCATTCAAAAGCCGCTGACCGTTTTCTAATAAAGGTTGTTCCGTGCTGACATAACGATGAGCGGGCTGTGCCATAAAATCACGATAGCTTTTGACCGCCAGTTCAACGCCGCCTTTTGTTAAAGCTTCATCAATAATTTCGGTAAGCGATTTTCTGGGCGAGTAATTCAGAATCGCCTCCATTCCCGGATCGCGGTTCGTGCGATAATCTTCTGAGGAAAACTCTGCCGTTATATCCGGTGCGGTCCAAAAACGGGTTTCCCAGGGCGCCCAATCCTGCCAGTAATAAACCGAAACCCGAACAGTCATTCCGCTATTGGGCAGCGTAATCCGGCGCGAGTCGCCGTATGCATTTCCTTTTGAAGCGGACGGCTCACCGACGAACAAGACGTTTGTGTATTTTTCCAGATGATTTAAAAGAAACTGCGACGCTGACCAGGTGCTGCGCCCCATAAGGACAAAAAGTTTTCCCCGCTCGTTCATTTTTGATTTGATGATTGCAACTTCCAGCGGTCGAAAAAGCATTCCGTTTCCGCCGCGATTAAGGCGTAAATCAAAAATGAGCTTTTCAACCGGATTGGCTTCGACAAATGCGAAAAGACGTTTTGAGAAATCAGCTATAGTTTCGTTTTCTTTATTCGTTCCCTGATTCATTTGGGCATAAACAATGCGTTTTTCGGGAAAATATTCAAACCGGAATTTATCGTTCGGGTCTTTGAGCCACAAAGGTTGCGGATTTGAC
>DASWLV010000280.1:0-17691 GCA_036400075.1 Pyrinomonadaceae bacterium
CAAAACCGCGCTGCTGATTGACTTTTTAAAACCCGCCAATAATCTCGAAGCGAAATACATCATCAAGATTTTAAGCGGAGATCTGCGAATCGGTTTGCTCGAAGGTGCGGTCGAAGACGCAATCGCCAGAATGTTCGACGCGCCCGTCGGCAAAGTGCAATGGACGAATATGCTGACGGGCGACATCGGCGAAACCGCGTTGCTGTTCCGTTCTGGCAACGCTGATGCGGCGAAGATGCGTTTTTTTCATCCCATCAAATTTATGCTGGCGTCAGCTTCCGATTTGGACGACGTAGCAAAACGAATGCCCGATTCCTTCATCGTCGAAGACAAATTCGATGGCATCCGCGCGCAAGCGCACATTGCGTCCCAGTTAGAACCGGGAGCGGTAGCGACCGGGTTAAACGCGAACACAAACCCGGTCGCTACCGCTCCCGGTTCTGACTCGTCGCAGATTCGCGTCGCTTTGTTTTCCCGCACTTTGGACGAAATTACCGATAGTTTTCCCGAACTCGTCGAGCCATTATCGAAATTGATTAAAAACCAGCCGGGCGGAGTTATTCTCGACGGCGAGATTTTGCCCGTCAAAGACGACCGGATTTTGCCTTTTCAGGATTTGCAAAAACGTCTGGGCAGAAAAACCGTTTCCGAAGAAATGCTCGCCCAAACTCCGACCGCGTTCATCGCTTACGATTGCTTGTTCGGCGACGGGCGAATTTTAATCAATGAGCCTTTTGCGGCAAGAAGAAAAATTTTGGAGAGCCTGAGTTTTGACAATCAATTTGCGCGTTTGACCGAATCGAAGATTTTTACCGAAGTCGCCAAACTGGATGAAGAATTTGACGCTGCACGAGTGCGCGGCAATGAAGGCTTGATGGTCAAAAATCCGTCCTCGCCGTACAAACCCGGCAAACGCGGGCGCGATTGGCTCAAAATCAAACGCGCTCTGGCGACGCTCGATGTCGTGGTCACGGCGGTCGAAGTCGGCAACGGTCGCCGCTCACGCTTTCTGTCCGATTACACATTCGCCGTTCGCGCTTCGGAAACGGACGCAACGCTGCTCAATGTCGGCAAAGCATATTCCGGTTTGACCGACGCCGAAATTCAAGAGCTTTCCGATTGGTTTACGGCGCACACGCTGCAAGAATTCGCGCACGGGAAAGTGCGCATTGTCGAACCGCAAATTGTCCTGGAAGTCACATTCGACCGCGTGCAGCCTTCGCCGCGTCATAAAAGCGGTTATGCTCTGCGCTTTCCGCGTATTTTGCGAATCAGAAACGACAAACCCGTCGAAGAAATTGACACGCTCGAAACCGTCAAGCGCTTGAGCGAATAAATAATGGGAGCGCAGATGTGGACATCCGCGCTCCCGGCTAAAACATTCGTTTGAAATTTTTCGCAATCGGGCGCAAAATTGATGCAAGACAAAACGCCGACCGCGTTCAAACAAGCAGTTGAAAGGAATCCGCTATAATGAACAGACATATCTACGGTTTAACGCTTTTTCTAATTATCGTCAAAATACATTTCCTGCTTTACTGGGCTTTCTTTGCGCCCATCAACTTTTTTTCATCGCCTGAGCAATTGGCGTCCCCCGCCGTCATTGTCACGAATGAACCTCGAACGACGAGCTGCAACCGCAACAAAGAGCGTTACGCTATGCTGCAAAACGCCGCGCTCGACATTGAAAATATGAAAGTGTCGGCAAACGTCCGTTTTAGCAATTTGGAAACGGCTTTTGACGCCGACGATTTCATTCCTTTTTTACGCATTTTCAATGAGGAAACAAGCGAAACTGTGATTTTGAAACCAATTCGCCGCGCAGAAGCAAATTCAGTGGTAACTTTTCAAGGCGATTTGCCGAAAAACGGAAAATGGAACCCGAAATCAAATTATTACACGCAGATTGATTTTGAAAATGGCGGCTCACGCGAATTGCTGAAAGGTATTCCTTCAATCGAGCAGGCTGTGCCGGTTTTGATAATCAGCGATAAAAACCGCTGATTCATCCGATCTAGTTATTTATTTAGAAGTCGCTGAAAGGCGGCTTTTTTCTTTGCAAGTTCCTAAACGGCTCTCGTTCTTTTCGGTGTTGTTCCCAAATTGAAATTTCTAAAACAGGAGAATTTCAATGCAACACCGTATGTTTCAGTTCCCGATTGTTCAACTTTCAATCAGCTTTCTTTTAATCTTTTCAATCGTTCTTTCCGGCTGTTCGAGCTTTACGAACAAAAGCGCTACCACAAATCAAACCGCGCAAAACGAAATTTCAACAACGCCGGTCGCCACAACCTCGAATACGGCAATGATGACAAACACCGGGACGATAATGGCGAAAGAATCAATGGTTGTCGAAGAAGAAGCGCGCTCCGGCGGCGAGCGTTATGCCGAAATCAACGAAAATCCGTTTCTTGAAACCACACGCGCACCGCTTTCCACGTTTTCGATTGACGTTGATACGGCTTCTTACGCGAACGTCAGAAGATTTTTAAACGACGGGCAAAAGCCGCCCGTCAACGCAGTTCGCATCGAGGAATTAATCAATTATTTCGATTACGATTATCCGCAGCCCGTCGGCGACGTGCCTTTTTCCGTTATCACCGAAGCGGCTGGCTGCCCTTGGAATCCGAATCACAAGCTGGCTTTAATCGGTTTACAGGGGAAACAAGTTTCTCTGGACAATCTGCCGCCGTCGAATCTGGTTTTTCTGGTTGACGTTTCCGGCTCGATGAACGAACCGGCGAAATTGCCGCTCGTTAGACAAGGCTTGAAAATGCTCGTCAATCAGCTTTCGGCGAAAGACCGCGTGGCGATAGTCGTTTACGCGGGAACGAGCGGGCTGGTTTTGCCTTCGACTCCGGGCGAACGCAAAAGAGAGATTTTAAACGCGATTGACAACCTCGAAGCCGGCGGCTCAACCAACGGCGGGCAAGGAATCCAGCTCGCTTATCGCGTCGCGCAGGAAAATTTCATCAACGGCGGCAACAACCGCGTGATTTTGGCGACCGACGGCGATTTTAATGTCGGCGTGACCGGCGACGACGAGCTTGTCCGGCTGATCGAAAACAAACGGCAATCCGGCGTGTTTTTGTCTGTTCTCGGTTTTGGCTCTGGAAATTATAACGATTCGATGATGGAAAAATTATCGAACAAAGGAAACGGCAATTACGCTTACATTGATTCGCTCGAAGAAGCCCGCAAATCATTGGGGCAGCAAATTGCCGGAACGCTTTACACAATTGCCAAAGACGTGAAAATCCAGGTCGAGTTTAATCCCGCGCAAGTCGCCAGTTATCGTCTGATCGGTTATGAAAACCGTCTGCTCGCCGACCGCGATTTTAACGACGACCGCAAAGACGCAGGCGAAATCGGCGCGGGAATTTCCGTCACGGCGTTGTACGAAATTGTTCCCGCCGGGCAAAAGATAGAAAATCCGGGCGTTGACAAATTGAAATATTCAACTCCCGTTGAAACGGTCGGAACAAACGGCAGCGAGCTTTTGACCGTGAAACTGCGCTACAAAAAACCGGACGAAAACGAAAGCCGCCTGCTTTCAATCGGTCTGGCAAACGGGCAGAATCAATTTGAATCAGCCTCGGAAAATCTCCGTTTCGCCACCTCTGTTGCGGGATTCGGTCTGTTGCTTCGCGATTCGCGCTACAAAGGAAACGCAAGCTGGAATAATATTGTGAACATCGCTCGCAATTCGCGCGGAAATGATTTAAAAGGTTATCGCGCGGAATTTGTCGAGCTTGTCGAAAAAGCCAGGCGCGTTTCTTGAAAATAAAATTTGAAACGCAGAGACGCAAAGACGCTGAGGAAAGCAAAAGAGAGGATAAAGAAAATAGCTTTCGTTCTTTTTTTTAAATCTCTGCGTCTTTGCGTCTCTGCGTTTTATTTATCGCATCAAAAGCGGAAATCTCTTCATGCAAAACGCGCCGTTCGCGCAAAAGCCGGACAAACAAATTCGGATTTCGCGTTAAGACGCGCGCCGCATTGTACCAGCCGCGCATTTCAATCAATTCTTCCAAACTCCGTAAAGCGATGTAACCGCAAATGATGCTTAAAGGAAAAGCGATCACAGCCGCCTGCCAGTTCCAATAAAGAAAAAATAAGACCGAAACGGTTATCCAGGTCAGCGGCATCAGTAAAATCGCCGCCAGAATTTTAATCGTCCCGCCCGATTCGTCCGGTCCGTGACGGCGAAACGCGCGCGCCAGCAGCAGACACAGTAAATAAGCCGGAAGATGCAAAACCGCGCCAACCACAATTATCGGCAAAAGCAGAAAAATAATGACTACGCGCAGCCAGAACCGCCAGATTACATCGAGCAAAGGATGTTCGGAGACGGAAAGATGTTCGGGCGCGACGCCGATCTCTTTCAGTTCATTTTCATACCTCGCAATTCGCTCGTTTAAGTTTGCGACTTTTTCGGGCGAGCGCTGTCTGTAATTTTCGATTTGCGCGGCGAAGCGGCGGCGGCTTTCAAGCTCTTCGGCAAGCGAGGTGCGAAAGTTCAGTGTTTCATACACGGAAGAAAAAATCTGTTCGGTGCGCTGCACTATTTCCAACTGTTCTTGGTTCTCGACGTTGAGCGTTACTTCGCGCAGGCTCGCGGTGATTGTTTCCGAAAGCTCGCGGACGGATTCGCGCGGCGGCTGGTTGTTTTCGTCCGATTCAATCGGCAAAACGTCGAACGGCTCGCCGAATCGGAGCAGAGCCTCGCTCCGAAAGCTCGTTTTTGAAGTGTAATAAAGCCCGACCGGAACGATTTTTAAATTCAAATCTTGCTCTCGATCAACCGACAGCGCGCCGAGCGCGATTCGCGCCGCGCCGGTTTTTACGGGCAGCAATTTGGTTTCATTATGCGAAACGCCTTCGGGAAAAAGCGCGATAGCGCCGCCTTTTCTAAGCAATTCGTGAGACGCGGCAAAAGTTTTTTTATTCTGCGCGACGTTTTCTCCCGCATCAACCCGGCGGTAAAGCGGCAGTGCTTCGAGCGTGCGAAGCAAAAACCCGATCACGGGCAAATCGAACAGCGTTGATTTGGCGAGAAAAGAAACCGGGCGCGGCAGCGCGACAAAAACAAGCGCCGGGTCTATTAAACCGTTCGGATGATTGAGAACGAAAATCAGCGCGCCTTTTTCGGGAACGCGCTCCGCGCCCTTCGTTTCGATGCGCCGGAAAAACAGCCGCAAAGCTATACTGATAACGGCGTGAACGATTTGCCGCACGAGCGAGCCGCGACGGAAAATCATTTCATAAAGGCGCAAAACTTTCGTCATTCTTCCAAATCAATCTTAAATCAGCAGCCGCTTTGATGTTTAAAACATCCTCTTTTGTTCAGATTTCTTGTCTTGTGATAATTTTCTTATGGAATAAAAGATATTCTTTTCTCTAATGAAAACATCCGAAACCCAAACCAGACTCAGGCAATTAACCGACGAATTACAACGGCTCGAACGCAAACTTAAACTTGGCGGCGGCGCTGAAAAAATCGAAAAGCAGCACTCGCAGGGGAAATTAACCGCCCGCGAGCGAATCGAACAACTTTTTGACCAAGGCGCTTATGCGCAGGAAATCGGCTTGCTCGTTGCTTACGACGAATACAAAGGACAAGCTCCTGCCGCCGCAGTAGTCACGGCAATCGGCAAGATTCACGGGCGCGAATGCGTTGTCGTCGCCAACGATGCGACGATTAAAGCCGGAGCTTGGTATCCAGAAACAATCAAGAAGATTTTGCGCGCGCAGGAAATTGCGATGCGAAACCGCGTACCGATTATTTATCTGGTTGATTCGGCGGGCGTCAATCTGCCGTATCAGGGCGGCGTTTTTCCCGGTCAATACGGCGCGGCGCGTATTTTTTATTACAACTCGATTATGCGCCGTTATTTGAAAGTCCCGCAAATCGCCGCCGTAATGGGAATGTGCGTCGCGGGCGGCGCGTATTTGCCCGCGCTTTCGGACGTGATTTTGATGGTCGAGAAAACGAGCTTTATGGGCTTAGGCGGCGCAAATCTCGTTAAAGGCGCGACCGGGCAAACGATTGACAACGAGAGCTTAGGCGGCGCTTTGACGCACAACGCAATCAGCGGTGTCGCACATTTTCGGCTGGAAACGGACGAAACTTGTCTCGAAAAAATCCGCGAGATTGTTTCCGAATTGCCAAAAAAGCTTGAATCGCCCGTTTCGGTTACAGAATCCGCAAATCCGGCGCGCCCCGTAACGGATTTGTACGACTTGCTGCCCGCAGAACACAAAGCGCCTTACAATATGCGCGAAGTTTTAAACTGCATTTTGGACGGCGGAAAGCTTGACGAGTTTCAGGCGGACTTCGCCAAAGAAATGATTTGCGGCACGGCGCGCATCGGCGGCATTCTGGTCGGCGTCATCGCAAACTCGCGCGGGATGATTCGCGGCGCAGACCCGAAACAACCGCCGCGTTTCGGCGGAATTGTTTACACCGAATCGGCGGAAAAAACCGCGTATTTTATCGAAAACTGCAATCGTCATCAGACGCCGCTGCTTTTCGTTCAGGATGTTTCGGGTTTTATGGTCGGCGCGGAAGCTGAGCATTCCGGCATTATTCGCGCCGGAGCGCGTTTTGTCGAAGCGATGGCGACCACCGTTGTGCCGAAAATCGTTTTAACAATAAATCACGCTTCGGGCGCGGGTTATTATGCGATGGCTGGGCAAGGTTTTGATCCCGATTTTATTTTCAGTTTGCCGACCGGAAGAATGGGCGTGATGGAAGGCGATTCGGCGGTGCAGGCGATTTTCGGCACACAGCTCGAAAAATTAAAACGCGCCGGACAAGAGCCGGATGAGAATCTAAAAGCCGAAATGGAAAAAGTGCGCGAAACTTACGAGCGCGAATTGGACGCTAAACACGCCGCAGCGCGCGGATTGGTTGACGCGATTATCGCGCCCGAAAACTTACGCGACGCTTTAAATCTGGCGCTGCAAACTTGTTTGAATACAGATAAACCACATATCGGTGCTTTTGTCTTGCCCGAAAATTTATAGAGCAAATTAAATTTGCCTCGCGTCAGAACCGGGAGCGATAGCGAACGGCTGATTTATGACTCAAGCCGTTCGCTATCGCTCCCGGTTCTGCCAGTTACGCCGAACTTTGCGGGCGGATTTGCGTATTGCTCGAAAGTTAGAGGTTATACAAATGAAAATTAAAATATTATCCCCATTTTTATTGATGCTTGCGTTATTCACGGCAGGCTACGCTCAAACTTTTGATAAAGCCAAGCTCGACAAATTTTTCGACGCGCTCGGCGAAAAGAATAAAGCGATGGGCAGCTTGACCGTTTCCAAAGACGGAAATGTCATTTACAGCCGCGTAGTCGGTTACAGCCAAATCAGCGGCAATGAAAAAAAGCCTGCTTCAACGGCGACCAGATACAGAATCGGCTCGATCACGAAAATGTTCACCGCCGTGATGATTTTTCAGCTTGTCGAAGAAGGAAAGCTAAAGCTGACGGACACGCTCGACAAATTTTTCCCGCAGATTCCGAACGCGAAGAAAATCACCATCGGCAACATTCTTAATCACCGCAGCGGAATCCACAGTTTTACCGGAGATGCGGATTTCAGAACGTGGCTGATGAATCCGAAAACGCAGAGCGAAATTCTCGCCATTATCGCCAAAAGCACACCGGATTTTGAGCCGGGCGCGAAGGAGTTGTACAGCAACACAGGCTATGTGTTGTTGGGCTACATCGTCGAGAAGGCGACAAAAAAATCTTATCAGGATGCGTTAAAAGAAAGAATAACCTCGAAAATCGGACTTTCGGACACTTATCTCGGCGTCGGCAAAACCAATCCGAACAATAACGAAAGTTTTTCCTACAATTACGCGGGCAATTGGAAGCCTGAAACCGAAACCGATTTGAGTATTCCGGGCGGCGCGGGCGCAATCGTCTCGACGCCAACGGATTTGACGAAATTCATCCACGCCTTGTTCAATCTGAAGCTCGTCTCGCAAGAGAGCCTGAATCAGATGAAAACAAACTCAATGGGAATGTTTCCGTTTCCGCTCGACGGCAAAACTTTTTACGGTCACACGGGCGGAATTGACGGTTTTAACTCGATGCTGGTTTATTCGCCGGAAGAAAAATTGGCGGTCGCCTACACTTCAAACGGAATGGTTTATCCAATTAACGATATTCTGCTAGGCGCTTTCGCCGTTTACTATAACAAACCGTTTTCGATTCCGACCTTTGAAACCATTGCAGTCAGCGCGGAAATTTTGGAAAAGTATGTCGGAGTTTATTCAAGCGCCGGATTTCCACTAAAAATAACCGTTACTAGAGACGCGGCGACGCTTTACGCGCAGGCGACCGGACAATCCTCGTTTCCGCTCGAAGCGACTGCCGCAGATAAATTCAAATTTGATACGGCGGGCGTCGTTATCGAATTTAACGCCGAGAAAAATCAGATGACTTTAAGACAAGGCGGGCGAGAATTTATATTTACGAAGGAAAAATAACGATTATCAAAATAAAAAATGAGCGAGGCTTGAAAATTGTAAGGCACGATGTTTGCTCGATAGTCGTTAGAAATTCTGTTGAGGGGGAAATGTAATGAATATCAGCTTGAGATTGTCCTATTTTATTACAACGCTTTTGGTTCTCGTTCTAATCGGCATCTTTTCGAGCGCGGCTAACGCTCAGGAAGATAAAAACATTTTGGAAAAAGCGAAAGATGGAACCGTAAACGTTGCTAAAAAAGTCGGCGAAGGTACTAAAGACGTGGCGACGAAAGCCGCCGATGTAACAGTTGACGCGGCGAAGGCGACCGCCAAAGGAACTAAGAAAGTCGCGGGAGCTGCGGTCGAAGGCACCAAAAAGGCTTATGATAAAGCCGATGACGTTGTCGCCGAAGGCGCTCAGGATGTAGTCGGCGGCACGAAAAAAGTCGCCAGCGCAACCAAAAAAGGTGCCGTCAAAGCCGGAAAAGTCACATATAAAACCGGCAGAAAAGTAACTTCCAGATCGAAGAAAATCGGCAAAGGCACTTATCACTATTCCAAAAAAGGCGTCAAAGCTACTGCCAGCCGAACCAAAAAGGTCGTCCGAACCGCAGTTACGGGCAATAGCCGGAAAACAAGACGACCGTAACAATTAACATTTATTAAAAGCCGATTGGGAAATTCTTTTTCAATCGGCTTTTTGCTATTATTCGGAAAAATAAGATTTTAAATTGCCGGAGGAATTGTCTGATGCGCCGCAATCCACGTTTCTTTTTGCATTTCGTTTTTTTGGCATTCTGCTGCTTTAATTTCTCAATCGTTTTCGGACAAACGAGCGACCGCGCCGATTTGACCGGAAATTATGCGGGCAGTTTGAAATTTCCGTCGGCAAACCTAAACGGCAAAGCGACTTTGAGCGTCGAAGGCAATAAATTCCTGTTGCGCGACGCAAACGGAAGCGAAAAAATCGGGCGAATTACGGCAATTAAAACCGGCGGCGATTACATTTCAATCGCCTTGATGTTTGAAGAAACGCCGCAGGAAAACCAGCCGTTTGCCCATTCGATGATGTCCGTCCGTCTGCGGAAAACCGGCAAAAATCTGATTTTCACGAGCGCGCCCGGCGAAGAACGCGAATTTCGTTTTGAAGCTGTTTCCGAAACCGCGAACAACAAAATGGAAAAAATTACGGATGCGCGTTTGATCGAACCGACAAAAGCGGAATGCGCCGATCCTAAATCGGCAAAATGCGGAGTCAATTTCGGCTTTGTCGCCGCCGACGAGCTGGAAAAAGCCGCCGCGCCGAAAACAGTTTCCGGCAAAAAAGCCAGGTCGAAAACAAGGGCGACAGCAAAAGCTCAAAACAACAGCTTTGCAGCTACAACTTTAAAATTGGAAGCTGCAACTGAAAGCAAACAACCTGAACCTGCAAAAGAAAATCGAACAACGCCGGAAACGTCCCAAACCGAACCGACGGCGGTTGTTGAAAAACAAACTCAGACGCTTGAAGGCGCGCCAATAACAACGGAAGCAAAACCGCAGGACGAAGCGAGCCTAAGCGTTGTCAAACAAGCCACCGACGAGATGCGCCGCGCAACGCTCGAATTAAAGCGGGCGACGGACGAAATCAAAACCACGACCGACGAGCTGCGCCGTTTTCGCGCGGAATCACCCGCAAAAACAACCGCCGCAAATACGGAAAAAATTGAAAAAACAAATCTGAAAAACGCTTCTTCCGGTGCGCCGTCTAAATCGTCTGCGGCAAGCTCGAATAAAACCACGCGCAAAAACTCGGTTTCGAGAAAACCAACCGCAAAAAAACCGTCTCCTGCGAAAACCAATTTTTCAAAAATCGCTCCGGTTAATCCGATAGCAAAAAAATCCGGCTCAAAACCGGCAACGCCAAAATCACTGACGAAAAAAGAACCTGCGAAACCAGCCGAACAAACCGAAAAGGCAAAAGCCCCAAAAGCGGCTGAAACAAAACCGTCACCGAGTCCGTCGCCAAAGCCGTCGCCCTCACCTGCGGACAGTCCTAATCAGAACGCGAACAAAGCCAATGTTGGCAAAAGCCCGAAATAAACGGTAACTTATTGCTTATTCGATTCGCGTTTTGGAAAGCAATTTATGAAAGAAAGAATTAGAATTGCCAGCGGGCAAGGCTTTTGGGGCGACTTGCTCGATGCTCCCGTGCGTCAGGTGCGCGGCGGGCAGATTGATTATTTAATGCTCGATTATCTGGCGGAAGTCACAATGAGCATTCTGCAAAAACAACGCTCTCGCAATCCGCAAATGGGTTATGCGCGCGATTTTGTTGATTTGATGCGCGCAATTTTGCCCGACATCGTTGAGAAAAACATTCGTGTCACGGCAAACGCCGGAGGCGTAAACGTTTCCGGCTGCGCCGAAGCCGTTAAAAACGCTGCCGCTGAATTAGGTTTGTCAGGCAAATTAAAAATCGGCGTTGTTACAGGTGATGATATTTTGGACAAGCTCGATGAATTTATTGAAAAAGGAATCGAGCTGCGAAATATGGACACTGGCGAACCGCTCGCTTCCGTGCGAGACAAAGTTCAGTCGGCGAACGTTTACCTCGGCGCGGCTCCGCTTGTCGAAGCATTAAACAAAGGCGCAAACGTTGTGATTGCGGGGCGCGTGACCGATACAGGTTTAACTCTCGCGCCGATGATGCACGAATTCGGCTGGTCTGAAAACGATTGGAATAAGCTCGCCGCCGGGACGATTGCCGGACACATTATCGAATGCGGCGCGCAATGTTCGGGCGGAAATTGTCAGTACGATTGGCAATCAATTCCCGATTTGGCAAACGTCGGATTTCCGATTGCCGAGGCATCGCCAAACGGCGAATTTGTTATCACCAAACATAAAGGTACGGGCGGAGTTGTTTCCGTTCCATCGGTCAAAGAACAGCTTTTGTACGAAATGGGCGACCCGCACGAATATATTACGCCCGATGTCGTCGCCGATTTTACGACGATTCAGCTTTCCGAAGACGGCGAAAATCGCGTTCGCGTTTACGGCATTAAAGGCAAACCTTTTACTGAGTTTTACAAAGTTTCAATCGCGTATTCCGCCGGTTTTAAAGCAGTCGGCACATTGGTTTACGCTTACCCGGACGCTTACGCCAAAGCGCAAGCCGCCGACCGGATTTTGCGCGAACGGTTAGATCGTTTGGGTTTGAAATTCGATTTGATTTTGACCGAATTTGTCGGCGTTAATGCCACGCACGGACATTTGGCGGGCGAGCCTTCAGCCGACATTCCCGAAGTTCAACTGCGTTTCGGAGTGCGCGGGCAAGACAAAGCTGCGGTCGAGCGTTTCACGAAGGAAATCGCGCCGCTGATTTTGACCGGACCTCCGGCGGTTACAGGGTTTGCCGGCGGGCGTCCGAAAGTCGAAGAGATTATGGCTTACTTCCCTGCTCTGATTCCGAAAACAGAAATTCAGACGAAAGTCGAGATTGTCGAAGCGTGAGCGAAGAATTAAGGAAATGGGAACGAATTCGTTCCGAAGAAATCGCTAACTGCCGCGTTTTTACCGTTCGCCGCGATTTGTGCGTCAGCGAAGACGCGGATTTTGAAAACTCGGAACACACTTTTTATGTTCTCGAATGTCCGGCTTGGTGCAACATTATTCCAATCACTAAAAACAATGAAGTTGTTTTAATTGAACAGTTTCGCCAGGGAATCGAAGCGGTTTCGCTCGAAATTCCCGGCGGAATTGTGAATGAGGGTGAAACGCCGGAACAAGCCGCGACGCGCGAACTGTTGGAAGAAACCGGCTACGGCGCGGGCGAAGTCATTTATCTCGGCAAATCGAATCCGAATCCGGCGATTCAAAATAATTTTGTTTATCATTTCGCGGCTTTCGGCTGCGAGAAAAACCAAGAACCGCAATTCGATTCATCAGAGCATTGTGTCGAGCGCGTTGTTTCGCTATCGGATATTGACGATTTGATTTCAAATGAGGAAATCACGCATTCGCTCGTTCTGGCTGGTTTTCAGCGTTTCAATATTTATCAAAACAAAAAGAATTTATGAAGATCGAATTATTAAAGCTCGCCCACGCCCGTTCGGGCGACAAAGGCGACACAGCAAACGTCGGCGTGATTGCGCTAAAAGAAGAATTTTATCCGCTGCTTGTGCGCGAAGTGACGGCGGAACGAGTCAAAGAACATTTCGGCTCGATGGTTAAAGGTGAAGTCGAGCGCTTTGAATTGCCGAACCTGGGGGCGCTTAATTTTCTGCTGCACGAATCGCTCGGCGGCGGCGGAACTTTGAGTTTAATGACAGACGCACAGGGCAAAACGTTTTCGACCGCGCTTTTACGAATGAAAATTGAGATTGCAGATGAAGATGCTAAAGGCTTCGGCTTTTAATTATGCAAATTAGTTGATAGTTAAAAGTTGATAGTTGATAGTTTTATGAGTCACAGTTTGGTTTTGGAAAAATCGAAGGTTTTTGCGCTCAGAATTGTGCGGCTTTATCGTTATCTCTGTAATGAGAAAAGCGAATTTGTTTTAAGTAAGCAGGTTTTGCTTTCCGGCACATATATCGGAGCGCATATTAAGGAAGCGACGCAAGCTGAATCCAGAACTGTTTTTGCCCAAGAAATGGCAGTTGCTTTGCGAAAAGCATCCGAAACCGAATATTGGCTTGAGCTTCTACACGAATCCGATTTGATTGACGATAAAGCTTTCAACTCGATCAATAACGATTGCGTTGAATTAATAAAAATGCTTACATCAATTGTCAAAACGTCAAAAACGAGCGAATAACTATCAACTTTAAACTATCAACTATCAACTGTCTCGCATTAAAACAATGAGTCCAAATATCGAAAATTTAAAACACGATTACGCGCAAATCGGCGGCGTGCGCCTTCATTACGTTACTGCCGGCGAAGGCGAAAAGCTGGTTATCCTGCTGCACGGTTTTCCCGAATTCTGGTATTCGTGGCGGAATCAGATTCCCGTTTTGAGCGAAACTTACACCGTCGTCGCGCCGGATTTGCGCGGCTACAATTTGTCGGACAAACCCGCAAATGTCGGCGATTATGAAATCGGGAAAATTGTGGATGACGTTTTAGGTTTGATTCGCCATTTCGGGCGCGAGCAGGCGGCGATTGTTGGACACGATTTTGGCGCGGCGGTTGCCTGGCGGCTGGCGCAAAAGCACCCGGAATCAATTTGGAAACTTTGCGCGATGCAAGTTCCGCCGGTCTCAGTTTGGCGCAAAAATCAGACTTTGCGGCAGTTTTTGGCGAGCTGGTATATGTTCTTTTTTCAGCTTCCGTTTTTGCCCGAATTGTTTTTGAGCGCAAACGATTATGCCGCACTCGAAAAATCGCTCAGGAAAACGTCCGCCAGACCCGATGTTTTTACCGATGAAGTGATTGAAGAATATAGAAAATCATGGCGCGAAACCGAAAAAATGACTTCACCGCTTAACTATTATCGCGCTAATATTCTCAAGCGTTTTTTCGGCAAGCAATCAACCGGCGAAAAAATACAAGTTCCGACGCTTTTTATTTACGGCGAAAAAGATCACGCTATTTTACCGGAAACCGTGCGCGGCGTGTCCGAAGCCGTTGAAGCGCCTTTCAGCGAATTTCGCTTGCCGGAAGCCGCGCATTGGGTTCAGCAGGAAGCCGCCGATGACGTGAACGAAGTTTTGCTTGATTTTCTCGCCGATTAAAAAACTCTGCCGCGCTCGTCGCCCGTGACCCGCTCGCTCGCTTTTCGACCTGAAAGCGAAGATGGCGCATCGAGATTCGCTCCGTCCTCAACGCCGACGCCCAAACGGTCAACCAGCTCGCCGCCGAGCCAGCCCGTCGCCATTGATAGCAAAAATCCGGTCAACGCCAAAATCAGCGTAAATCCGTCCGGTTCGTGAGCGGCGCGTCCCCAGCGAAAATATGCGCTCAACGCAAAAAGTATTGTTACGAGAAAATTTCCGCCGCCGTGAAGCAGCCCGACGCGCTTTGCGCGAGTTCCTTGCGGAATCGCCAGCCAATCAATCGTCCCGAACGGCGAAGCAATTAATCCGCCGATAATGCCCGAAATGGTCATCCAAAATCCGACCTGCGCAAACGTCGGATTTCCGGTAAACCAGTAAACCAGATCGAAAATAACCGACGTTCCCAGAAGTCCGAGCGGAAAAACAATCAGCATCTGATGCGCCGGATGTCCGAGAATTTTTGCTCTGCTTTCCATCTTATTTTACAGCAGGAAAAGGTAAAGAAATTCTTGAATTTCTTTACCTTTTCCAAAATATTTTAACGATTGCTGTTGTTTGTGTTTCCGTTTGAATTGCTGTTGCGATTTGAATTGGAATTACGGTTGCGATTGTTTGAATTCATATTTCCATTCATATTTCCGTTCATATTGCCGCCCATATTTGAATTCATACTGCCGCCGCTCATATTCATATTGCCTCCCGTCATTCCCGCGTTCGTCATTTCCTGCGCCATTCGCAAGTGTTTTTGAACAGTCGGCAAAGTTTTCGAGGCAAAAGATTTCAAATCGGCATCGGTTCCGCCGCTGATTTCACTCTGGAAAAGACCCTGCATTTTTTGGTGAGAATCAATTCCCGCCATTTGGATATACATCCGGTCAAATTCCGCGCCCGACGCTTGCTGCAATTGCGACATCATTTGCATTTGTTCGGCGTTCGGCGTCGTCGGCAAAGTCATTTGTTTTTTGGCAGCGATTTTCATCAAATTATTGTTCGCTTTCGTATGATCTTTGATCATTTGTTTGGCGTATTTTTGAACATCTTTGCTGGTCGCTTTCTGTTGTGCGAGCTGCGCCATCTGAACTTCTGCAATACCGCCCTGCGCCGCCATCGTTGCAAATTCCGTATCGGAAGCCGACATCGCGGCGCCCATATTTGAATTCATCGTGTTGCCGCGATTTCCGTTACTGTTTTGATTTTGATTTGCCTGCATCGTGGCAATCGTCGCGCCCGTCATCATCACGGCGACGAGTAAGGTCATTACGACCAATGCTTTTTCCATTTTTTTCATTGCATTTACCTCTTTCGTTTTAGATGTTTTGCCTTATCGCATCGGCTCAAAACGCCGTTTTTCTTTCTCGCGAGATAAGACAAGTTGATTTCAAATAACCAGATTGTTTTCCCGAATAAAACAGCCCACCGGATAATTCTTCAGCGGGCTAATGTTCCTTTGCAAAAATTTATTGAGTCTGCATTCGCATACTTTGAACAGTTTCGACTGTCAGGATAATTGCAGCCAAACGGATGCAATAGAAATTGTTACGATTTAATTTCCGAATTGAATTCGATTCTGTTTGCACCATAAAACCCCTTGTTCAATTTTGCGGAAATATAACCAAACAACAGTTATATTCACCACATAACCATTTGAAGAAACGACAGAAACGCTTTCGATTTTGAAAACGCGCTTCCGTCACCATAGCCAAATTTCAACCGTAACTGAATTATAAGCATTTTTAATCCGCTTTATATGTACGGTTGCAGACTTTAAGCAGATAAGTGCGGAATAAAAAACAAAACGGGGAAAGGTCTCAACTCCTTTCCCCGTTTCCGGCAATTTTTAAATTAACTGTTCTCTTAATGAACGCCTTCGGCTTGTTCAATCGGCAGATTTTGCTGCTCGAAATTTTCAACCGTTTCCGGCTCGCTGATTTCGAGTTGTGCGACCAGCCAATCGCGGAAGATTTCCGCTTCGCGTCGTTTGCCGGTAAAACGAGCGCGGTCGAACATAATCAAAGCCATTTCGAGCGCGTGATGCTGTCCGGCGCGGTCGCCCTGGCTGTCAAACTGACGATAAGCGTTTTCCAAAGTTTCGACGCTACGAAGCGCGGTTTCTTCGTTTTTAAATCCGAGCTTGTTAACAAAAAACTTGGAATAAACGTTCATCGGGTTCGCCGTTGTCGTATACAAATCGAAATATCCGGTCATCAAACCGGCGTCCTGCAAAACCGAACCGACGTAGCTGTTGCTCGCGCCGGTAATTTTCGCTAATTCATTTAAATTCGTCGTGCCGGACAAAAACAACGACACAATTTGATCTTTTTTCGTAATTCGCGACGCTTTCGTTTCGACAGTTTCAGTCGCCGCCGCAGCTTTATTCTTAGTCATTTTGTCTCTCTCCTTTAACGTAAAATTAGATGCAAAATGTCTTCGATTTTCTGCCTAAGTATTTGAAAAATTTGAATTCTAGCGAGTCTAGTGAGTCTAGCAAGTCAACTGGAATTTTATCTGATTTAAATTCATTTAGACTCGCCAAACCCGCTAGACCTGCCAGACTCGCCAGACTAGTTTCAAGCTCGCGCGAGGCTGAACCTCGCGACCGTCTTTTCGACACCGCTTGCCGGCTGCGCGTCCCATTTGGCTAAAATCTCGCGCATCGCTTCAAAGTTTTCATAAAAACAAACAATGATGTCGCCTTCGCGCATTACGGAAATTTGTCGCTTGAGAGCGTCGCTTTCGTCTAAGACGATGCGGCAATCAATTTCCGGCGCTTCCGTCTTGACGGCGTTGTATAAAATCTCGGCAACTTCGCCCGTCCTCCGTCCGCGCAAATCGGCGTCTTCGCGAACGATAACGCGATGAAAACCGCGAGCGGCGGCGCGCCCCAGTTCGGCAATCAATTCATCATCGCGGTTGCCGGGCGCAGTCACAATTCCGGTCACGCGGCGCTCGCCGTTGTGCCATTTCGCCGCCATCCGGCAAATGGCTTTAACGGCTTCCGGGTTGTGCGCGTAATCAATCAAAACGTAGCCGTCGTTGACGTGAAACAAATTAAATCGCCCTTCGTTATCCCGCGCCGCGCGAAACTCTCCCAACGCCGCCATAATTTGTTGGCTCGGTGCGTTCTGCGCCCGGCAAGCGGCAATAGCAGCTAGCACGTTGGCGACGTTGAAATCGGCTTGCCCTTTGTAAGTCGCAGGGATTTCCGCGACGTGACCGAGATGAAATTCGCCTTCGGGCGAAAGCTCTACAATCCAGCCGTTTTTTACCGTATAAGCCGTGCCGCCAGCAGAAACGTGACGTTTTAGCAAAATGTGATTGGGCTTGAGCGAAAAATAAACAATTTGTTTCGGAATTTTATGGACTCGCGCATCGTCAGCCAAACGCGCCAATAAGGCATCGTCGGCATTTAAAACAAGAGTTCCGCCTTCGCGGACGCGCTCGGCAATGAGC
>DASWLV010000281.1:0-19110 GCA_036400075.1 Pyrinomonadaceae bacterium
TCTTCTCAAAACTGTTCGGCAGCCGCGCCACTTCGTACCATTTTCCGGCATAGCGTTCTAAATCAACCGCCGCGACGGTTTCCAGCGGTTTGTTTTCTCCGAAAACAGCCGAAAAAAGCGAAGGCATCAACAGCAAAACGAATAATCCCAAATATTTCATCTAAAAACCCCTTGAAAATAATTCCGCCGTTTGGCAAGCGGCATTGTTTGCCGAATATACGCTTGTCAATCTCCGAGCGGATGAGGAAAATCATAACAGCAGGTTTATTTTGATAAAGTATTTATTGACTGGATTAAAAAATATGCCGATTTACGAATACAAATGTCAGGAATGCGGAAATCATCTGGAAGCGATGCAGAAAATCTCGGATGAACCGTTAAAAGAATGCCCGAAATGCGGCGGAAATTTGGAAAAACAATGGTCGCGCAGCGGATTTCAGTTTAAAGGAACCGGCTGGTATGTGACCGATTACGCCGGGAAAACGGCGACGGAAAGCGGCAGCGCGGAAACCAAAAGCGACGCGAAAAGCGAACCAGCCAAAACCGACGCGCCGAAAACTTCTTCCGGCGGAGAATCAACCGCAAGCGCGGACGGCGCATCGAAATCAGAGACAAAGACCGCATCTTCCGATAAAAGTAAGCCTTAGAACGATGAAAAACTGTTTTGACGCCGCAAAAAAAATATCTTTTCTGCTTTTGATTTTAACTTTTTCCGCCGCATTTTCCTTCGCTCAAGCCGGGCGGCGTTCGCCCGTTGCGATGAGCGAATCGGACGGACTCGTTCCGGTCGTGGTCTCGCGCGAAGGCGATTCAAAAGAGCCGGTTAAGACCGAAAATTTTGCCCTTTACGAAAACGGCGTCGAGCAAAAAATCAAAGCCGTTACTTTCGATGCGACACCGGCGCGGATTGTTCTTCTCGTTGACAACTCGCAGACTTTGCGAACCGACGTGGTGAAAATGACCGCCGCCGTCAAGGAATTTGCTTACGAAATTTACGAAGGCGATCAGATTTTCGTCGCCGCTTACGACGAAAAGGCGGAAATCATCGAAGAATGGACTGACGACGCGAAAAAGATTGAAAAGTCGCTCGCCACGTTTCGCAAAAAAGGAAATCCCCGTTTATTCGATTCGCTCGGCGACGTTCTCGAACAAGTTGTCAGACCGTTGATGCCCGCAGTCCGAAAAACGGCGGTCGTAATTGTCAGCGACGGGCTTGATCGCGGCAGCACGAAAACGTTTGAGCGCATTTTAGCCGATTATCAATCGGCGAACGTCGCCATTTACGCGATTCAAATTCCTGACCGCACGGGCGGAGCTTATCGCCGCGATCAACCGAAACCGGAAGCCGTAATTCAAAAGCTGACGGAAGGCACCGGCGGCAAAGTTTTTGATTTTGAAGAATCGCAAACTGCCGCCAAAGCTATCTGCGACGAATTGAAAAACAATCGTTATTTGCTCGCGTATCAGCCTTTAAATGGCGGCGGTGTCGAAGCGCGACGCCTGTTTGTCGTCGCAGACAAAGGCATCAACGTCCGCACCAAAACCACGCAGCCGCCTAATATAAAATAGCGGCACGGAAACACGGAGAAGCGGTGAAAATAACTCCAGAGAATTAGATAATCCGTCTCCGTGTTTCCGTCTCGCCGCATCTCAGTGTGGCAAAAACGATTTCCGCTATTCTTGACATCGAGTGTCTCTTGGTTCTAGTTTTGGCTTTAGCGCAAACTTTCCGCCTTTTTTGCGTCGGCAAAACAGTCAAAAATTTTCGTTTTTGACCTGAAACAAAGGAGCCAGACAAACCGTGAGCGAACGAGACAACAATCCGAAACCGCTTCCAGATGATTTTGGGATGACAATGCCGGGCATTCGTCCCAATAAACAGCCGCAGCAAAACCCTGACAATTTCGATTTGACCGTCCCGAATCTGCGTCTGCCGAATCAGCAGCAATCGCCGCCGCAGACGCCGCCCGCCGCGCCGCCGGACGATTTTGGGATGACAATGCCCGGCATCCCAAGACATAACGCGCCTCGCAATTTGCCGCCGGATGATTTTGATCTGACTTCGCCGAACATTCGCCGCGAACCGCCGAGCGATGTTGATTTCGGTTCGACGATGTCCAGCGGATATTCAAACAATCGAAACGAGCCGGAGTTCGGCGCGACGATGCCTTATATCAGCTTGCCGGAAACCGACCGCCGGCAATATCGGGAAACGACTGCGCCCGTTGTCGCGCCGCCGAAAAAAGAGGAAAAACGTGCCGCGACAGGCATTCCCCTGTGGCTCTGGATAACGAGCGGAAGTTTGGCGTTTCTGGCTTTTTTGCTTATTGCCGGAATCGCGTTGTGGTTTGTTTTCTGGCGCGATACGGGCTTTACGCTCGTCGTCAAAAACGCGCCGGTCGGCAGCACGGTTTTTGTTGACAATCAAAGGTGCGGCGAGCGTTCGGGCGACACGATTAAATGTTTCGGGCTGGAAGCGGGCAAACCGCGAACGATGAGAGTCACGCTCGAAGGCTATACCGATTACACCGAAACAATTCGCGGCGAAAACGGCGAGGAATTTGACGTGACGGCGAATATGGCGCCAAAAAACGTCGCGCAGACGCCGCCGCAGCAAAACGATTGCGACGATCCAGACCCGCGCGTGGCGCAAGCCGAATGTCGCGCTTTGGATGAACTCGACAAACTCGTGATGCCTTTTACGGTGGACGATTTGGTGCGCGTTTTGAATATGCAGATCATCAATTTCGAGTCGAACAAATTCGATATTCCTCCGAGACGCGAAAAATTCTTACGAAGAGCAGCCGAAAAGTTCAAACTGCTGCAAGGCTCGCCAGTCGTCGAAATCGGCGGTCACACCGACAATCAGGGCGGTATCGAAGCAAATCTGATTTTGTCTCAAAACCGGGCTAATGCGGTTAGATTCTTTTTGATTGGCTCCGGCGTCAATCCCTCAATGCTCGTGACAAAAGGCTACGGCGCGACGAAACCGAAAACGGAAAACAATACAGCGGAAGGGATGTTTCAAAATCGCCGCATCCAGTACACGGTTATTCAACGATAGATGCCGAATGCTAAATTAAAAATTAACGAGTTCGGGCAAGAGCCGCTGGAGATAGAAATCAAAAGCGGCTTAATTACGCTTGGACGCGCGCCGGATAACGCGGTCGCGCTCGTTTCGGACTCTAACGTTTCGCGTTATCACGCCGAAATCGAACGGCGCGGAGATAATTTTTATCTCGTTGATTTAAACAGCCGCAACGGAACTTTCGTTAACGACGAGCCAATTGAGGGCGAACGTCGTCTGCAAGAGGGCGATAAAATCAGTTTGGGCGGCGACGACAGCATTGTTGAAATTCTATTTGACGATCAAATTAAGCCGGGCGCGGAACTCGGAACGCAAAATGCAGATTTGACTCCTAATTTGCAAGGCGGAAGTTTGGACGCAGCCGGTTTAGTCAATCAAACTGTAAATCCGCAATCCGCAATCCGCAATCCGCAATCAAACATTCCACTTATGCTGACAATTGCCGCCGTATTATCCGGTTTAGCGATTATTGCGGTAATCGGTGTTGTTTTGTTTTTGAGCATTCCGACGAGTTGCGCGGGCGAAGTCGTTATTTCAAGCCCCGAAAGCGGCGTGACGATTTCCGAAACAACGCCGATTCAGGTTTCAGCTAAAAATGCGAAATGCATCGAGCGCGTTTCTTACCGGCTCGACGGAAAAGAATTTGCTTCCGCAGAAGTTCCGCCTTACAAAGCTGAACTTAAACCGGAGATTTTTCCCGATTTAATGGATGATGAAGCGACGCACGTTTTATCCGTCGCCGTCACTGGCAAAGACGGCGTAGCCAAAATTCAGGAGAGCGAAATTTTAATCGCGTTTTCCGGCGAAGACGGCGAAAAATCTAAAGACGAAACGAAATCTGATAAAACGCTCGATGACGCAAACAACGATGAGCCTGAATCGCCTGTGGAAAAACCTGTGCAAATCTCGCTCGCCGAAACGAAAGAAATGTGCGAGCGGCTAATGAAATTTTACGGCAATTCGGTTTACCGCTACGACGCCCAGTTTTTAAAACAGGTGCAGGCGCGAACGGCGGAATATAAAGCCGAAGGTTTTTCAACGCGGGCGGCTGCGACGCGCGACGCGATAAACATTGCGTTTTTTAACGAACAAGGTTTGCCCGCCCCGCTCGGCTATCATTTGGCGATGTCGCGCAGCCGATTTGAAAACAAGCGCGGCGCGGCGGCGAAAGAAGGTTTGTGGCAAATGACCGACGCCTTCGCCTCCGCCAACGGTTACAACGGGCAATGCGGGACGGAAAATTTGAGCGCGGCAAGTCAGAATTGCGCCGCCCGCATCGCCGCCGTTTATGCGAAAGCTCTCGTCACAAATTTATTTGAAGGCGATGTGGTTTACGGCGTCGCGTGTTTTGATTTGTCGCTGTCGGAAGCCGGAAATTTCAAAAACTCACTTCCCGCCGCAGACCGCGCCGATTTTTGGAACACGATCAAATCTCCGAAACAGCGCGACCAACTTGCTCGCTTTTTCGCCGCCGGAATCGTGGCGGAAAACCCGCATAAATTCGGTTTGAAACGTGACAAGCCGCTTTTCAATTTGTATCAAAATCTGCTCGGTCAATGATTGAAGTCTTTCTCACATTTCCGACGCCCGAAGGCTCGCGGCAAATCGCGGTCGAAGGCGAAAATCTGACAATCGGGCGCGGCGCGGTTGATTTGCGGTTTGACGATCACAGCCTTTCGCGCCATCACGCGACCGTTTATCGTGAAGGCGAGCGAGTCTGGATTTCGGATGAAAATTCAACGAACGGCACTTTTGTCAATGGCTCTGCCGTTTCCGGGGCGGGAACACCGCTCAAAAACGGCGATTCGATTCGACTCGGCAACGAAACAACGCTGACGATTCAAATTTCAAAACAGGAAGCGAAGGCGGTTGAAGCGAATCAAAAAAGTTCAGCCGCAACTGGCGAAAACAAAATTAATTTTGTCCCGTTTGTTATTGCTGGCGTTGCTGTTTTTCTTATAGGTCTTTCCGTCATCATCATTGGTGCTGGATTTATCAACGCCGGAAATGATAATCGCGATGTCGTCATAACCGCTCCGACGCCTGATGAAACGCCGGACGAAGAAGAGAACGAGAACGTAAATTCCGGGAAACCGACGCCGAAGCCGCAAAACACAGCTTTCAACTCAAATTCGACAAACGAAACAACAGAGCCGATTGTTGACAGCAGACCGCCGAACAAACCGCCGCCACCCGATAAAACTTATCTGCAAATGTCTGAAGACGAAAAGCGCTCGTTTGTAGCAAAAGAGTCGGAGCAAGTGGCGCGAATGATCGGAAATCGCAGCGGCGAAAGTATCACGCCCGAAGCCGCTCAGAAAATCAAGGAAATGGTTGACGGTTACGCGCGTCGTTTGCGTTCGACGAAAAATGACAATTGCAGCGCTGGTGGTTGGGTGACGAGCGATTTGCAATCGGTTTTGGAGCGCGGGCAGAAAAACGCGCATTTTGTCGTGCGTTCGTTTAATTCCGAAGGCGTTTCGCCGCAGACTGGATTGTATCTGGCGATGATCGAATCGGAGTTTTGCCCGTGTTTGCAGTCGAGCACGGGACCGCTCGGAATGTTTCAATTTGCCCGCGCGACGGGTGCGACCTACGGTTTGAAAACAATCAGCGGCGCATCGCCCGCAAACCCGGACGAACGCTGTGAGCCGGAAAAAGCTGCCGCCGCCGCCGCGCGTTTTATGAAAGCTCTGATGGGACGTTTCGGAACGGGACCAAGCAGCGTCCCGCTCGCCGTCGCCAGCTACAACAGCGGCGAAGGCGGTTTGAGCCGGAATTTAAACACCGCGCTTGAAGAAGCCGGGAAAAGAGAGCGCAATTTTTGGTCGCTGCTGCTCGTTGCCGACCGGCTTTCCGAGCAGTTTCAGAAAGAAAACCGAAAATACGTGCCGAAATTTTTCGCCGCCGCGATAGTCGGCGAAAATCCGACGGTTTTCGGAGTCAACATTCCGCCGCTTTCAACTGCAATCAAGTAGAAGTTTGATGGAAAACACCGATTTGTGTTAGCTTCACGCTCGAAATATGTGGCGGCGCGTCGTGTTAATTTGGTTGATCGGTTTGCTGCTGGGCGCGATTGTTTTCGTGTACGCCGTCAATCGCTATGTTTTTCTTCAAACAAAAGACAAAGCGCAGAATTCGATCACCGAAATTCCGATTGAAGAACCGCAGCGCATTGCAATAGTTTTTGGTGCCAGCGTCAGGGGAAACGGCGAACCTTCCTCCGCACTCGAAGACCGAATTATTACGGCGGTTGAACTTTATCGGGCGGGACGAGTGCGCAAGATTTTGATGAGCGGCGACAATCGTTTTGAAAACTACAACGAACCCGCCGCTATGCGAGAACAGGCGATAAAACGCGGTGTTCCTTCTGAAAATGTCGTCGCCGATTTCGCAGGGCGGCGCACTTACGACACTTGTTATCGCGCCAAAGAAATTTTCGGCGTCGAGCGCGCCGTGCTGGTCACGCACGAATTTCATCTCAATCGCGCGATTTATCTTTGTCAGGCTGCCGGAATTGATTCGATTGGAATCACAGCCGACCGCCGCAAATACGACGATTCAACGCGCCGGGCTTGGGCTTGGCGCGAAACTTTCGCCGTTGTCGCGGCTTGGTTCGACGTAAACTTTTTGAAGCCGACGCCGATTTTAGGAAACAAGGAATTGATTGAACCTTAAATTAATTAATAACTTTATGTCGCCAATGTTTTACCGCGAAATTGCGCCTAATTCGGACGCCTCGCACATTATTTTTTCTTTCTGGGAGTTTCGCGTAAATCTACCGACGCCGGAGCCGATTGTGCACGAAATCTTTCCCGACGGATGCCGCTCAATTTTCTATTATAAAAACGCTCGGTTTAAAACCTCCGCGCTGCTCGTTTCATCTCTTGGTCTCGAATCGGTCAATGTTCCCGTTTTTGACGGCGATGTTTATTGGGGAATGCGTGTTGCGCCCGCCGCTTGCCGCGCCTTGTTGAATGATGAAATGACTTCGGAGCAAAGTCGCCCCGCAGCGGAAATTCCGAATTTAGCCGATTTTGCCCGCGATTTAACTGCAAAACTTGACGACTGCGAAAACTTTGAGGCTGCGATTTCAGAACTTGAAACGAATGTGCATCAACTGAAACTTGAAGCCATTGACGAGCGAGTCGTCTCCGCAGTGAGGTTCGTTGAGGAAAATCACGCGCAGGTTAAAATTGACGAAATCGCGGCAGCCGCAGGATTGAGCCGGAGACAGTTTGAGCGACGTTTTTTGCAGTCTTCAGGTTTGACGCCGAAACAATATCTGCGCGCCCGGCGACTGCGGGCGACGGCTATCAAGCTCGTTGAAAACGCGGCGCAAAATTGGGCAAATCGCGCCGCCGAAATGGGATTTGCCGATCAAGCTCATCTCTCGCACGAATTTAACGCTCTGACCAGCCGCACACCCGGCGCGTTTGCCGAGCGCGTCAAACAAATCGAACACGGAAAGTTGATTAAATAATTTTTCCCGCGTGTCGCAAATTTACAAGACGCCGCCCCGTTTTTCTCGCAAAATCTGTTTGCTATGAAAAAAATATTCTTAAATTTAACGTTTATTTTGATTTGTTTCGGTATTTTTTCGCGTTTCGCAGCCGCACAGGAAAATCGCAGATCGGCGATGCCGGAAACTTATCCGGCGGCGCAAGTCGCGGCAATGAAAAAGATTGATTTTCTCGTCGGAAAATGGCGCGGTCGCGGCTGGGCGCTTGGATATGGCGGAAAGCGCGAAAATTTTACGATTGACGAATCAGTCGAATATCGTCTCGGCGGTCTCGTCGCGGCTGTTGAAGGTCTCGGTAAATCGAAAGACGCCGCGACGGGCGAAGAACGCGTCACGCATAATGCGTTTGCCGTGCTTTCCTACGATCCGCAGGCGAAAGTTTATCGCTGGCGCGCGCATACTTTTCACGGCGGACCCGGACTCGATACCACCGCCGAAATCGGAGATAAAAATTTCGTTTGGGGCTTCAAACACCCGCAAGCGGGCGATACGCGCTACGTTATTACGCTCAACGAAAAAGGGAACTGGTTTGAAACCGGCGAAATGTCGCGCGACGGCGGTAAAACGTGGATAAAGTTTTTAGAAATGGAATTGGAAAAAGTAAAATAGATTTTTACAAAAATAGTTCCGACCGAGCATTAAATTCAGAAACAAGAATCAAACTTGTTGTCTTTGCGTCCTTAGCGTCAAGCCTTTGCGTCCTTTGCGGTTTAATTCGGTAATAAAACAAAAAACTTAACCGCAAAGGACGCAAAGATTTTCAATTCTAACTTCCTGTGAAAATTAATAAGCAAGCACTCGAATCCGTTTTCGGTGTTGGCTTATTTTCGTTTTTCGGGCAAAATGTCAGCCAATTTTGACGAATAAAAAATATTCGCCGAAAACGCTTTTCTCTCAATCTGGAACAACGGAGAATTGAAAAATGAGCTTGACTGTGCTCGCAATCTTGTTTCTATGCTGGTTGTTTTTCGGCTATTTCGCTTACGGCAGCCGGATTGCAAAACGCTTTCATTTAAACGACAAACGCGAAACGCCCGCCAATAAAATCAACGACGGCGAAGATTTTGTCCCGACGCGCCCGTTTTATTTGTTCGGGCAGCATTTTTCGGCGATTGCGGCGGCAGGTCCGATTGCCGGACCGATTCTCGCGTGTCAGAGCTTTGGCTGGCTGCCGTGTCTTTTGTGGATCGGTTTGGGCGTAGTTTTAATCGGCGCGGTTCACGATTTTGTAGCGCTTGCTTCCTCCGTCAGACATGGCGCGAGTTCGGTTGCCGAGATTACGAAAGAAAAGCTCGGCGCGGGCGCGGGGCGCGCGATGATGGCATTTATTTTTATCGCGCTGGTTTACGTCGTCGTCGCTTTTACAGACATCACCGCCGGGACTTTTGTCGCGGGCGACGACGCTTTGCAGGGCGCGAGCGGATTTAATCCGGGCGGTGCGGTCGCGGCGGCGAGCATTTTGTATCTTGTATTGTCGGTTGTTTTGGGATTGGTGGAAAGGTTTTTAAAACCGCCGCTTTGGTTAACGACTTTGATTTTTGTTCCGGCAACTTTTGCGCTCGCGTATTTTGGCACTTACATTTCAAATCTTTTCATTCTCGACCATAAAACCTGGGCGCTGCTGATTTTGGGTTACTGCGTAGTGGCTTCGGTTGTTCCGGTTTGGGCTTTATTGCAGCCGCGCGGTTATTTGGGCGGTTTTGTGCTTTATTCTGCGATTGCGGTTGGTTGTCTCGGCGTCTTTTTCGGCGGCTACAACATCGCGCAGCCCGCTTTTAAATCTTTCGACATCGGCGGAATGACCGGCACTTTGTTTCCGTTTTTGTTTGTCACAATCGCCTGCGGCGCGTGTTCGGGTTTTCACGGCTTGGTTTGCAGCGGTACGACTTCAAAACAAATTGACAAGGAAACGCACACGCATCCGATTGGTTACGGCGCGATGCTCGCCGAAGGTTTTGTCGCGTTTATCGCGCTCGTGACGATTATGATTGTCGCCGAAAGCGCCACCAAAGGAGTTCCGCCCGGCAAAATTTACGGCGACGGAATCGGCAGATTTTTAACCATTTTAATCGGGCGCGACAATCTCCCGTTTGCCGTCACGTTCGGCGCGATGGCGTTCTCGACTTTTGTTTTCGATACTCTGGACGTTTGCACCAGACTTGGGCGTTATATTATTCAAGAGCTTTTCGGTTTGAAAGGCAGAATCGGCGCGCTCATCGGAACTCTTTCGTTTGTCGCTTTGCCGTTTGTCTGCATTACGGTTGCGCCGAAAAATTCTTATCTCGAATTCTGGACGCTGTTCGGAGCGTCGAACCAATTATTAGCGGCTCTGACGCTGCTTTCAATCACGATCTGGCTTTATCAGGCGCGGCAGCGAATCGCTTTTACGCTCGTCCCGATGCTGTTTGTTTTGACGATTACGCTCTGGGCTTTGACCGCGATGGTCATCGGTAATTTCCGCGCCGCGCAAGGTTTTGATATTAAATTTGTTAACGCGATTGCGTCGCTGGCGCTGATTCTGCTGGCGATTTATCTGGTCGTCGCCGCGCTCTTTAAAGTTCAAACAATGAAGCGAACCGGCAGATTAACGGCAGAAAGCATTTAAGAAAAATTTAACATTCGTTATACAATCGGAAACGTGGCACGAGAAGGAATTCCGTTTGTTTTAATCGGACTGTTTATTGCGATAGCTTTTATCTTTGCCGGAATTACGTCGCTGGCGATTGTGTTCGTCGCGCTGGCGGCATTTACGGCGTACTTTTTCCGCGATCCGCACCGCAATATTACGACCGATGAAAGTGTAGTCGTTTCGGCGGCGGACGGGCGCGTGACGCGGATTGAAAAACTCGACCCGGAAAACGCCGACTCGCCGAACGTCGTCAGCGTTTTCCTTTCGATTTTCGACGTTCACATCAATCGCTCGCCGATTGCCGGAGAAATAACGGAAGTCGTTTACTCGAAAGGCAAATTCGTGATTGCGACGCGCGAAGATGCGAGCCAAATCAACGAGCAAAACGCTTTGACGATTAAAAACGAACGAATGACAATTGTTTGCAAACAAATTGCGGGCGTTCTTGCGCGCCGAATCGTTTGCTGGAAACGTGCCGGAGACCGCGTTCGGTTGGGCGAGCGTTTCGGTTTGATTCGATTCGGATCGCGTACCGATTTGATTTTGCCGCCCGAAGTAGAAATTGCCGTCAAAGTCGGCGACCGCGTGCGCGGCGGCGTCACGATTATCGGAAGGCTGCAACCTTAATGATTGCTAATACAATGCGCGTCCGAAGGGAAAGGCTCAGCGAAGCCGTCCGGCGGCGCAATTTAAAAAAAGGTTTGTATCTCATTCCATCGCTGTTTACGGCGGCGAATATCGGAATGGGATTTTACGCCGTGATGCAGACGATGCACGGTTTTCAGCTCGTCGGCATCGGCGGCGAGGAAAATCTGGCGCGCGCCGCCCAATATTTTGATTTTGCCGCCCGCGCGCTCGGCTGGGCTGTGTTATTCGATTCGCTCGACGGACGAATCGCCCGGATGACGAAAACAACAACGGAAATCGGCGTTCAATTAGACTCAATCGCCGATATGCTGACCTTCGGAATCGCGCCCGCCGCGCTCATTTACGCCTGGAGCTACGGTTCGGTTTTTCCCGAAAATTCGACAATCCATAAAATCGGCTGGTTTATCTCGTTTATGCTCGTCGTTTGCGGCGCGTTCCGGCTCGCGCGTTTTAATGTTCAAGCGATGAGACCGCGAGTTTTAGCGGAAGGTGCGACCAAAGTTGATAAAAAAAGTTTTGTTGGGCTGCCGATTCCAGCCGCCGCCGGGCTTCTCGCCGCAATTGTTCATTTCTCGCCTGCACCTCTCGTCACTAAAACTGCCGAACAAGCGACAAGTTACGGCGCTTTAATGATGGTTTTGGTCGCTGCGCTCGGCGCATTAATGGTCAGCACGTTTCGCTATACGAGCTTTAAATCGGTCGGTCAATCGCGCCGCAGCACACGCGTTGCGCTCATCGCGCTGGCGGCTTTTGTAATGCTGGTCTGGCTTTTCTCGCGCGAAGTTTTGCTCGCCGCCGCCTCAGCTTACGCCGCGCACGGTGTTCTGCTGTATTTGGCTTCATTTTTCCGCCGCAAACCGCAATAATTTTCGAGTTTTCTTTGTTTAGCGAAATTCCACTTATAATATTTTGAGATTTGGAGATTAATTTTGAACGAAAAACAATTTTCAGAAAAATCGGTAATCGTTACAGGCGCAACTCGCGGAATTGGGCGCGCAATTGCTCTCGAATTAGCGCAGCGCGGCGCAAGCGTTGCTTTTAATTATGCTCGGAGCGCGGAAGAAGCGGAAAAACTTCAAAAGGAAATCGAAGGCTTTGGCGGGAAATGCTTTGCCGCGCAGTGCGACGTGGCAAACACCGAAGCGTCGGCGGATTTTGTCAAACAAACGCAGGCTGCTTTCGGGCGAATTGATTATCTCGTCAATAACGCCGGAATTACGCGCGACGGGTTGATTTTGCGGATGAAAGAAGACGATTGGGACGCCGTGATTGACACGAATTTGAAAGGCGCGTGGAATTTTTCCAAAGCCGTTTTGCGTTTTATGATGAAAAACGAAGCGGGCGGCTCGATTCTCAATATTTCTTCGATTTCCGGCGTGGTCGGAATGCAGGGGCAATCGAATTATTCGGCGTCGAAAGCCGGATTGATCGGTTTGACGAAATCTCTGGCAAAAGAAGTGGCGAGCCGCAAAGTTACGGTCAACGCTTTGGCTCTCGGACTCGTCGCCACGGAAATGAGCGGCGCTTTGAATCTGGATTATCAATCGAAGCTGCTCGAAATGATTCCGCTCGGACGTTTCGCCGAACCCGAAGAAGTAGCAAAAATAGTTTGCTTTTTATTGTCGGACGATGCGCGCTACATCACCGGACAAGTCATCCAAGCTGACGGCGGAATGGCGATGTAAATCAATTACGAATTTCAAATTACGAATTACGAATTGGGTGGGATTCAGTTTTCTTGTATAAGCAATTATCATTGATTGAATGGGAACTTTTGAGATTAAACCCGAAAACGCGCACAGCGATGAGCGGGCGGAATTTGAGCGGCAGCAGGCGGAAATTCTGACGCGGCGAGTTGAGCTGACGCCGCCGGTTTTTTCTTACATTCTGCTTGGTTCTTTGCTCACCGTTTTTCTGTGTCAGCTTATTGTTGGCGAGGAAAAATCGGTTTTCGCCGCCGGACTTGTTAAGCCTCTGGTTTGGCAGGGCGAGCTTTGGCGGATGCTGACATCTGCTACTTTGCACGGCGGTTTTCTGCATATTTATTTTAACGGGCAGGCTCTTTACAACATCGGCGCGACTATCGAAGCCTTGTCAAACCGCGCGCACGTTTCGATTTGTTTTCTTCTCGCGGCAATCGGCGGCAGCCTTGCCAGTTTATATTTAATGCCTGAAACGACTTCAATCGGCGCGTCGGGCGGAATTATCGGGTTGTTCGGATTTTTGGGCGTTTACGGTTTTAAAAACAAACAGCATCTGCCGCCCGGTTTCTTTCGCAACATCGTCATCAATCTTTTGCTGATCGCCGCAATCGGCGTCATCGGATACAGTTTTATTGACAACGCGGCGCACGCCGGAGGGCTTGTCGTCGGCACGATTTACGGTTTGCTGATGACTCGCCGAAACGAATTGTTAGAGCCGAAACCCGTCAGCAATTTCGTCAACATTCTCGGCTACGTTTCGCTTTTGATTGTCGTTGCCGCCGCAATTTTCAGCATTGCGCGAATTTTGAATTTTCAGTCGTAAATCTGACAGATTCCTCATAGAACGCGCAGAGTTTTACACAGAGAAGTCACAGAGAAAATCATAAACTCTGTGTTTTCTCTGTGACTTCTCCGTGCGCTCTGTGGTGAAATTGGTTTTGAGTGTTTTATGCCGGAAACAGCCTGGAAATCGCGGACGAAATTCGATTTGATAATGGAAGTTTGGGAAGCTCTCGATTGCGAATCAGTCGGGCGTATTGAGCTTGAAGCGATTGAAGAAGCCGTGCGCGGGCATTTCGGCGACGGCGCGGTTGAAACTCCGATGACTCTTGCCCGAATGCTTGCCGACGAAGGCGCGGAACTCAGGCACTCCGAGATTTTAAAGCTTGATGTCGAGCGCCGAACCGAAGACGCTTATGCCGCGCCGTTTCGCAATCTCATCAAGTTCGGCAATTTCGCCGAAGCCGAAACGACTTTAAAAAATCTTGAAAATCTGCGGCAGAAATTTGTCCGTGAAAACGACCGCGAAGGTCTGCGTCGTTTGAAAGCGAAAACCGTGCAGGCAAAAGAGCGCGCCCAAATGATTTCCAAAAACGCGCGCGTCGCACCTGAAAAACGCGAAGAAAAAGCCGAAATCGCCGAATGGTTTAAAATCTGGCTCGAAACGCCCGAAATCTTCTCGTCATGGCTGGCTTTGAGAAAACGCTCGCCGGATTTTCAAGAGCGTTTTCTTTCAACCGAAAAAGCAGAAAAATAAAAGGTGTGATTAATAATCACACCTTTTCAATTTAAAACCGCCATCTGATTTTACTTCGTTTGCGCGGTTTTCTTCATTTCGTCCAATTCTTTTTGAAGCTGGACGGTTACTTGTTTCAGTGCGTTTTTGAGCTGCACGTCCGATGTTTTTTCAGCGGTTTTGTTTACAGCCATCAGATGCGCGGTTTTTAAAGCCTCTTCTTTGGATACTTTAACGTCGGGTTCGACGCCCGTTCCTTCCCAGTTTGTTTTGGAAATCGGGTTAATCGCGCGTCCGGTCGGGACAAACGCGCCGAAATGGTCGCTTAACCGAACAACCGAGCCGGGATGCGCTCCGCCGCCCGTTGTTTCGCCGATGATGGTTGCGCGTTTCAAGTTCTTAAGGTTGTAGGTAAATTCTTCACCGGCGGAAAATGTGCGGTTGCTCGTCAAAACGTAAACGTCTTTGCCTTCGTACCGCTTTCCGACGACCGAATTCGGTTTCGTCCAGAATTCCTCGGTTTTATCTTTTTCGCGCCAGTAAAGGCTGTTGAGGTGAACCGGCTTGTCGCCAAACAGGTAAGAAGTGATGAGTTGAACCATCTCAGGACTGCCGCCGCCGTTTTGTCGCAAATCGAAAATCAAAGCGTCGGTGTTAGCGACAAAATTCATCGCCGCCGAAACTGTTTCCGCACCGAGTTCAGAATCCGTAAATCCCCGAAGGTCAATGTAGCCGATGTTTCCCTGAAGCCGCTCAACGCGCTCGAAACCGTAATTCACGCGCGAGACATTTTTTTTGTAGTTTTCTTTTTCTTCAGCGGTTGGCTCGTTTTTTTCGGCACGAACCGGAATCACATTTGGCGAAAAACGCACGCCGAGATGTTTGTCACGGCTGACTGCTCGCAAATCTTCGGTTAATTTCGCCGCAAAAGCGCGCGAGCCTGTAATTTGGTCGTATTCCTTTTTGCTCACGCGGTCGCGGATTGCAGCTTCCATTTTCTTCGCCGTTTCGGGAAAAACGTAAGAGTCGTTGAGCCGTTTGAGTAGCTCGTTGATAACTTGTGTTTTCGTCGCCGCGTCAATCGCCAAATCCGGCTGTTCGCCGCCGTTCGGCGTTTGAGCGGATATGCTTTCGGGGCAAAGAATGAAAAAGGCTAAAGCCAGTGCGGTCATAAACGAAACTATTTTGTTCATTTTCTTTCTCTCCATTTCTGTCTGTTTAAAATAATTCTTTTTTTTGTTTTTAGCGGCGCAGCAAACCTGTCAGGAGCAAATCCGCCAGCCGCCGGACTCTTTCTTCGATTTCCGAACGCTCGCCGAGTTCTTTTGTGTTTAAGCTGTAGGGCAAAAGCGAATTAGTTGCGAGCAGCAGCATTTCGGCGGTTTTTAAAGCGTCAGGAACGGAAAAAATCTTGATTTTGTCGCCTTCCTGCAAAACTTCTGCAAAAATCTGTGCTTCATCTTCAAAATATCGTCTCCGACGAGCGAGCAGGCGCGGGCGTAAATCGGCAAGTAAATCATTGAGACTTTGTGTGTAATGCTGAACGCTGTCAAAGCGAAACAAAACTCTGGTCAAAAGCATTTCGCGCAAACGTTCATCGGGAGAAAAGTCCGCGCTTGAAATCTCTTTCAAACGTACTTTCATTCGCTCAATAATGCGGTCAATATGCGACAGTGCAATTTCTTCTTTGCTCGAAAAATGCAGATAAACCGTGCCTTTGCCGATTCCGACTTCCTGAGCAAGATCATCAATCGTCATTTTCTTATAGCCGAAACGGGCTAACAATCTGTCCGTCGCGTCCAAAATCTCGTCTCGAATGCTTTCTCTTTGTATGTTGTTTCTCATTTCTGACTGCTGACCGGATTTCTATTTGAGTCATTTTATGAACGTAATGTCAAGGCGAAAAGTTTCAAAAAATCGGATTTTATTTTTAGCTTAGATTTTTGGACTGTTATTTCGGGATGAAACGTTTTTAGGGAAAAAGCGTTAAATTGAACTCAATTTAACGCTTTTTCCCTTTTGTCTTGCGGAGCAATGATTTGAATGCTGCCGGTGTCGCATGCCGATGTGAAGTTTATGTTTTGCGCATTTTCAAAAACGGTACAACTCAAATGATTGAGCTGCATGGAAACGTGGCTGTTCATCATTGAACAGCCACGTTTCCAAGTAAATTGCGAAAGCAAAATCTAAGAAGCTGTTTGAAAACTTGAAAATTATTGTTTTTGTCATCAAAGATGACCAACATTAAAGCCCAGCGAGAATCGCTGGGTTATTAGTCAATTAACGTCCCGACGCTGAAGGCGTCGAACAACTTTCGCGTAAATGTTGCTCGCTATCAGCGAGCGATTATGTCATTCGCCCAAACCCAGCGATTCTCGCTGGGCTATAGTGTTTGTCGCCTTCGGCGACTTTATTGAATTTTCAAACAGCTTCTAACGTTTGGGCGTGATTTTCCAAAGTTCTCCGCTGCTTTGATCCGTAACGACGTAAAGCGCGCCGTCGGGACCTTGGCGGACATCGCGGATTCTCTGTCCGCGGTCTGTCAGCAGATGTTCTTCGCCTACAACTCGATTGTTTTTGATAACCAGCCGCACAAGTCTTTGTGTTACCAAACCGCCGATGAACAAACTGCCGCGCCAGGCGGGAAAAGCATTTCCCGTGTAGTATTGCGCGCCGGAAGGAGCAATTACCGGGTCCCAATAATAAACCGGCTGTTCATATCCTTCGCGTGTCGTTGCCGCGCCCTGAATCTGCTCGCCCGAATATTCTTCGCCGTAGCTGACAACCGCCCAGCCGTAATTTTTACCTTTTTCGACCAGATTCAGTTCGTCGCCGCCTTTCGGTCCGTGTTCCACCGTCCACAATCTTCCCTGATCGTCAAACGTAGCCGACTGAACGTTTCGGTGTCCGATGTCCCATATTTCCGGCAATGCGCCGGATTGCTTGACGAACGGATTATCGGCGGGAACCGAACCGTCCGGGTTGATGCGAATGATTTTGCCCAGATGACTGGTTAACTGCTGGGCTTGCGGGCGAGTCGTCGTTTTGTCGAAGCGGTCGCCGAGCGTGATGTACAGTTTGCCGTCAGGTCCGAAGGCGAGACGGGAGCCGAAGTGTAAGCCGTTATTATAAGTCGGCATCGCGCGGAAAATGATGCTGACTTGTTCGAGATTTCTGCGATCCTGGGTTAAAACTCCGCGCGCAACGCTCGTTCCGCTCCCGCCTTCGCGCTGTTCGGAAAAGCTCCAGAAAATGGTGCGGTCTTTTTCAAAATTAGGACTGAGAGCCACGTCGAGCAATCCGCCTTGCCCGCGCGCGGTAATCGGCGGCAAACCGCCTTGTCCGCTGACACCCGACACGCCGCCTTGTCCGACCGGAAGCAGTCCGCCAATCGGCTGCCCGATTTCGCCTTTAGCCGAAACGATACGCATTTGTCCGGCTTTTTCGGTAATCAAAAAGTCTCCGCCGGGCAGCGGCTCGACCGCCCAGGGCTTATCCAAACCTTTCGCCACAACTATCACGTCAAAAGCGACATCGGATCTTACCGCGCAAGCGCGAGTTTGCCCGGGAAAAGCCGGTTTTTGTTCGGGCGCGTTTGCCGGTTTGGTTTCGACCGGCTGGCACTGCGAAGTTGAATTCGTCGAATCGGTTGAAGCCGAAGTCTTAGTCGCTTCGCGCTGTGCACAAGCCGCGCTGACAGATAGCAGTAACACGGTCAGAACAAACGCAATCTGATTTTTTTTCATAGATTTATCGTTCTTAAAAATACCCCTTGAAATTTAAAGTTTCAGTTGGTTTGATGCCGTTTCCGAATCAATGATGTCCGTATTTTATTCGCCTTTCATAAGAAACGGCTCGCTACTTTTGTCTCGCTTTAAAATTTATTTGTTCAACGTTTTCGAGCAGATTTATCATCTGTGTTGCCGGTTCGAATGAATATCGTTTGCTGTCCGCCGAAATTATGTAGGACTGTCCTACTTCCATATCGGCGAAACGGTAATAGCCGAACTGATTGGTGCGGGCAAATTTCGGTTCCGATAAACCTGCGCCGCTCAATTCAAGCCGGACATTAGCAATTCCGCGTCCCGTCTCGGTCAAAACTCGACCGCCGATTTCGACTCTCGCGGTGGTCGGCAAGGTGCTCGATTGCGTAATCGTAAAAGTTCGTCCAGCGACTTCAAGCGCGGCGCTGCGCGGACTCCCGGTTATATTCGTCTCGACCGAAAAAACTACCTGACCGTTTCCTTCGCCCGGATTCGCTATGATCCAGCTTGCGCTCGGAAACCCCGTGTAATCGCAATTTTGCGGGGCGATAATATGAATGCTGCCGGTGCCGCCAGCCGACGTAAAGTTTATATTTTGCGCGGTCGGCGACGTAAATGTGCAAGCCGTCGGCTGCCGAATCGCGCGGGCGATGTTTAATCTGCCGCCGGTTTTGACAACTCCGTTCCACTGCGGCAAAACGTCAACCGTATTCATCAGAGTGGCTTTGACCGAAGCGGCGGACAAATTCGGATTTGCCGCCAGCAGCAGAGCCGCCGCGCCCGCCGCGTGCGGCGCAGCCATCGAAGTTCCGTTCAAAAATGTGTAAGCGCTATCATTGCCGGCAGTGGCGCTTAAAATTCCGCTGCCCGGAGCGGCTAAATCAACGCTTGTCGCGCCGTAATTGGAAAAACCCGATCTGTTATCGTTTTGGTCGGAAGAGGCGATAGACAAAATGCTCGGACTGTTATAGCCCGCCGGATAAAATGCTTGAGCTTCAATGTTTGCGGAACTGTTCCCGGCGGCATAAACATTGAGAATGTCGGCTCTCCCGACGGCGTCAATCGCATCTTTCATCGCTTGATCGTAACCGCAAGCTTCGTTACAGCCGCCGTAAGAATTGTTCGTCACGCGAACGTTCACGCCGCGCGTTTTCATCATCCGAACATAATTGAGAGCTGCGATGACTTTCGCGGACGTTGAATTGCCGTTCGCGTCGAAAATTTTGACAGTCATCAAACC
>DASWLV010000282.1:0-10893 GCA_036400075.1 Pyrinomonadaceae bacterium
GTTTAGGAAAATAATTAAAAATCCTAAATTACGTGACCAATCTCTTGATTTTAATAAACCGTAACCGAATGAAAGCGAACTCAAAATAACGAATAAAGAATTTAACGGATTGATTCCGAATTGCCCGAAAAATTCAAAATAAACGTTTAAAAAGTGGCTAAATTGTTGAAATACGAAGAGAGAGCCGTCAAGCTTGGAACGTTCGGGCAAAAGATTTGTGCTTATGGAAAAGAATTGGAGATGTCCGTAAACGAACAAAATTCCCAAAAACATTCCCAAAAAGATGAATATCGAAGCTAGAACAATGATGTGTTTTCTCATACAAACCTCATAGATGAAAGTAATAAAAATCTCTTTCAATCTATAAGGCGTAAAAGAAATGAAAATCAGCCCAAAGGTTTGAGAATTTATTTTATCCGGTCGGTAATGACTGGAGCGGGTTTCAAAATTGTGCGGCTCGTAGTGACGTGATGCATCGCGTCTCTGCCAATTGATTTCGAGCTTTAATAATCATCGTACAATTTTGAAATTCGCTATAATTGAAATACAGAAATTGGAAAGAACTCAAAGAAGATGTGGGAATCGCTGACAAATTTTCTCTTTCTCTGAGTTCTTTTGCTTAGAACGAATCAACACAGTATGTCCGTGTGAGTACCGCGAACAGTAGTGAGCGGGTTTGTTAATTGACCCGCTCACTACCGTTCGCGGTACTGAATCTGATGCCTGACTTAACCTTACACTGATTCCATAACTGCTCTAGGGTTTGAGACAAGATTTATTAAGTTATTTTTTTGAAGCGTCAAGAATATAACTTTGATAAAGCTCCTTTCTGAGCTTTTCGGATAATTCCCAATCAATCTTTTTGAGAACGGAAAAACGCTGTAGAGCAGCATCTCGATTGCCGGATTCATAATAACTTAGAGCAAGATTATACTCTGCATAATTCCAATCGGGACGTAAACGCAGCGCTTCTAAAAAGCTGGCTTGAGCCTTCTTTTTCTTTCCGGTCCTATTAAGCGCGACTCCGAGGTTGTTATGAGCTTCTGCATAAGAAGGTTGTAAAGCAAGGGCTTTTTGTAAATCATCTATTGCTTCTTTGTATCGCCCCATCGAATTGAAAGTAGCGCCGCGATCATTGTAGGCTTTTACCAGTCCGGGCTGGATTTTGAGGGAAGCGTTAAATGCATTAAGAGCTTGTTCATATTCTTTTACCTGATGAAGCGTCACGCCATAATTACAGAGCGTTAGAGCATTGTCCGGGTCAAGCTCTAATGCTCGCCTGTAAGCCGAGAGGCTTTCGGAATATTCTCCCAGCGCATAAAACGATGCTCCCAAAGCGGCATAAGCATTAGCATAATTAGGTTCGGCTTTAATCGAACGCTTTAAAATTTCAACAGCATCCGCGTCGCGTCCTGCAAACGCCAATGCCGTTGCTAAATTGAATTGAAGTTTAACGGCGCCGGGTGCTGCGTCAGTCGCTTTTTTGAAACATTCAATGGCTTTGTCATATTTCTTTGCATTCATAAAAGCAATGCCTTGATCATTAAGGTTAATAACATCCGGCGGAATGTTAGCGAGCATTAAAACTTTCCTTTTAACGGGCAATTGTGCGTCTGCATCCTTTACCCCAGTAAATGAGGTTTGGCTTTGTTGAGAGTAAACGGCGGAAGCCGCAATTGAAAGAACGATTAAAATATGTGTGATTTGTTTCATTATCTTCTCCTTCTAGGGATGTTTCCCGGATCGTGAGTTGATTAGAAACAATTTGTAATATAAGAGGAACGAATTTGTGACGAGCCGTCGCTGTTCGGAGACGAAAAGCAGGTTATTTGGACTAACCGTTTTTGTTCAAAACGAGGCGTTCGATGCGGCTAAGTTGTTGTAATAAAACACAAATAGCCCGACGCGCCGGTCAGGCTATTTGTGTCTTTAAATTGTCCGTTACACAAAAGAGGTATTTAAGCCAAAGGCTATTTTCCCTCTATTAAATCAAATAGTTTTTCGCGGTAAGTGCGGCTCAAAGTGAGGCGCGTGCCGTTGTGTAAAATGATCATATAATCGCCGTTAAAGAGCGGCTGCATCTCTCTGACGCGCTCGATATTGATAAGCGATAAGCGATGAATGCGGACAAACTTTGTCGGATCGAGCTTTGCTTCAAGCTCGCACATTCGCTCGCGAATTAAATGCGTTTGTTTGCCGACGTGCAGCTCCAGATAATTGCCTGCGGTCGAAACCCAATCAATGTCATCGGTCGGCAGAAAAAACGTGCGCTCGCCGGATTTGATGGCAATACGTTTCAGGAACTTCGACTCGGCTTTACCGTTTTGCAGCACGCTTTGCAGTTGTTCGTTAATATCGGTTTGTTTGGTCTGCTTTAGTTCGCGTTTGGCGCGCTCTAACGAGCGTTTCAGGCGAGCTTCGTCAAACGGTTTGAGCAAGTAGTCGAGCGCGTGATAGTCGAAAGCGCGTAAGGTAAATTGATCATACGCGGTGACGAAGATAACGACCGGTGCCGGGTCTAAATTGATTGCCTGAAGAACCTCAAAACCGCTGATTTCGGGCATTTCAACGTCAAGGAAAACAAGATCGGGCTTGAGATTATTAATTGCCTCAATAGCTTCGCCACCGCGAGAGCATTCGCAAATAATTTCTATTTCCGAATCGGTTTTAAGATAACGCCTGATTCGGCTTCTCGCCAATGGCATATCGTCTGCGATAACAGTCCGTATTTTCATCTTTGAATTGGCAAAACAGGCTAATAAGGATGCCACTTCATTTACATTTATTTGTTCGACAGGTTTGATAAAATTACTTGTGTAAGACATAAAATCCTCTAAACTACCGGATTTAATTAAAAAACACCGCAATAATCGGTTTTGTGACAACTTATTTATGTTTTACGAACAAATTTTAATCAGGTTCTGAAAACGGAGATTTAATGTTTGGCTGCGCGTTGATAACAGAAGGGCTGCTTTCACAGGGAAGATCGTTTTATGATAATCGCGAAAAAGAACTCCGGGTTCTTTAAGCTCCACATTTCCCGCGACCGCTTTCTGCGGCGTCGCGCTTTTTGCGGAGTCTATTAAATCGCTTTTTGATAGCGTGTTGGTGGTGGTCACGTTAGTCTCCTTTGAATTGTCATCTACAAATATAGACGTGCGCGGCGGCGGATTATTAACAACGAAGAAAAATAAATTTTCACATCTCTTAAAAATATTTTAATTTCAGAACACATTCAATCTGATATTTAAGCCGACGCGACAGGTTCAAAGTTTACGGAGTTAAAGCAAAAATCTTAAAAACAATAAAAAGCACGCTTCCGCCGCTCTCGATTCAAAAAAAAATAATTGAAAAAGTCGAAGGCTTTCAGCGCATCATTGACGGCGCAAAGCAAGCCGCCCGCAACTACAAACCGCATATTGACATTTCGCCCGACTCCGCATTTTTAGTTCAATAAAAGTTTGATTTTAGAAATAAAAAAAGCCTATCCGGGATCGGATAGGCTTTCAAGTTTTCTTCGGAAATATCTGTTCTTAGAACAAGAAACGGAATCCGAAGCGAATTGTTCGAGGTTCTTGACGAACGATTGGCTGCCCGAAAGCTATGTTTCGTGCCGCATCCACGCCGCAAACAGGATTAGCCGCATTGCAGGGAGTAGATGTGGTTGGATCGAAAGCAGCTTCTGCCGTCTTATATTGATTCAACACGCCGTTGCTGGTTAAGTAATTTGCAGCGCAAACAAAGTTGCTTCCACAATTATTAACGGAACCGATGCCGAGACCAAAGGAGCCGCTATGCAGGTTTTGGTTGATGGCAACCACGTTGTTTTCGTTCAAGACATTGAGAACATTGAAATCAAACGCCATTGCAAACCTTTCATCGCGTCCGAATTTATAGCGGTGCGTGAAGTTAAGGTCTGTTTGCGTAAATTTCTCAGTGCGTCCCAAATCTCCGCGTTCCGTTTGCGGAATCGGGATTCCGAAAACGGAGACAAAAGTTGTCATCGGAGTACCAGATTGAGCGGTGGTAAAGAACGAAACATCCGTGCTGTTTGCCTTGCTTGCCCACCAATCAAATGTGTATGTACCCGAAGCCTTAAAGACGTGTGTACGATCAAGCGGAAGAATTCCGATGGCTTCTTGTCCGCTGGCGGTGAATCCAACCTGCGGAAGGTCAAAGTCGCGGTTTACGTTCGGAGTCGTACGCCCGACGCCGGTCGCGTTGGTCGCTTCGTCGGGGCTGGCAAGACCCGAGTAGTTACCCCACAAACGGCTCAAAGTGTAATTGAAATTGAAGTTGAAGTTTCTAACGTAACGCGAATCCAATTCAAGCTGCAAGGCTTTGTAATTGCGTTTCGCTTTGGGGATTTTCTGATAGCCTAATTCCTGATAAAGCTCGGCAGCCAATCCTGATCCCGGGTTGCCGATGATATAGGCTTCGCTGCCCGAAGCAGTATAGATACCAATATCTTCAATTACCTGATCAAGGTTTCGCCACACGCCGCGTGCCGTAAAGACTGTGGAACGCATCAGCTCGCGCTGAAACTCAACCGTGGCTTCGCTCTGGCGATATGGTTTAACGTTCGGGTCAACCGCGCCTTCAAATATATCCGCGCCCTGAGCATTGGACGGAATACGATAGTCCTGATCGCAAACAAATGAAGAACCCGAAGTGATCGGACAGACACCGCCGCCTGGGAAGTTGTAGTTACCTCTTAAGCTTTGAACCGTATAGTTCGCATAGTTTGGTTTGTCCGCAGTGATATAGAAGTAACTTACGTGATAGAAGTCGCCGCCGAAAGAACCGCGCGGCAACGCAAATTTCAGGCGATCAAAAAACCGACCATAGAAAGCCGAGATTTTTGTTTTGCCGTCACCGGTAAGCGCATAAGCGACGCCAAGTCGCGGCGCCAGCTTATCCATAAAGCCAAATTGCAAAGGCTGAGCATTTTCATTGAAAGCGGGAAGTTTTTCCTGTTCGGTGCGCAGTCCGAGGTTTAAGGTCAAACGGCTGGTCGGCTGCCATTTGTCTTGAACGAAGAAGGTATCGGCTTTATTGGTTGCTTTACCGACCGTACCGAATTGATAGGTTACACCTGTTCCGATGGAATTTGCCGGACACGGATAATTACCTTCGGAAATATGCCATTGAACATAAGTGAATTCGGGATCAAAGCAATTTACTCCGTAGTACAAGTAGGTGCGTCCCGGACCGACGTTTCCTGAAAAAACGTCGTTAAGGATGTTGCTTCTTTGATAGCCGCCTTTAAGCTCGTGTTGACCGAGTGCGTTAAACAGGTAGCTCGCGTTTGCATCTATCGTGGTGCGAGTCGAGATGTCTCTGGAAGTTTGAATGTTGTTACCGGTAAGAAATCCCTGAGTACAACCAGCTTGGGCTGCTTGGGCTGCAGAAACTTGAGTACATCTAATATCAGGAGCGCCGGGGATGCCGTACGAGGCAAGTTTTTCATTCAAAAAGCCGCGAGTATAGCGACCTAACAAGACTAATTTGCTGGTCGGGGTATAAACACCTTCTACTCTGAAGTTATTGGAGTTCTGACGACCTCCTTGAAAAGCTGCCGCTTCAGCGCCAGAATATGTCACTCCATTTACAACAGTTGATGCCGGAGAACCAATCACAAAGTTTTGGCTTGAAGTTGCGGCTCTAAACCCTGTTGTATATGTGCTTGAAAGGAGTCCTCCTCTATCGGAAATAGGATTCCAGGTAAAGCTCGAAGATATACGAAGGTTGTTAAACGGCGCGGCATCGAGTCTGATCTGATCATAGTTATAGACTGTTTTTTGACTCGATGTTTGAACACTTGATGTAGTACGTGCCGCACCGAATCCTGTAACAAAGGTGGTTGTTCTCGTCGTGTTTACAGTCCGCGGAGCGTGAATACCAAAGAACCATAATCTGTCTTTGATAATCGGACCGCTGAAAGTAGCCGTCGGGAAAAAGGTTGTGCCTTGATCCTTAGCTACGGGTAAAAACTCTATTGCCTGACCGCTATTAAACTGAGCGCCCGAACCGGGAACTCCAGCCGAATTCGTAGTCACGGTATATATTCCGCGCGGAGTGGCATTAAGTTTATTCGTGATAAACTGAGCGCCGAATTCACCGCGGAATTGGTTTGAGCCGCTTTTGGTAACGGCGTTGATAACACCGCCGGTCGCGCCGCCGAATTCAGCTTCAAATCCGCTGGATTTAACCTGAATTTCCTGCACGGCTTGAAACGGAATATCGTTGTTGCTGTTGATCAGACCGGTTCTGAAGTTTTGAGTCTCCTGCCCGTCAATAATAAAGCTGTTTTCCGGTCCGGTTGCGCCGTTAATCGAGAACTGCCCGGAAAGAGGCTCTGCGCGAACGGCTGTTGAAGTTCTGAGCAAGCTGGTAAATCCGGTTCCTTTCGGCAGGCGTTCGATTTCCTGCGCGGAAATGTTGTCCTGCGCCTTTGTTTCGGTCGCGTCAACGATAACTCCGGTGTCGGCAGTTACGTCAACAGTTGTCGTGCCCGCAGTAGGGGTTGCAGTAAAATCAACCGTTGTCGCATTACCGAGCGCTACTTGAATACCTTCTCTGGATTGAGCAGCGAAACCGCCGGTCGCCTCAGTTGATACGATATAAGTACCGGGCGGAAGTTGACGGATGCGGTAAAATCCTTCGGCATCGGATTGAATGGTTCGGTTAAAGCCAACGTCAACGCCTCTAATAGAAATTGTAACGTTAGGAACAACGGCTCCCGCCGGGTCTTTTACCGTTCCTTGAATCTCTCCTCCTGTTTCCTGCGCAAATCCGGCGACGGATACGCAGAGAAGCAGAGAAATAATTGATAAAAATCTAAGCATTTTGTTCATCCTTTCTCCTTTTAGGGAAGTCATGTTTTTTTCGGTTTTCTAACCTTTTAATTTCTTTCAATTTGGAGGAAGGCTTTTTATTCCAATAATTTGGAATTCCTCACTCCAATGAAAAAGAAGCAGCTTTGCGGCTGCTTCTTTTCCCTAATAAGCGCAAGTGTTGTGCCTTTAACGGCAGGTTAAGAGAAGTTTCGGTGTTTAGGTTGCGAAGTCAGTGAACGCCCGGAGTCGTTGAAGCAAAATCTTGCGATTTTCGGATAAATCTTTCGTGAATTTTGAACAAGAGGCAGGGAGCTTTTTTCCAAAAATTTTGATTGGAGAGACTGCGCAGACTATATGAATCAAGGGCAAAAACGGTTTGCGCCCTTTGCGGCTGGATTCCGTAGAAAACGGAAAAACCGAACCGCAAAAGGCGCAAATAAAATGGTGATTCCTGTTTCTCAGTTCAACTCTTGATTCATATTAATTATCGGAAACAGGCAGGATGAAATTTATTGAATGCAGCCGGACAAAATAAATTTAAAGGGGATAGTTAAGCTGGGAGCGCGAATGTGGACATCCGCGCTCCCAGCTTAGTTAATATTTTTGTCCGGCTGCTAAGTCAGTATTATCTTAGGAACTCGCTCATATTGCCGTGAAAGCTGCGACTTAAAGTCAACTCGGTGCCGGAGCGCAAAATTACTTTGTATTCGCCGCCTTTGGGCGACTGCAATTCTCGAACGGCATCCATATTAACGATTGCCGAACGATGGATGCGGCGAAACTTGGCGGGGTCGAGCTGCGATTCAATGCTGCTGATAGATTCTCTGCGTAAATATGATTGTCCGTTGCTGTGGATTCGGACGTAATTTCTTTCGGCTTCAATCCAATCTATATCTTCTATTTTAACGAGAAAAATCCGGTTGCCGGAGCGCGAAGTTATCTGCCTTAAATATTTGTTCGTATTACCGGTGAGGCTTTCAATTAGCGCAGACAATTGCAATTGATTGCCGTTTCTTCGCACGCTGAGCTGCTTGACCGCCCGTTGTATCGCTTCGTTAAACCTAAATTGATTGAAAGGCTTTAGCAGATAATCAACCACGCCAGCCTCAAACGCTTCCAAACCGTAATTGTCAGACGCTGAAACTAAAATAACCAGCGGCGCGTGGTGCTGAACTCCGTCCTGGAGAATTGATAAGCCATTCATTCCCAATATGTCAATATCGAGAAACACGAGGTCGGGATTCGATTCTTGAATTAAAGAAACGGCTTCGCTGCCTTTATCGGTTTCGCCGATAATTGACACCTCAGGATAACCTTCAAGCAGTGTGCGAATTTTTTTACGCGCCGGCGGTTCCCCGTCAACTATTAATGCTTTAATTTGGGGTAATAAATCCACAAGTCCCAACCTCGTATATCTTCAAGTCAGACTCACCACGGATTAAAGCTCTCAAGGAATTTCCATGATTACCCGCAAACTCCGCGGAATACTCGGAAATTCCCGAAAATTTAGCCGTATAAATTAGAGCCGCGCATTGATTATTTCCAATTCCGGGTTCAAACGGCTTATCTTGACAACTACAGTCTCAAAACCGCTCGCGGCGCTCCGCGACTTTCAGCCTAAACTTATCGGCTATAACTTACCCACTTTTTTATGACTCAAATCAAACAGCAGTACGTTGCTTATCTAAAAACGAAAACCGATTGTCGATAAACTCTGCTACTGATCTGATGCCTCAGTAACGGCACTGTTTGTCGGATCGTAAGGATCAATGCCGTATCGCTTAATTTTTTCGTTAAGCGTGGTCATTTTGATGCCGAGCAGATTCGCCGCGCGCACCTGACGACCATCCGTTTCCTGAAGAGCGAGCTTAATCAGCTTTATCTCGAATCTGCGGACTTCTTCCTGAAGATCAATTCCCGTTTTAATATCGGAAAATTCGAGCTTTGACAGCTCTCTAATCTCCTGCAAGAGCATATAAGCGTTATTCTTCAGCTCGGAGATTTTGCCGTTTAATGCCTGCTCGCCGCGCGAGCCGTGTAAGGTTTGTTTATTACTCTTTTTGTGTATTGATTGCTGCATAATTAGTTAAAACCTCTTTCCGGCAGCTAGCTTGAATACGTAGATTGTGCTTAAAGGGTTTTCCTTTTTATTTATTTTTGCCAATTACGTACAAGTAACCCCTGGAAGCATTATTTGACTAAAAACAAGAACCGGTCAATCTGAACGTGATGTGCCGTTTCTTAACAGGGACGAGTAACTTAGTTGTAAGGACGAAACGTACAAATAATTGGAAAATAATCAAAATATTGTTTGCCGGTTCGTAAGCCGGTTTTGTCCTCAAAAAACGCGCCAAGTCCTTATTTTTTGGTCTTTCATCACATTTTTCTATTTAGAACACATTTCGCCCAATAAAATCGCCCTAAATTCGGATTTTGGGACGATACCGAATCGGGAAAAATGTGGAAAATGGCAACTAACGGAAAAAACACCGCTGAAAATCTGAACGCGACGCCTGTCGTAGATGAAAAATTGTGGGACAACGAGCTAAAAACGCTTAGTAAATTAGCTCTCGTAATCCTGGGAGAAATCAAAGCGCTTGAATCCGTCAATCGAATAAAGCTTCAAAGCGGCATTGATTTATTAAGCGAAGTTCGGAACTTTGAGATAAACCTGATTAAATTGGCGCTTCTCCATTCAGGGGGAAGCCAGCAGCGCGCCGCGCAATTGCTGGGAATCAGCGAATCAACTCTAAGCTGGAAAATGAAACGCTACAAAATTACTCGCCTGCCGTCTCTGAAGAACTCTAATTTTCCAAACTAAAATTCCATTAAATTGGAATTATGAAGGATTTACGGCAACTCCGAATTGGCGGATATTCAAAATTTCCGATTTTTCCGGCTCTGTTTTTCCGAAATCAGCAAGTTTAAATAATTTTCGCAAAACGGTTTTTTAAAAAATAACCTTAAACCGCTTCGATTCGATGAAATGCGGGCAAAACGGCACGGGCTTTGCGCTTTATTGTTTTGCTGAAGCGTTATAAAGCCTAGGTTTTATCCAATAAATTGCAGATTTAAAAAAAATAAATCTTCGCACTAATCCTGGGCGCTCTCGCTTCTCAAATTATTTAAATCATCGAGCCAGGCTCGATTGGCGAGTTTAGGACTAAGAATGACAGGAATTTTTTGTCGTTTCTTTGTCAATCACAACTTACAGAAGAATTACAAAGGAGTTACGCATGAAAAAGGACCCCATTCAATGCAAAGCATTAGGTTTTCCCCTTTCAGCTTTTGACAATAAAACAGACAGGCTAAGAGTAAAAATAACCTCTCTTTTAGCAATATCATTGTTGTTGTTATTGTCGCCGATTATGATCGCCGCACAAGCGGTTTCAGGAGTCACCGGAGTCGTCACCGATCCGTCCGGTGCTCTGATTCCGGGCGTCCAAGTCGTACTTACCGATACGAAAACCTCAAGAGAATTAACAACTACAACAAACGAAAACGGAGTTTATATTTTTAATAATGTGCAGCCCGGAGCCGGATATAGACTTACTTTTACCGGACAGGGTTTCCAAACTCTGGCGCTGAACGACGTGCAGCTCGGAATCGGGCGCACGGAAACCCACAATGCGCAGTTGACAGCCGGGAACGTCAGCGCAACGGTTGAAGTAACATCAACCGCCGGTGATGATACGCTGAATACAACGGATGCAAGTATCGGCAATGTTATCAATCAACGCCAATTATCGGAGCTTCCGATCCAGCTTCGCGATAATCCTGCGGCGTTGATAGGTTTGCAGCCCGGTGTCGTTGGAAACAACGTTGGCGCTACCGCTTCAACGGCAAACGAATCGGACATTAATAAAGAAAACAATCGAGTCGGCTCAGTGACCGGCTCGCGCGCAGATCAGGGAAATATTACCGTTGACGGAATAGATTCCAACGACGTAACCACCGGACAGGCATTTGTCACCATCGGTAATCTTCCGATTGATTCCGTGCAGGAATTCCGAGCCGTGACCGCGACTCCCGGTGCTTCGGAAGGACGCAGCAG
>DASWLV010000283.1:0-5522 GCA_036400075.1 Pyrinomonadaceae bacterium
GCCATTTACTATGACCGGACATAAATAAGGGATGAAGGCTAAAGGCTAAAGGCGAAAATTTCGACTTTTGCAGATTGCCTCTTTTTAAATAAACTGATTGTTAAATATTTTGTGAAAATCGCATTTTCGGCTTTTGGAATATAGCATTTTGAAATTTCAAATTTCAAATTTGCCTTAATTTTTCGGCGTTTGCGCCCGCAATTCTAATTTGTTTTGTTTTCGCAGTTGCGCCGCTGACGATTTCAACCGCGCTTTTTTGGACTTCAAAATATTTCGCCAGAGTTTTGATTAACTCCTCGTTCGCCGCGCCTTCAACCGGCGGCGCGGCTAATCTGATTTTTAACGCGCCGTCGTGCGCACCGACAATTTCGCTTTTCGAGGCGCGCGGCACAACTTTAATTGTGAAAACAATTGCTCCCTTTTGTTCCGAAAATCGAATCATCGAAACCCGGTAGGCGAAGCGATTAAAACCGCGAAAACCGCTGTTTGCAGAAAACCGAGCAAAAACAAAACGATAATCGGCGAAATATCAAACATTCCGAGCGGCGGAATCATTCGACGGAAAGGTCCTAAAATCGGTTCTGTGACGCGAATCAAAAATCGCAAAACCGGATTTGAATAGCTCATCACCCACGAAAACACGATTCTGACAACGATTAAAAGCGAATAAATTGCCAGCAGTCCGTATAACAAATAACCGATTAGCGCGATTAATCTTCCGGTTTTCAAACTTTCCGTCACGCCGTCGAGCATAAACAAAACGTTCCAGATCAGTTGAAGCGAGAAATAAGCGACTACGCAAACTCCCAAAATCGAAATTAGCGGCGCGATCCGCGCGTCAATCCGAAAAGCGCCCAACATTTCTGCCGCCGGGCGCACGATTGAATCGGTTTTCTTTTTTAACCAATAAGAAAATTTGCCGAGCGAGCCGAACGGATTCGGGTCTGTGTAATTAAAAATGAGGCGCACAATCATCGCCAAAATTACAACCATAACAATTGCGACGATTGCGTAACGAAGTAAAATGTAAAGCTGTTCAAACATAAATTAAAACTTTTCTCTAGCGCCGAAAATCGCGGTCCCGACGCGGACAATCGTCGCGCCTTCTTCGATGGCGATTTCAAAATCGTGACTCATTCCCATTGAAAGCTCCGCCGGTTCTTGGGCGAAAATCTCATCACGGATTTCGCGCAAGCGGCGAAAAAACGGTCGCGCTTGTTCCGCATCTTCAAAAAACGGCGGCAGCGCCATTAAACCTTTCAAATTTAGATGCGAACATTGCCGTAAATATTCAACCAGCGCGGGCAAATCTTTTTCCGGCGCGCCGGATTTTGTCGCTTCGCCCGCCAAATCAACTTGAATCAAAACATCCAAATTTTCGCGGTTTTCTTCGGCGCAAATTCGTTCGAGCCTTTCCGCCAAATCAATCGAATCGAGCGAGTGAATCAAATCGAATAACCGCGCGGCTTTTCTCGCTTTGTTCGCTTGCAGATTGCCGATTAAATGCCAAACCGCCTTTTCGCGCCCGATTTCAACAATTTTCGCTTCGGCTTCCTGCACGCGGTTTTCGCCGAAATCGGTCGCGCCCGCTTCGATTGCCGCTTTTAAAACATCCGTAGGATGCGTTTTGCTAACGGCGACAAGCCGAATTTCATTAAGCTCTCGCCCGCTGCGCCCTGCCGCGCGCTCGATTGTGCCGCGAACTGCGGCGAACCTGTCGCGCAAATCTGCAATCGTTTTTTCGTTTTCTTCAGACATTTTCGGCTAGAGAAAATATAGCAAATCGGCGAAAAACTTGACTATGTTGGCGGCTTTTTGCGAAGAATTTAATATAAAGTTTTTGAGCGGAAAGGAAATTTTAATGTTAAAAGCATTGGCGAGCGGGCTTTTCGGAGCAGTTGTTTTAAATCTGGTTCACGAAACCGTGCGGCAGTTTTCCGACCGCGCGCCGCGCGTGGATTTGCTCGGACAACAGGCAATCACCGAAACTTACGAGTATTTCGGCGCAGAACCGCCTCGAAAAAACGAGCTTTACGCGATGGCTCTGGCGGGCGATTTGACGAGCAACGCGGCTTATTATTCTCTCGTCGCAGCAGGCGGCGCGAAAAATGCCGTTTTAACCGGCGCAATTCTCGGCGCGGCGGCGGGAGTCGGAGCGGTTTATTTGCCGGATAAAATCGGTTTGAGAAGCAGATACTCGGCGAAGACTCCGCAGCGCGCGGCAATGACCGTCGCCTATTACACTCTCGGCGGAGTGGCGGCTGGCGTCGCTTACAGCTTAATCGCGAAAAATGACGATTAAAAGGGGCGATTTTTGACAATTTAAAGCGAGAAACTTACAATCATCATTCGGTTTTGCGGACGTGGCGGAACTGGCAGACGCGCGGGTCTCAGAAGCCCGTGATGGTGACATCGTGGAGGTTCAAGTCCTCTCGTCCGCATTTAAATATAATCAAACGAAGCGTTAGAATGAAGGCTCGGTAAGCCTTCATTTTTTATTTTCAATGAATTTCAACCAGGCAATTGCAAAACATCAAAAGATTTTCGGGTTTCATTTCAATGCCGCCCAAATTTCCGTTTTTTCCGATTATTACGAACTCGTTGAAAAATGGAATCCGCGCCTGCATTTGGTCGCGCCTTGCAGCGCGGAAGAATTTGCCGTTCGCCACGTTTTGGAATCTTTAACGATTCTCGAATTTCTGCCGGAAAACGCCGAATTGATTGATGTCGGCACAGGCGCAGGGCTGCCTTCGATTCCCTGCCTTCTGGCGCGCGAAGATTTGCGCGGAACGCTCATCGAATCAAACACCAAAAAAGCCGTTTTTTTGCGCGAAGCTTTATCAAAGTTAAATTTACAAACGCGCGGCGAAGTCCTGAATTCGCGTTTTGAACAAACCGCTGCGCCAACGGGTTTTGTGACGAGCCGCGCGCTCGATAAATTTGTCGAAAAACTGCCGGAAATTGCCCATTGGGCGCGGCAGTGCGAAAAGCTCCTGCTGTTTGGCGGCGAAAAAGTGCGTAACAAATTAACCGAGCTTGGTTTAGACTTTGCGACAAAATTAATTCCCGATTCCGAACGGCGCTTCGTTTTTGTTGTCGAACCGAAAACTTGATTTATTAGAACAATCCGGCTTTATTATTTTCTGAAAAGTTAAGGAGCGGCAAAATGCAGGTTTCCCGGAGTTCGGATTTTTCAAACATCGCGTATATGACCGGGAGAAACTTTCTGGTTTCTCTGCCGATTTTATTAGTTTGGCTGGGCGGATTGGCGCTGTGCGTCATCAAGCGGCGCAAAGCTCCGCGCGCGAGTCTTTTTGCGTTAATCGGGCTGGTTATTTTCTTTTTTGAACGTTTTTTTAATTTCGCGGCGCAGGCATTGATAGTGTCGAATTACAGCGAAATGTCGTCGAACGGAATCGGTTGGACTTATTTTTTTCTCAGTTTCTTTGGCTCGCTGCTCTCAGCCGCAGGTTTTGCCTTGCTGATTTTGGCGATTTGGATTCAGAGACAGCCTGCGGTTAAAACTTAAAAGCGTAAATTTCAAATGAATTGGCAAAAGCTGTTTGAAGTTGATTGGGAAAAGATTTTTGTTCCCGAAATATCGCTGCTCGAATTAATAATTCGCGGGACACTGATGTATTTTGCGATGTTTGTGGTGCTCAGAGTCTTGCGGCGCGGCGTTGGCAGCATCGGAATTACGGATTTACTTGTGCTCGTGATTATTGCCGACGCCGCGCAAAACGGGATGTCGGGCGATTACAAATCCGTCACCGAAGGCGTCGTTTTGGTGATGACGGTCGCCGGTTGGGATTGGGTTTTAGATTATCTCGGTTTTAAATCGCGCGCCATCGAAGCGATTTTGCGCCCGTCGCCGCTGGCGCTGATTAAAAACGGAGAGATACTGCGAGCGAATTTGGAGCGAGAAATGATTACCGAAGAAGAATTATTTTCACAGCTTCGAGAGCAGGGAATTCTGGATGTTTCCGAAGTCAAAGAAGCCCGGCTCGAAGGCGACGGGAAAATTAGTATTATCAAAACGGAAGAAAAAAGCGGCGAGAAAGACAATAAAACTCAAGAATCAAACACGCCCGGCGCTGATTAAAGATTAGACTTTCTGCCGGGAAATTTTTAGACTCTGTAAACGTGAGCCTGCACGTTTTCTACAGCCCTTATTATTACGCCGACATTGGCGAAAACCACGTTTTTCCGATTCGCAAATTCGAGCTTGTCCGCGATTGTTTGTTAAAGGAAGGAACTTTAAAACCCGAAGAAATCGTTGAACCAGAACCGGCAAGCGTCGAAGACGCTTTGCTCGTTCACACGGAAGATTACATTTCCCGGCTGATTGACGGCAATTTAACCGCCAAAGAAATTCGCCGACTCGGTTTGCCCTGGTCGAAATCGCTCGTTCGCCGCTCGTTTTTGGCGACTTCGGGAACTATAAACGCCGGAAAATCGGCGTTAAAAAACGGCGTTTCATCGAATCTTGCTGGCGGCACGCATCACGCTTTCCCGGATCGAGGCGAGGGTTTTTGCGTGCTGAACGATGTCGCCGTCGCAATCAGAGCTTTGCAGCGCGAACGATTGGCAAAGCGTTTTTTAATCGTTGATTTGGACGTGCATCAAGGCAACGGCACGGCGTTTATTTTCCAAAACGCGCCCGAAGTTTTTACGTTCTCGATGCACGGCGCGAAAAATTATCCGCTGTTCAAAGAAGATTCGACTCTCGACGTTGAATTGCCGGATAAAACGCGCGACGCGGATTATTTGCAGATTTTATCCGAAAATCTGCCGCGCGTTTTCGCACACGAACCCGACATTGTTTTTTATCTCGCGGGCGCAGACCCTTTTGAAAAAGACAAATTGGGGCGTTTAAGCCTGACAATGGCGGGATTGCAGCGGCGCGACGAGCTTGTTTTGGAATACGCCCGCGTTCATTCAATTCCCGTCGTGACCATAATGAGCGGCGGTTACGCCGCTGATATTAACGACACGGTGCAAATTCACTGCAACACGATTCGCACCGTCAAAGATGTTTTCTTTAACGATGGACAATCCCAAAATTTTTCCGCTCGGTGACGCTGCCGCGATTGTTGATTTCGGCAATCAAATCTCCGCCGAAAGGAACGACCGCGTTTTGTCGCTTGCCAAATATTTCGATAAAAATCCGTTTGCGGGCTTCATCGAAATCATTCCGGCTTACAGTTCTCTGACCGTTTTTTATGACGTTTTCAACGTGCGGAAAAACAATCAAAACTTTGAAACCGCCTTCGATTTCGTTTCCGCGGAAATCAAAAAAGCGCTGCTCGAAACAAACGAGAACGAGCAAACCGAAACGCGGCTAATTGAAATTCCGATTTGTTTTGACGCGGAATTTGCGACGGATTTGGATTTTATCGCGGCGGAAAAGAATCTTTCATCCGAAGAAATAATCGAGATTTTTCTCGCCGCGACTTATCGCGTTTTTATGCTCGGTTTTTTACCGGGTTTTGCTTATTTGGGCGAAGTCGCCGAAAAAATCG
>DASWLV010000284.1:0-18640 GCA_036400075.1 Pyrinomonadaceae bacterium
TCCAGTCGGCAGTCTATGCAGTTGATTAAGGTGTCTGTAAATTCTTTTTTATTAGAATTCATTTGAACATAAAACCCGTTGTTTGAATGTTCAAAATTTGTCGTTGACATAATTTTAAACCCCTTTGGCGCATTATCCAACGCAACAAACGTCTGCCGAGTAAGCAGCGGACTCGGAACAGGGGAACAAAATGCGCTTGAGTCAAATGAAGGTGAAGAGCGAAATTACTTAAAGTAATCGTACTAGGGGAAGTTATAACTTCGTTATTCGCGCTGTCAAGTCAGCAATTTTGAGTATAACAAATTAAGATAAATAAATGAAAATTCTAGTCGTCGGTTCCGGCGGGCGAGAACACGCCATTTGTTGGGCAGTCAAAAAAAGTCGGCATAATCCGCAGATTTACTGTGCTCCGGGAAACGCCGGAATCGCAGAAATTTCGCTGTGCGTTAATATTTCCGCGACTGAAATCCAAAAGCTCGCCGAGTTTGCCGTTGAAAATTCGATTGATTTGACGATTGTCGGCGGCGAAACCTCGCTCGCAGCCGGAATCGTTGACGAATTTGAAAACAGAAACTTAAAAATCGTCGGCGCAAGTCAAAAAGCCGCCCGGCTTGAAGCGAGCAAAGTATTCGCCAAGGAGTTTATGACGCGCCATAAAATTCCGACCGCCGGATATAAAGTCGCCGATTCAGCCGCCGAAGCACTCAAAATTTTGCAATCGGGCGCATTTGGGGATGCCGATTCTCCGGTTGTAGTAAAAGCTGATGGTTTGGCTGCCGGAAAAGGCGTCGTCGTTGCCAAAAATAGGAAAGAAGCCGAACAAGCTGTTTCGGAAATGGCTGCTCTGGTTGGAGAGAAAGCTGCCAGCCGGATTTTGCTTGAGGAAACATTAATCGGGCGCGAGGTTTCCCTGCTGCTTTTTGCCGACGGAAAAGATTTTGCTTTAATGCCGCCAGCGCGCGACCACAAACGAATCGGCGAAGGCGACACGGGCGCAAACACCGGCGGAATGGGAACAATTACCGATAAAAGCCTTTTGAGCGAAAATCAAATTCAAGAAATCATCGAAAAAATAGTCAAACCGACGCTTTCCGGGGCTGCGGCGGAAGGTTTTCCGTTTCGCGGAATTCTGTTTTTGGGTTTGATGATGACCGAACGCGGCGCGCAGGTTTTAGAGTACAACGTGCGTTTCGGCGACCCGGAAACTCAATCAATTCTGATTCGCTTAAACAGCGATTTGGTCGAGATTTGCCAGGCAATTGTCGAAGGAAAACTGAGCGAGACTGCGGTTGAGTTTTCCGACGAATCTTCGGCTTGCGTTGTTTTAGCGGCGCGCAATTATCCTGCGAAACCTGTAACGGGCGATCTAATTCAAGGCTTGGAAAACGCGAAAAGCCGCGAAAACGCTGTTATTTTTCACGCCGGAACCGCGCGAAACGAAAATGGCGATTTTGTGACCGCGGGCGGGCGGGTTCTGGGAGTTACAGCGACCGGAAAAGATTTGGAAAACGCTCTGCAAAACGCTTACTCGGCAACAAATGAAATTTCGTGGAACGGGATGCAATATCGCCGCGACATCGGAAAATAAGGCTTGATTTTCGGCGAAAAGAAAATATCATTTTCAATCCATCGTTTATCGTTCAAAAATCATCTTTTTTCCTGCTATAATGCGGATTGGCTTTCGGAACTAAATCTGTCAAGTTGTCGTAAGAAAATCTGGCTTCGGCTGTGGCATTAAGGAGACTGTTTAATAATGGGTGTGTGGAGAAAATTAAAACGTTCGGTACGAGCGATTTTCGGCGGGATTGTCGAAAGAACTGAAGACCCCGAATTGATTTTGCAGCAAACGATTCAGGATATGCGCGAGCGCATTCCCGAACTCAACAATTCGGTCGCTTCGGTAATGGCGACCGAGCGCCTGCTGGCGAGAAACAAGGAAAAGCTCGAATCGCAAGTCGTGGATTTAGATTCAAAAATCAAGGCTTCGGTAAAAATGGGACGCGACGACATCGCTACCGCTTATATCGGTCAGTTATCGCAGGCGCAGCTCGATTTGCAGAAAACAACCATACAACTCGAACAAGCGACGCAGGCTTCAAAACAAGCGTTGAAAGCGCGCGATAATTATAAATTGCAGCTCGAACGCCGTTCTTCGGAAGCGATGCAATTGATTAACGCCTCGAAGCAAGCCAAATTGCAGGAACAGCTCGCGCAAACGATGGAAACCTTCAACCTTGGCGACGATGCCGCGACGTTTAACGAAATGCGCGAGAAAGTTGACCGCCGGGTTGCAGCCGCCGAAGCGAAATTGCAGCTTGGATCATCGAGCGTTGACGCGCAAATGCAGGATATTGAACGCGAAGCGATGCAAATGCAGCTTCAGGACAAACTGCTCGAATACAAGGCGCAAATGGGAATGTTGCCCGGCGCTCCGTCCGGGGATAACTTGCTTTCATCGGGTAATGGATCGGGCACGGCAAATTCGAACAAAAATTTGTTGAGCGGAACAAACGAATCTTGATTGAAATGTAAGAAATCGGACGGATTTTTTTTCAGGTTTTTATTTTCATAATCTTATGGCGGATTTGGCGAAATACAATTGGAAATATGTAAAAGAAGCGGTCATCGAGCCGGTTAATTTTTGGGGTTTGGCGGGTTTTGCCGTCGCCGCCGCTTATACGCAATCGGTTATTCCGCTTGCGGTCGCGCTCGGAATGGAAGGCGTTTATCTGGCTTCGGTTCCGGCAAACAAACTTTATAAAAAATTGGTTGACAACCGCGAAAAAGACCGCATTCGTCAACTGCGCGACGTTCAGCGCGAAAAACTGATCAAAGCCTTCGACCCGCGCGAACGCGAAGCGGTCGAATATCTGCGCTGGCTGAAAGAACAGATTTACACGAATTATAAAAAATTTACGGCGTCGAAAGATGTGCCGCAGAATATCAAAACGCTCGACCAGCGGTGGGAAGATTTCGTAGATTTGCTGGACGTTTATCGCCGCCGCAAACATCATTTGAAATCAATCAATCGCCAAGCCGTCAGCAACCAGCTTAAGCAAGCCGAATACGCCGCCGAAAACGCGCCCGACGAGCGCACGCGCCGAATTCAGCAAGCCAACGTCGAAATTTTAAAACGCCGCGTCGGTGCATTTGAAGAGCTTGAGCGCTCGGTTAAATTGGTCGAAGGTCAGTTGCAGTCAATCGAAAACTTTTTCGGTTTGGTCAACGACCAAATCGTCACGCTGCCGACGCCGGAGCGCGTATCTTCGCTCGACTTCGAGCAGCTTTCGGATTCAATTGCGATGACCAAACAAATGCTCGACGCGACGAGCGATGCAATCGGCACGCTCGATTCGCACAACCGCGAAATCGGAAATTATCAATTATTGACTTCGAATCCCAACACCTAAATCAAAACAACAATTTATTAAGGCGGCGGTTTTACGAATCCGCCGTTTTTTATTACGAATGAGTCTCCACGTCGCTCTAGTTGAACCCGAAATTCCGCCGAATACAGGAAACATCGCACGGCTTTGTGCAGCAACTTTTACAAATCTGCATATTGTCGGCGTTCCGGGTTTTCGGATGGACGAACGCGCGGTCAAGCGCGCCGGGCTTGATTATTGGGACGAAGTGCAACTTTTCAAACACCGCAGCATCGAAGCTCTCCGTGAAGCGCTGCCAGATTCGCGTTTTCTTTTTTTCACGACCAAAGCCGAACGCATTTATACCGATTGGAAATATGAGGATAATGATTGTCTGATTTTCGGTCGTGAAACGCGCGGTTTGCCGGATGATTTGCTTCGCGCCAACTGGGAAAGATGTTTGACGATTCCGATGCCGAACGATAATGTTCGCAGCCTAAATTTAGCCACGAGCGTCGGGATTGCTTTATACGAAGCTCTGCGTCAAACCGACAATTTTTCAGTGGAATAATTCTTTTTTCCCGCTAACGAAATCTAACAATTCCGCACTCAAATTTTGGCATCTTTTCATCGCTTTTCGGCGTCTTAAATATGCAAAAGAAATGAACAATAATCGTCATTTTCTCACAGTTGGAGGAACAACAATGAACAGGATAAAAAATCTTATTTTTACATTAATTGCAGTCATTGCAATTACAACTTCAGGGGCTTTTGCCGCTTCGCCGGTTAAGAACGACACGCCGCAATTGTCCAATATTGAAAAGAAAGTTCGCAAAGAGCTGATCAGCGCTTCGTGGGACGGCGTTTTTGACAATCTCGCTTTTGAAGTCAACGGCAGAACTGTGACTCTTTACGGGCAGGTTTATCGTCCGATTACCCGTTCGCGCGCCGAAAAATTTGTCAAAGGCGTTAATGGCATTGAGCAGGTAATTAACAAAATCGAAGTTTTGCCGCTTTCCGGTTTCGACGACCGAATTCGCGGGCAGGCGGTTCGCTCGGTTAACGACACGGCGGGTTTATACCGTTATTTGCTCGGCACAAATCCGTCGCTTCGAATTATCGTGAGAAACGGTCACGTAACACTCGAAGGCATGGTTTCGAATGAAACCGACAAACGTCTGGCGTTTTTTGCGGTCAATAGTATTCCCGGCGTTTTCTCGGTGACCAATAATCTGAGAACCGAAAGAAGCCGCTGATAATCGGGAAAAATAACAATTAAACAAAAAAGCCGGACTTTTAATCGAGTCCGGCTTTTTTACTTTTTAGATAAAAATGAGGCGAACTTTTTTGCGAGGCAAATGGCTTACTTTGTTACCAGCGGCATTGATTGAATTTGCCCGGCGATAAAAGCGATAAAACCGAGCGTCACCAACAAAATGACGATAACTACCGGTTCAAGCCGCAATAAATCCCGCCATCGGACTTCATCGGATTTTTCGATTAAATCTTTCGCAGCCTTGAAATCTTCCTCACCGACAATTATCAAGCCTTGAGTCTGCTCTTCGAGCGGAGCCAAACGGTCGGCGGCTTGCTCGGTTTTCGTTCCGTTTCTCCGTGCAGACGCTATAAGAGATTTAATGTGTTTTATATCCATTTCGATTTCTTTAAATAAAGATAAATTCCCAGTCCGACCACAACCATCGAGCAGAGAGCGAAAATATAACCGAAACGCCATTTGAGTTCGGGCATATAGTCAAAATTCATTCCGTAAATGCCCGCAATCAGCGTTACGGACATCAAAATCGTAGCAACCGAAGTCAAACGCTTCATTACCAGATTCGTCCGGTTGCTCGACACGGAAAGAAAAGCGTCCATCGTCGAACCGAGCATCTCGCGCAATGCGTCAATCGAATCGGCGACGCGAATCAAATGGTCGAAAACGTCTTGGAAATAAACATAAATCTCGCGGGCAAAGATTGGCTGCTCGCGCCGCAGCATTACATTGAAAACCTCTCTTAACGGGGCAACCGAGCGGCGCAGATGAAGAAGCTGTTTCTTGATGCGAAAAATACTTTGCAGACTTTCCGGTTTAAAATCCGTAAAAATCTCGTCTCCCAGATCATCCACGCGCTCGCTCAAAATGTCCAAAAGCGGCAGATAATCGTCAACAATCGCATCGAACAACAAATAAGCCAGCAGCCCCGCGCCGTGTTCCGAGCGATCCGACCATTCGCCCCACAAACGCCGGGTGGTTTCGATGGCGCGAATCGGTTTGCTGTGGACGGTGACGACAAAATTTGCGCCGAGAAAGATGCTCAGCTCGCGCAATTCGAGCCGATCCATCGGACCGGCAAGCTGTGCTTCGTAAAGCACGATAAAATAATATCCTTTATATTCTTCGATTTTCGGGCGTTGATGCGCGTGACGAACATCTTCGATTGAAAGCGGGTGAAAATTAAATTCATCCGCCAAATCCAAAAAATCCTGGCTCGAAGGATCGTTGACATCAACCCAGACGACGTTTTGCTCGCGCAGGCAGTAATCGCTGATGTCCGCCGTCGGAACATCCTGCGTAAATTGTTTTGAATTACTGTCAAGGCAGATTGTCGAAATCATAGCTCGAATCTGTTGAATCGTCTGCCGTTGGCAATTTAAGCCGCTTCGGCGATAATTATCTTAACCGTAACTGCAAATAATATTCCAATTGCAGTCGGATTGTTTTAGAAAAACTATTTTAGCAAAGGATAACTACTTTAATTTCCTTTTTGACTCTTAAATTTAATAATGAATAACAACAACATCAGAAACATCGCCATTATCGCTCACGTTGACCACGGCAAAACGACGCTCGTTGACGCGATGCTCCAACAATCGGGAACTTACCGCGACAACGAAACCGTCGTTGACCGCGTGATGGATTCAATGGATTTGGAGCGCGAACGCGGTATCACGATTATGGCGAAAAATACCAGCGTCAGATACGGCGACTACAAAATCAACATCGTTGACACGCCCGGACACGCCGATTTCGGCGGCGAAGTCGAGCGAGTTTTAAAAATGGTTGACGGCATTGTGCTGCTCGTTGACGCGGCGGAGGGCTGTTTGCCGCAAACCCGTTTCGTTCTGCGAAAAGCTCTCGAATCAAAACTGCCCGCAATCGCCGTCGTCAACAAAATTGACCGGCAGGACGCGCGACCGGAAGAAGTCGTTGACGAAATTTACGACCTTTTTATTGATTTGGGAGCGAACGACCAGCAAATCGAATTTCCGATTCTTTACGCAATTTCGCGCGAAGGCGTGGCGAAAAAATCTCTCGAAGACGAATCGAAAAGCCTCAAACCGCTTTTCGACCAGATTCTTGAAACGATTCCGGCTCCGCACGAAGTCAGAAAAGATACGCTGCAAATGTTGATTGCGAATCTCGATTACAGCGAATACGTCGGCAGACTCGCCATCGGTCGAATTTTTTCCGGCGAGATTTCAAAAAATCAGGAAGTCGCCGTGTGCAAACGCGACGGCACAACGACGAAAACGCGCGTCAAAGAATTGTTTGTCTTTGAAGGCTTAAAACGAACGCCGGTGGAAAGCGCCGGAGTCGGCGAAATCGCCGCAATCGCCGGTTTTGACAACATCGAAATCGGCGAAACCGTGACGCTCGCGGATAATCCGAAATCGCTGCCGGTGATTGCGGTTGACGAACCGACGATTGCAATGATTTTCGGCGTCAACACTTCGCCGTTTTCCGGCATTGACGGAAAATTCGTAACTTCGCGGCAAATCAAAGAACGCCTCGACCGCGAACTGCTCTCAAACGTCGCTTTGCGCGTTGATGAAACCGAACAGCCGGAAAATTTCAAAGTTTCAGGGCGCGGCGAGCTTCAACTAGCGATTTTAATCGAAATGATGCGCCGCGAAAATTTTGAATTGCAGGTTTCCAAACCCGAAGTCATCACCAAACGCGGAGCCGACGGCGAATTGCAGGAACCGATTGAATTGGTTGTAATTGACGTGCCGGAAGAATTTATCGGCGTCGTTACCGAAGCTCTCGGTCGCCGCAAAGGGCAAATGACTAAAATGATAAACAACGGTTCGGGTCGCGTACGGCTCGAATTTGAAGTCCCTTCGCGCGGTTTGATCGGTTTTCGCGGCGAGTTTTTGACCGAAACCAAAGGCACAGGACTTTTGAACACCCTGTTTTTGCGTTTCGACCGCTGGCAGGGCGATATGAAATCGCGCTCGACCGGCTCGCTCGTCGCCGACCGAATGGGCGAAGCGACGACTTACGCCCTGTTCAATTTGCAGGAACGCGGTACGCTTTTTATCCGCCCGCAAACCAAAGTTTACGAAGGAATGATCGTCGGCGAAAACGCCCGCGCGGTTGACTTGGATGTCAACGCGATTAAAGAAAAGAAACTGACAAATATGCGCGCTTCCGGCTCGGACGACGCAATGCGCCTCGTTCCGCCGAAAGAATTAACTCTCGAACAGGCTCTTGAATTTATTGCCGACGACGAATTGGTCGAAGTAACGCCGAAATCAATTCGCTTGCGGAAAAGATATTTGAAAGCAAACGAGCGCCCGAAAAAATGAGAACCGATAAATGCAAAGAAATTACTAAAGAAATGAGTTGGCAAGAGCGCTTGACTGAATATCGCAAATTATCAACTTTTGAAGAAATAATGAGCCTATCGTCAAGCGAGCGTGTTTTAGTTTCGTGTGCAATGTTTTCGGCATATCGCGCCGAAATAATCGCTTCTCTGCCGAAAGACTTATCGCCTTCGGATTTTAAACGTCAGCTTTATGTGCGAACTTATGGCGAGCCGCTTCCCGAAGATTTTCCACTTGAAGATTAACTTGAATTCGATTTTTAAGGCTGTTTTTACAGCCTTTTTTTATTTTGATTATGTGATATTATCGCCGCATAAAAATCAGTTTTTCAATCGTCAAAGCGATGCTCAAAATACTCTTACTTTTAACCTCAATTTTCTTGTTTTCGATTAATTTTGCCGACGGGCAGGAAAACGAAAATAAAAAATCGCCCCAATTAATTGACGAATACGGCAGAATAGTTGTTTCAGCGGAAATTGCGCGTTTGGATAATTATGCTGTTGCTCTTCAATCCGATCCGACCGCAAAAGCATTTATTATTCATTATCGTTCGCGTTACCAGCTTCGAGGTGCAGGATTTCGTCATCTTAAAGGAATCGAAAATTATTTGTTGCGAACTCGTGAGCTTGACCCGAAACGAATCGTATTGGTTGATGGCGGCGGTATTGATTGCCCGAAAACGGAACTGTGGCTTGCGCCCGCGGGCACAGCCCCTAAATCAAAAGAAAATCCCTATCAAACCGTTTTTGAAGATACCGAATCTGTTCGTAAATTCGACGAATTTTATTACCCGTCAGCAAAAGAAGACCCGACTTATATTGACATTGACAACGGCTACGGATTTGGTTTTGCCAATTCTCTTGAGCCTTATGCAGCGGCGCTTTTTAAAGAACCCAAATCTATTGCTTATATCATTGTCTATCCCCAATACTATGTTCAAAAATTTGAGGAAACCAATGAGCGCGGTAGAACCTTTATCAAACGCGAGATTTTATCCGATTCTCCGCAAACAGCGGCTCAAATAATGAGAGCGGTTAAAAATGAAATGACAAAGAAATATAATTTTCCCGCTTCGAGAATAAAAATTGTCAACGGCGGTTACCGAAAATCCAGAGCGGTTGAAACGTGGATTTTGCCGCGCGGCGAGCATCCGCCCGTTGCGACGCCCGATTCTTTTCCGAATTTTCGCAAAAAATAAGGTCTAAATTTATGACAAACTGGATTGAAGAAAGAGCAGCGAAATATCGAGAGTTTTTTGGATTATCAAGCGATGCGCCGGTTGTTCCGGCGCACGCCGCCGGTTTTGAATTGAGTTCGCTGGCGACCGAAGGCTTGCAGCATTTCAATATCGAATGGCATTTTGTTCCATCGGAAGATGTCCTCCTCTTTGATGATGCTTATCTGGCTCGAATGTATCCGACGGCGCATCGTTTGAAACACCGCGCGTCCTCGCACGAACGCAGTGTTCAGTTTCATTTAACAAACGGGCATAGGAGACAGCAAGGCTTTCTGATTGGAGTCGAAACTACTCAAAAGCCTGTTTATCTGCCGCGTAATCGGCAATTTTACGGAACTGCTTTTGGTCACGATCCGTCAGCCGATCCTTTGGCGGAATATTTCGGTCTCGCCGGAATTACGACCGGAACGCGCTACGAGCAAAATTATCCGACTCTGCGCCGATTTTTCAATTTGCTCAACGAGGATTGGCAGAACAGAAATTTATTACCGGCAGGCTATCGCGCAACGGTTTGCCCGCCCGCGATTTTCAATCTTATAGGCACGATTTTTCACCCCGAATGGAGCGAAACGCCCTCGCTCGAACTCGGTTTTTACCGCGACGAGCGCGGAAACGCCTCGTGTTTTGCGGTCGGAGCAAATTCGCCCGGCGATTTTTCTTACATTGATGTCGTTGAAGGTGAAGAATGGTCTTTGACGGGATTTCGTCTCGCGCTGCTCCCGGAGCAAACCCGCTACGACGTAAACAGTAAAACCGAAGAGAAAAAATAATTTTCCTTTGAGACAGAAAATTTCGGTCAAATTGTTTCCGGTTTAACTGCATCTGAGATTTTATGTTTGTTAGTATGGGAAAATTTATTTGGCTGAAATTCGCGGCTTTGTTTTTACCTGTTTTGCTCTTGACGTTTCACATCAGCGCAGGAGCGAGCGATTTACCGATTTCGGAAAACCTTTTTTATCAAACCTACGCGAGCGCGGAATCCGAGCGCGAAGATAAATTTACCGGCGGGCGAATCGAGCGCGGAAAGCTTGAACCGGGTAAAGGCGGCATCCGCATCACGGTTGATGTTCCGGCTTTTGTGATGACACTGTGGCAAGGTGATAAAGAAATTGCGGTTTACAACGTCGGCGTCGGGCAAAAAGATTATCCGATTGCCATCGGACCACGCAATGCAAATCAAATCGTTCTCAATCCCGACTGGATTCCGCCCGACAGCGTTTGGGTTCACGAATCTAAAATCAAACCCGGAAGAATTATCAAAGCCAGCAGCTCGTTAAATCCGCTCGGCAAAATCAAAATTCCGCTCGGCGATGGCTATCTGCTGCATCAGGCGAAAGGCATCGGCGATTTGGGCAGTCTGGTTTCGCACGGCTGCGTCCGCGTGATGCTCGCCGATTTGTTCGATCTGTCAAAGAAAATTGCGGTCGCCTACGATTTACCCGTCACGAATATCGAGAAATCGCGCGGCGATAAAAAACAGAGATTCGTTAATTTGCCGAGCACAATTCCCGTAGAGATTTATTACGACACAATGGTTGTCGAAGCGGGCATTTTGCGCATTTATCCAGACGTTTACGGCTATAACAAAAATACTGCGGAAAAACTGCGCGCCCAGCTTGAAGGCTACGGAATCGAGCAGGATGAAATCAGCGACGCCGCGCTGCGGAAAATGCTCGCGTCTGTCAAAGGAAAACAGCAATTCGCTGTCGCTCTCGCAGACATTAAAAACGGGCAAGCCTTAACAAAAGGAAAAGTTTTGCCTGTGGTTGCAAAACGCAGACCGGCAAAATAATACTGAAACAAAAAGGTGCTTCCGATTAGAAGCGGGCGTAAGGCGCGCTTCTAATCGGAATGCAGAACCACGACAGTCGCAGATGCTTTAACAATGTCGGCAATTATAATTGTCCGATTGTCACTGTTTTTTGTCTTCGTCGTTTGCAGCGAAAGAGCCGGTCGGCGGAGTCCAGTTGCCGTTGACTTCGCCGACTAAGATGGCGGTGTAGTTTTCTCCTGACAGCGAATTGAGCATCGCGTTGTAGCTGCGCAGATTTGGAATAAGTTTCCAGGTGCCGGTTTGTCCCGTCCCGTTTGTTTGTCCGCTAGCGGCAACAAAGCGAAGAATCAGCGTTGCGTCAAACGGCGTAATCGAGTTGCTGTTGTTCGTATCGGCGGCAATTCTTTGATTTTCTGACAGAGCGCAGCTTGCTCCGGCGGCAACGCAACGCAAGATTAGGGTGGCGTCAAATGGAGTGATGCCGTTGATGCTTCCCGTTTTTAGCGGAGTAACAGTGTAACTGCCCGAAGTATTCAAATTGTTCAACAGATAACCGCCCGTTGAATCCGTCGTCGCCGTTTGAGAGATTGGACCGGAGGCGACCATCGAAACACCGGGAATGAACTTGGCGGGCTGTCCAGCCGGTGTCGTCCCGTAAATTATGTTTCCAGACAACGCCCGTCCTTCCGCCGCCGGAATTATTTCGGCGACGACAAACGCCGAGAGCAACGTAACCGTTTGCTGTAGGGTGCAGACGCCCTGGTTAAATATCGGCGTTGAATTATTCGACATGTTCCAACTACCATCAGTGATTTGCAGGATTCGCAAGCCTGAGCAAGTCTCTGCGTTGTGAACGTTCGGAACTGCGAATTGAACGTTGATGCCGCCGGTGTATAAAGCAGAAGTTCGGATGTCGTAGGCAAAACCGGATCGCAGAAAGAAATTTGGAGTCAGACGCGGAATCTGAGTGTTTAAGAGCGGCGTGGCGACGGTGTAACCCGCCTTCGTCACGTTTGGGAAAACCAAACTGACATTGATTGCGGGTGAAACCGTTACGTTTCCGACCGGCTGCCACGCCGGATATGAATCAAACGCCGCATTGTTGGTAAAGCGAGTCTGATTTGTGCCGTCAGCATTCATCACATAAATATCATAGTTGCCGCTGTCGCGGTTTGTTTCAAAAGCAATTTTCGAGCCGTCAGGCGACCACGCCGGAATTGAATCCGTCGCCGGATTGTTTGAAAGATTAACAGGATTACTTCCGTCGGCATTGATAAAAAAAATCTCCTGATTGCCGGTTCGGGTGCTTAGAAAAACAATTTTCGAACCGTCGGGCGACCACGCCGGAAATTCGTCGGTTATCGAATTTGTAGTTACTCTGGTTTGATTCGTGCCGTCAGAGTTCATCACGTAAATTTCTCGGTTTCCGTCGCGGCTGCTGACAAACACAATCCGCGAGCCGTCCGGCGAGAACTTTGGAGCCAGATCGAACCCGGCAGCGGTTGTTAATCTGGTTTGATTCGTGCCGTTGGCGTCCATCACGTAAATGTCTCCGCCGCCGGTGCGGTCGCTGAAAAAAACAATCTTTGTGCCGTCGGGCGACCAATGCGGCACTGCATCTAAAGCGGGATTGTTGGTTAATCTGGTTTGATTGCCGCCGTCTGAGTTCATCACGTAGACCTCGTAGTTATTGTCTATAATTCGGCTAAAAGCAATCTTGCTTCCGTCAGGCGAAAATGTAGGTTCAAAACTTGAATTAGCAGAATTGTTTGAAACGTTAATTTGATTTGAGCCATCCGAATTCATCGTGAAAACCTGGTTGATTCCGGTGCGGTTGCTGGAAAAAGCGATTTTGCCGTTTCCGTAAATGCTCGTAAAAACCGAGCTTGTACAAACGCCAGCGCTGCCGCCGTGATAGATTGATTGAATTTCAGACGCCGAAAGAGCGCGGTTGTAGATTTGTACTTCGTCAATTTTACCCTTGAAGAAATAGTTCAAAAATTCGTTTTCATATTCAGCCCCGATTGTTATCGGGTGCGCGTCATAAACAATCGAAGCAGTCGCCGCTCCGCCGGTAACGGCAACACCGTTGATGTATAAAGCCTGCGCGTTTGAAAGATCATCGAAGGTGTAAGCGATGTGATACCATCCGCCGGCGGAGATATTAATAGGAAATGAAATTATTTCGCCCAAGCCTGAAGGTCCGCCGACTGCCGCGCCGAGAAACGCGCCGTCGTAATACAGGACAAACGATTCATTTGTTCCTGTGCCAGCCGTCTTGGCGACCAAAACTTGTGCCGGTGTGTCGGAAAAATTAAACCAGCCGCTGACGGTTAAATTGGTCGGGCGCAGAGAAGCTGTATCCGCGATGCTGAGGTAATCATTTGTGCCATCGAGAGTAAAAGAATCACCAACTTTGCCTTTTGCGAAATTCGCTCCGTTATGCGGCGTAGCATGTTTTCCGCCGATGAAATCAGTCGAATTGCCTTCGCCTCGATACCAGGCAATCGTTCCGGGGGTCGGCGGCGCGCAGAGCGGTTCGATTTGCCCGCGAATCTCGCCGTTTGGAAATGCTGTTGAACGTACATTGAAATACCACAATCCGGCTCTTAAAGCCTCTACCTGTGCCGGAGACACTGAAAATGTTTGCGAAAAATTTCCGTTCGGTAAATTGATTTCAACCGGACCAGTCGTTCGCGGTTCGCCATTCTGAATCTGCCCAGAGATTTGTGTTCCGGTTAAACCGGAAAAGTTTAGCGTTAAGATTACCTGTGTTTGCGCCGCATTCAAAACAACGCTTCCCGCGCCAGTTGCGGTTGAATTATTCGACGGTGTTTGCTGTGCGCCGTTTAAAACTGCTGTAAAAGTTGTGTCAGCGTAGGCTGAAACAACAAAACATTGGCTAATGATGATTATTTTTATCAAACGTAAAAGAGCGAAGTGTTTCATTTATTTTTGAAATTTGCCGTGCGAGCGAACGACTGAAAATATTTAGTTTTTCTTTATTACCCATAAAAATGCCTGCGCGCTCGTTGGACAAACTGACATATCCTTTCTTGAACATCTCTGTCGTTGACCATACGAACCGTTAAATAAATATTGCCTGAGAAACAGATGAGAATTAGATTAGACTTTTCCTAAATACAGTAAACACTTCGCTACCAATCAGTTATGTAAATTCGGAGAATTCCGTAATGCGAAAGAACGGATTGAAATTCCCGGTATTCAGACACACAGAGACCCCGCACATTGATCTTTAAATGCGATCAATACGCTGCTCGTATCACAGCTAAAAACAAGTTGTCAGCAGAAATTATTTTCGGTAAGAAGCCATTTTATCGGCTAATCTCGTGGTCTCCGGCAGGCGATATTTCGGCGTACAGCGCAAAACATAATCAATCGCGGTTTTTAGACTGATTCGATTTCCAACTGAAACATAAACCGGCTGAACGCCGTCTTTTGTTCTGAGCGCGACGCCGACTTGTTCATTTCTGTGAATCAAAGGCGCTATTGAACCGCGCGTTTCTCCCAAATTTTCAAACTTCCCGACCAGAATTGATTTCCCAACGCCGATTGTCGGCACATCGGTAAACAAACCGAGATGACAGGCAATTCCAAATCTGCGCGGGTGCGCTTTTCCCTGCCCGTCGCACAAAATTAAATGGGGCGTCGTTTTTAACGTTTCCAAAGCCTTGAGTGCGACCGGAGTTTCACGAAACGAAAGAAGCCCCGGAACATACGGAAACTGAATCGGCAAAATCGCTTCGCTTGATTCAATTAATTCGAGCGCGGGAAAACTCAATACGACAACTACAGCGCGGCAGGTGTTTGTTTTTTCGCTGTAACCCAAATCAATTCCGGCGACTGTTTCAATCGGTTCTTTGAAATCGTCTTTTTCGACGATTTCGCCCGCCAATTTTTTCTGCAATTCGATAGCTTCTCCGGGCGTCAAATTCCAATTGTGCAGCGATTTAATCTTCATCTTCTTCCTCGTCTTCCTCTTCGTCAGGATTATAAACTTCGTAACCGTGCGCGTCGTCATAATAATAACCGCGCCGCTTTTGGTCGTTTTCCCAATTTTCTTCTTCAGTTTCCGGCTTCTCTTTTTCTTCCTGCATAACTCGATTTTAAAACAAAAAGGGCGAGAATAAATCTCGCCCGGTTAAATTTGTTTTCAATTACGAATTTAACCTTTCGCCTTTTTGATTTCCTCAATCAAAACCGGCACGGCTTCAAACAAATCGCCGACAATTCCGTAATCGGCGATGTCGAAAATCGGAGCTTCGCCGTCTTTGTTGATGGCGACGATTGTTCCGGCGTTTTTCATTCCGACAATATGCTGAATCGCGCCGGAAATTCCCAAAGCGATGTAAAGTTTCGGCGCGACGGTTTGCCCGGAAGAACCGATTTGACGGTCAAGCGGCAGCCATTCGGCGTCGCAAATCGGACGTGAAGCCGCTAAATCAGCGCCGAGCGCATCGGCTAATTGTTGCGCCAGCGCAATGTTTTCCTGCGATTTAATTCCGCGACCGACTGCGACGACGATTTCCGATTTCGTCAGATCAACTGCTGCTTTGACTTCCTGAAACGGCTCTTCCGGCTGCATACGGATTTCGCCCGCGTCCACCTGAGCGGTTTCGATTTGTGCCGATCCGCCTTTCGCCGCATTATCGCCGCGAAACGCGCCGGATTGAAACGTCACAAAATACGGCGCATCACCTTCGACTCGGACATCCGAATCAATTTTGCCCAGAAAAATACGCCGCGTGAAAACGGGCTTGCCGTTATCCGTTTTGTGCCGAATGCAATCGCCGACCATTTCTTTGCCAAACCGCGCGGCTAATTTTGGAAAAAAGTCGCGCACCTGATATGTGTGAGCGGCAATCACGTATTGCGGATTGTTAGCTTTGATGATTTGCTCAAAAGCGTTTGTGTAACCGTCCGGCGTGTAAATCGAAAGTTTTTCATTGGCGGCAACGACAACATTATCCAATTCATAACCTGCAATTTGGTTTGCCAAATCACTAATGTCTCTTCCTGCCGGAATAACAGCCGAAACGCTCAATCCTAATTCCCTGCCCAAAGTTTGCGCGGCGGCAATCGCTTCGAGCGACGCTTTATTCAAATTTCCGTCTTTGTGTTCGATAAAAACTAAAATTTTGCTCATTTTTCGATTGCCCCCTTAAATTACGCGAACTTCCGCTTTGAGTTTTTCGACCAATTCCAGCGCGCCTCGTTTTGCATCGTCGCCGCCGAGAAGCTGTGTTTGCTTCATCTTGAGCGGGAAATAAACTTTCTCGATTTTCTGCGCCGAATCAAACGCAGCATCGGCAAGCGCGACTTCGCGGATTTCTTTTTTCTTCGCAGCCATAATGCCTTTCAATGTGGCGTAGCGAATCTGCGAGATGCCCGATTGAATTGTCATCAAAGCCGGAGTTTGATACGTGTACCACTGATACCAGCCGCTCTCCAATTCCCTTTTCAAACGAATTTTGCCGTTAATGCTCGTGCGATCAACTTCGATAACGAGCGTCGCATGCGGAATTCCCAGAAGCTCGGCTAAAATCACGCCGATTTGACCGTAACTGTTGTCATCCGACTGCAAACCGCACATCACCAAATCCGGGTTTTCTTCTTTGATTGCTCCGGCGAGAGCTTTGGCAATTTGAAACGGCGACATTTTGTTCATTTCATCGGCGACAACGTGAATCCCGCGATCCGCTCCGCGCGCCAGAGCGTCTTTGATCACCGTTTTTACGCGCTGCGGTCCGAGCGAGCAAACGATTACTTCGCCCGCGCCTTTGGCTTCCTTCATCCGCAGAGCTTCTTCCAAAGCATATCCGTCCGATTCGTTCGTCTCGTAAGCCACGTCAGATTCGTCAATCCATTTTTCGTCTTTGCCAATCCGCAAAACCGCGTCTTTATTGGCGACCTGTTTCATTAAAACAACTATTTTCATATTTAAAATAAATTTGAAACCAGATTTTTATTCAATGAGTTTATCGTTTTCAAACTAAAAACTCCAACGAAAATGAATGAATATTCATTCATTTTGCATTGTTTTAGAGTTAATTTTGACACAACATACTTGACTCAATAGCTTCCGGATACTTTCCGAACTTGGAAATCGTCGGTTATTTTCGCTGACGATGAAAATTTTGTTTATATTTGTGTCAAATATATCTCTGCCAAATAAAAGGCGGTCGAATACGCCCAAAAGAGATTCTTGCCTTTCAGAATTGCTTATTCAAAGATTACATATCTGTTTAAATTTAATCGTATTCCTCGAATGCAGGTAAATTTGTCCAGTATTCACGCGGTATTCTTCCGTGAAACTCCCATTGCCCCAGATCAGATTCAACAACGCCCGTTTTTTCCCATTCCGCTTGAATTACTTTTTGACCTTCGCCGATTGCAAATCCGATATGACCTTCTTTCTTTCTGATTAGTATGTCAGCCACGCAAAGATCCTCTTTATTCGCTCCACCAGCGCCAACCTCGATTAGCTTACCTTTAATTCCACTTATTGAAGGATCGTTTTTAATCGCTTCTCTAAAGCCGGGAATCACTTGTTTAAAGCACCATTTAACAAAACCCGAACAATCAAAGTGCATTTTTCCGCCGCAGGCTTCACCCCATAACGGATTATGTTTATTCCATTTAATAACTCGCTTCCACTTAAAAGAATCAGGATTTGCCAGATGCCCGGAATTATTCTCATCCCCTTTCGCCATCCTTTTTTCAACATCACGATGACCATACCTGCCGGAACATCTTTCGTACCTGTTTTCCGCTGTAAAATAAGTACCCCAATCAAACGGTTGACCATTAAGATCAATAGTTTCCTTTTGGGGCGGAACCATTGTTAAAGGATTACCGCCGGAACTGATGCCGGGGACTTCTCCGTTCCCGCCTTTTAAATAATGCGCACCGATGCAGGAACGCGCGATTGCAATGAGAAGTTTTCTCATCGGTAAAGTTGAATAATCTTCATTTGCCATTTTATATGTTTATATCCTTATCAAGATTTTAACCTAGACGAAGACAATATTTCATTTTGCGCGGCAATTCTAGATTTACAGGTCAATAAACGGAACGAATCTACTTATTTCAATATTTTTTTTGAATAATTGCGATGTTTTGGAAAATGATTCGCAATCTTTTTAGATTACTGAATGGAATTTTGGGATAAAATTTTCTATATTGCCGGGTCAAGTATGTTATTGCCTTAATTTTTGCTTAACCTATAAATCTTCCGATTGTTTTTCGGGTCTGCCGGAAAGATTATAAAGCGAGCGCACAGTCAGGAATTCGTCTAAACGGTAATCTCCGATTGCAGCCAGTCCAGCCGAAGCGATACAGCCGTATTGCGAACAGTCGGATGTGCCGCCGAATTGACAGGGCGTAATTCGGTTTTCCAAATCAGCCGCTGGATTTAAAGTCGGGCGGGTGAAGATACAATCTTCGCGATTTCGGCGGCTGAGTTTTATATTAGGTTTATTCATTAAAACGCTTGAAAATCAAACAAGCGTTCGTGCCGCCGAATCCGAAACTGTTTGACAAAGCATATTCAACCGTCGCTTGACGAGGTTCGTTCGGAATATAATCCAAATCGCAATCCGGGTCCGGAGTTGTATAATTCGTCGTCGGCGGCAA
>DASWLV010000285.1:0-13752 GCA_036400075.1 Pyrinomonadaceae bacterium
TCGGTTTTGATTGTTAAATTGGAACGAACTCTTTGCACTTTTTGTTGACGAATCCGCGTTTTTATTGAGAAAGACTGTTTTGTAATTCAGGACGGTTTATGATTTTATCGTTTTGATTAAAAACCTTAAAACGTTCTACGATAATAATTTTTTCGCCGTAGGTGTCAATCTGTCAACCAAATATTTACAACAAGCCCCGGCAAAAAACTTTTTATATTGTGACAGCAAAGAAGAAAAAACCCAAAAAAGATGTCGCGCGTCCGATTTTCGACTCGCTCAGAAAACCGACCGCGCCGCCGAGCAAGACAATCGGCAATCGGAAGTCCGAAGAAAAAGCGCGCCCCGCAGGGCGCAAAATCAAACACAAAAAACCGGAAACAATCGAAGAATAATTTTAGATTTCGTAAATCGCGCCGGGCAGCATTACTTTTAAATTCGGCATTTTTAAAGCCGCCAATTCCTCGCAAATCTCTTCGCGGAACATCGGTTTGAGATTGATGGCAAAAACGTCGCAGGAATGCTTGAATTTTTGCAGCTCAATTTCGAGTTTTTGCGGCGTTAAATGATGCGACGCGGCGGCAAGCTCCGACATCCGGTCGGGAAAAGCGCATTCGATAAAAAGCGCTTTTAATTCCGGTAATTCATTGATGAACTGCCAAAAACCGGAAGTTTCCGCCGTATCGGAAGTAAAAGCAATCTGTTTTTTGCCTTCAGAAATTACAAAACCGACGGTTTCTACTTGATGATTGACCGGAACGGCAATTATTTCAAGATTTGCGACGCCGATTTTTTCAAGCGGCGAAAATCGAACGTATTCCATAACCGCGCCGTGCTCGTTTTTCAATTCGGAAAAACGCGGGTAAATCTCCCAGTTAAAAATATGCCTTTCGAGCGCTTCAATCGTTTTTTCCGAACCGTAAATTTTGAGCGGAGCTTCGAGCGTTGAAAACAAATCGTCAACAAAAAGCGGCAAACCGGCGATGTGGTCAAGATGCGCGTGAGTGATAACTATGTCTCGAATTGATTTTCTTTGCTCGTCCGAAACTGCAAAAGCAAGACTTCCCGCGTCAATCGCCAGGCAATCATTCAGCACGAAACAAGCCAAATGCTGCCGCCGCGAAGCGCAGCCTTTTTCGTCAAACGTGCTGGATAAAAGCTGAATTTTCATCAGTGAGCGGTGAGCGGTGAGCAGTGAGCAGATAAAAGCAGTTTTTTTACTGCTCACTGCTCACCGCTTACCGCTCACTATCTGGCTGCGGTGTTAGCGCGTCCGCCGTCAATCGAATACGTTACGCCCGTAATCCAACCGGCTTTTTCCGAAGCTAGAAATAAAATCAAATCGGCAACTTCGTCCGGGCTTCCGGCGCGACCGAGCGGATGGGTTTGCTTTGATTTTTCCAAAAACGCGGCGTAACTTTCCTCATCCATTCCGCTGCGTTTGTGAAGCTCGGTGACAACGACGCCCGGATTAACGGCGTTAACGCGAATCTGCTTCGGTGCCAGCTCAAGCGATGCGCAGCGAGTGAGCTGGTCAATCCCGGCTTTTGAAACGCAATACGCCAAAACTCCGGGAAACGAACGCAGCCCGGCGACGCTCGAAACATTGACGATGTTTCCTTTTGTTTTCTCCAAAAACGGAATTGTCTTTTGCATCAGGGCGAAAACCGAGCGCAAGTTGACGTTCATCATTTCGTCCCAATCGTTTAAGGCTGTGTTTTCAATCGTCCCATTACCGATAATTCCGGCTGCGTTTATTAAAATATCAATTTGCCCGAAATTCTCGACCGTCGTTTCGACAATTTTTTGCGCATCCGGTTCATCGGTGACATCGGCGCGAATTGTTTTGACAATTCCGCCCGTTTGCTCGATTTCGTTTTGCAGAGCGTCGAGATTTTCCCGGTTGCGACCGACGGCGGCAACGCGCGCGCCTGCGGCGGCAAATTTAACGGCGACTGCGCGCCCGATGCCGGAAGTCGCGCCCGTGACGATTGCTGTTTTTTCTTTTAACTCTTCCATCCGTTAATCGGACAGCAGTTTAACCGTTTGACGACAAAAAAAAAAGACGACTTTTTAAAAAGTCGTCTTTTTCGCAGCAAATTAAAAACTGTGTGATTAACAATTAGCGCAATTATTCGGCTGTCGCACTTCAAACAGCATTTTAATCGCTTCTTTGGTTTCTACGCGGCGTTTTTGTTGAAATTCGCTGACCCAGCCGGTCACGGTCGAAACCATATCGCGCGCCGCGGCATTCGCGGTTTGGGGTTTAACTTGAACGGTTCTGCCGGATTTAAACTCGGCTGCCGATTCTTTTTTGATGACCTTGATTTTTGCTTTCGTATCCATAATCACAGTTCCTGTTGCTTTTTATAATTGCGCTTGCGGCGGCTTTTCGACTGACGCATTCGGTTTCCGGCTTTTGCCGAATTTAGAATGATTTATTTTTTCAATCTTGCGTTTGAGCGAACAAGGTTTGCTTTAGATATTTTTTTTAAATAAAAAGTTGCATCGAGCTTTCTTCGCAATCGGTTTGCATAATGCCAAAGCCTTTTTGCTTTTTAACGCCTTTTGCCAACTGTTTATTTCAACGCTTTTCTTTTGAAAAAGTTCCATGCTCATACTAGAACGCGAGAAAGCGTGGAAAAAAGTATCATCTCGAATCAAAAAATTTTCAGAAAAAAATTGGCACAATCATTGCGACCTGTTTCAGCCGAGATGACTTTTACCGAATTTCTCATTATTTATCTTTCAATCGGCGCGCCGTTCGGCGTTTATTTTTTTCTCAGCCGTCGTCCGATCAATTGGAATTCGACGTTTTTGTTAAAAACCGTCTGCGTCGTTTTCGGCTGGTGTTTTTACGCTGTTTATTTAATTTCCCGCCGCTCGCAAAATATTTACGAAGCTAATACGGCTTTGGATTCTATTGCCGAAAATGAAATCGAAAAGATTATGCGAAAACTGCTCGCAGCTTATTCGGAAATCATGCCGAACGAAAAGAACGTTTCGTTTTTTCAATTCCGCGAAATCGTCGAGCGTTATGCGGGATTGACTTCCGCTTTGCACGATTCGAGAGAATCAACCGAATTTCAAAATGAGCTGTTCGTTGTTTCGGGTATGAAAAATCAGGATTTGCAGCTCGCCAACCGCTGTTTGCAGCGCAAAAATCTGCTGCGTTTAAAAGCTCATCAAATTCAAGCTCGACAAGACTTTTTGCGGATTTTTGAAAACCTTGGCGAGTCTGCGTGCGAAAGTTTTTTCCTGAATGCTGAACGGCTCGCAGTTTTGCTGGCTGATGATGAAACCAGAAATTATTTAAACCGCATCAAACGCGAAATCGAAAGACAAAATCCGAGCTTTACTTCGTCATCGAAAAAGCAGGAGGAATTATGGAACAAGCTGCCGCCCGAACAAATCCCCGTTTTGCAAACACAATCTTCGACCTTGAATCTGGCGATGAAGACACAAGACTAGACGCGCTGCTCGCCGCAAACGCGGAAATCGCCCGTCAAAAACAAGCGTTTAGGCTCGAAAAACACGAAACGGAAGCGGCTTTGATGCGTTCGCCTGTGACGGCAAAAGAAGCTTACGGATATTTCGGTTTGCTTTTAGGTTTGCTGCCGCCCGCCGCAATCTTCGGAAAAACCGTTAAATACGGTTTCAACGAAAACGCCGCCGCAGTTTTCGCGTTTTGTCTGTTAATGAATTTAACCTGCGCTTTCGTCGGCAAATTTATGGCGGAAGCTTTTGCCCGTCATTTCATCAATATTGAACGTAAATCCTGGACGAAAATGCTTCTTTTATCGTCTCTGCTCGGATTTTGCTGGGCGATAATTACGGGCGCGGCGGGCGGCGCAATATTTTTCGGTTTCGGAGCAATTTTCGGAGCGATTTGCGCCATTCCGGTCGGCGCGGCGGCATTTCCGATTTTTGCCGTAATCCATCGCCAGCTCGAACGCGGCACGGAAATCGAATGGAAACATTTTCTGCCAATTGCATTTGGAATCTCAACCGCAATTTCCGCTTTTATTCTTGGACTTTGAAAGTGGTTAATGGTTAATTGTTAATCGTTAATTGTTAGTTATATCTATTAACAATTAACGATTAACAATGCTGCTGATTTTACTTCTTCTTTCTTTGTTCGTGCTGGTTTCGCTCGGCTTTTATGTTTTCGTCGCCGCACCGCGCAGCCGCGCTCATCAAACTTTTGCCGCATTTATTATTTGTCTCGCGCTCTGGACGGTCAAAGACATCGTTTTCTGGGAATTTCAAGCCCCGCGCGGAAACGCCGCGTGGTGGGCGGCGGCGAGCTTTGTGCTGGCGCTTTTTTTGCAGTATTCGCTCGTCGTTTTCGCCTGGGTTTTTCCCGAAAATTTGCGCACGCCGCGCAAAAAAGCCGCCGTTTTGTTTGCGCCCGGCGCGGTGCTGATTCCGGCGGCGGCGTTCGGTTTGTTGTGGCATAAAGCAGGTTTCACTTCGGATGGCAGATTTCAAATTGATCTCGCGCCGCTCGCTTTCGCTTTTGTCGGTTACGTTTACGCGATTTTCGCTTACGGCGCTTTTCTGCTTTTTCAGAAATTCCGGCTTTATCGCAGAACGCAGCGCGGGCAGCAAATCGCCGCGATTCTGTGGGGACTCGGAATCACGACCGTTTTAATGACGACGGCGAACATCGTTTTACCGTTTTTCGGCGTTTACGACTTTCTGCCGGTTGCCGCTACGTTTTCCGTGCCGGGAGTTTTGATTTACGCTTACGCGATTTCAAATTTCAAGCTCTTTTCGTTTCAAACCACGCTCGATCAATTCCGGCTTTTCCCGATTATTTATAAAATCGCTTTGACGATTGCCGTTGTTGCGGTCGTCAGTTTCGCGGCTTTTCAAATTCCGATTGTTTATTGGGCTTTTCAAGACGGATTAACGTCGGAAGGCTGGCGGCGTTATCTGACTTTCAGCGTAATCAGCGCACTCGTTCCGAATTTGCTGCTCGTTTTGCTGATTGTCCGCACAATCTCGCGCCCGCTTCGTCGAATCACGCTCGCGGCGGTCGAAGTTGCGGGCGGGCGTTACGGCGCGACTGTAGAAGAAGACAGCAACGACGAAATCGGCTTGCTTGCCGCGTCTTTTAACGAAATGAGCCGGAAAATGGCGGCGGATATTGAAAAGCTAAAAAAATTAAACGAGCAGCTCGTCCGCACCGAAAAGCTCGCCGCAATGGGAACGCTCTCTGCTGGCGTCGCGCACGAAATCAATAATCCGCTGGCTTCGATTTCCTCGCTCGTCCAAATGCTGCAAGCAAAACAAAATCTGGACGACGAGACCAAAGAAATGCTGCGGCTCGTGCAAACTCAAATCAGCCGCATCACGGGCGTCACGCGCGATATGCTCAATTTTTCCAAAGCCCGTCCAGCCGCCCGCAATCCGGTTGATATAAATGCGGTTCTGGAAACAGCCCTGCGTTTGGCGAGTTTTGATAAATCGTTTCAAAGCCTGCGATTAATTAAAAGTTTTGACGAAAGCCTGCCGAAAATTGTGGCTGATGCCGATCAGCTTCAACAAGTTTTTCTGAATTTGCTCTTAAATGCGCGCGACGCGATGAGCGACGGCGGCAAGCTGGAAATAAAAACCGAGACGGGCGATGAAGAGATTACGATTGAAATCTCTGACACCGGAACGGGCATCGCGGCGGAAAACATAAAACAGATTTTCGATCCGTTTTTTACGACCAAACCGACCGGAAAAGGCACGGGTTTAGGTTTAGCGGTTTGCTACGGAATAATTACGGCACACGACGGGAAAATCGAAGCCGCGCCAAACAACGGAAGCGGTACGAGATTCGTCATCTCGCTGCCACTTCCGCATCAGGAAATCGAAGTTTAGGCTATTGATTTTCGATTTCTATTTTTTACCTCAAAATGCATCTCTTGACAGAAAAGTTTTTTCGAGGCAATTTACGCGGAAGTCAAAACTTCTCTCTGATAAATTTTTGAGGAAATTCTGAAATGAAAAATTTTGCAAAATGTGTTTTTGCCCTGCTGTGCATTGCCTTTCCCGCCGCGGCGCAGGAAAGATCGCAGGCATACGTCGGCGCGCGGATAATTCCGATTGTCGGGCAGCCGATTGACAACGGAGTTTTAGTTATCGAACGCGGAAAAATCGCGGCGGTCGGCGCGCGAAACGCGATTCGCATTCCGGCAAACGCCGAACAAATTGACGTTACCGGCAAAACTATTATGCCCGGATTAGTTGACTCACACAGCCACGTCGGACAAGTCGCGGGCGCGGACGGTTCTGCGCCGATTCAGCCGGAAGTTCGCGTGCTTGATTCGGTCAACGTTCTGGACAACGGAATTCAGCGCGCTCAGGCGGGCGGCATTACGACCGTCAATGTAATGCCCGGTTCGGGACATCTCGATTCGGGACAAACGCTTTATCTCAAAGTCAAAGACGGGCGGACGATTGACGATCTTTTGATTTTGGACAAAAACGGGAAATATATGGGCGGAATCAAATTTGCCAACGGTACAAATCCGCTGCGTCCCGGTTCGACCGGACCGTTTCCCGGAACGCGCGCCCGCTCGGCGTCGCTCGTCCGCGAAGTTTTTGTTCGAGCGCAGGATTACCGCGAAAAGATTCGCCGAGCGGGAAACGATAAATCGAAACTTCCCGCACGAGATTTGGCGATGGAAACGCTCGTCGAAGTTTTGGACGGGCTGCGCGTCGTGCATTTTCACACGCACCGGCACGACGACATTATGACCGCTTTGCGTTTGCAAAAAGAATTCGGTTTCCGCCTCGTTTTGCAGCACGTCACCGAAGGCTGGAAAGTCGCCGACGAAATTGCGAAAGCTAACGTTCCGGCTTCGATAATTGTGATTGACAGCCCGGGCGGAAAGCTCGAAGCCGTTGATTTGCGTTATGAAACCGGCGCGATACTGGATAAAGCCGGAGCGCAGTTCGGTTTTCACACCGACGATTACATTACCGATTCTCGCGTTTTCCTGCGTTCCGCCGCTTTGGGCGTGCGCGGCGGACTTTCGCGCGAAAAAGCGCTTTACGCAATGACGATGGCTGGCGCGCGAATGCTCGATTTGCAAGACCGCGTGGGTTCTTTGGAACGAGGCAAAGACGCCGATTTCATAGTTCTTTCAGGCGATCCTTTGAGCGTTTACACGCACGTTTTACAAACCTTCGTCGAAGGCGTCAAAGTTTTCGACCGCTCAAATCCGAAAGATTACGAAATTGCGGTTGGTGGTTCCGGCGTCAGCGAACAAACCACGCACATAGCTTGTTTCGACGACATATCTGGAGGCGGCAATCAATGAAAAATTACGAATTACGAATTACGAATTACGGAATTTTCCTTTTGTTTTTACTGCTTATTGCTCACTGCTCACTGCTCACTGTAAAAGCGCAGATTGCGGTGCGCGGCGAGCAGGTTTGGACGATGACCGCGAATGAACCGATTCGCGACGGCGTTGTTTTGATCAACAACGGCAAAATCGAGCGCGTTGGCGCGGCTGGTTCGATTCAGATTCCGGCGAATTATCGAGTCATAAACGCAAAAGTCGTGACGCCCGGTTTGATTGACGCTCGCACGGTTGTGGGAATTTCCGGTTATCTTAGCCAGCCGCATGACCAGATGCAAATTGAAACGTCAGCCGCAATGCAGCCCGAATTGCGGGCGATTGACGCCTACAACCCGGAGGAAAAATTGATTGAATGGCTGCGATCATTCGGCGTCACGACGATTCACACCGGGCACGGGACGGGCGTTGCCGTTTCCGGTCAAACAATGGTCGCCAAAACCGTAGGCAAAACCGCCGATGAAGCGGCGATTGTACCGATGGCGATGATTGCCGCGACTCTCGGCGACAGCTCTTTGTTTTCCGGCGGTCGTGCGCCCGGCACACGCGCCAAACAAATTGCGATGCTCCGCGCCGAACTGATCAAAGCAACGGATTACAACCGCCGTGTTGACGACGCAAAAGGTGACGCCGCGAAACTGCCGACGCGCGATTTGCGGCAGGAGATGTTCGGGCGTGTTTTGCGCCGCGAGATTCCGATTTTAATAACCGTTCACCGCCATCAGGACATCGTGACGGCGATCAGACTCGGCAAAGAATTTAATTTGCGTCTTGTTTTGGACGGCGTTTCGGAAGCGCAGCGAGTTTTACCCGAAATCAAGGCTTCGGGTTATCCGGTTTTGGTTCATCCGACAATGTTTCGCGCATCTGGTGAGACCGAAAAAATGAGTATGGAAACCGCCTCGAAATTAAAACAAGCCGGAATTCAGTTTGCTTTGCAAAGCGGTTTTGAAGCCTACGTTCCGAAAACCCGCGTCATCTTGCTCGAAGCGGGAATGGCGGCGGCAAACGGTTTAAGCCAGAGAGACGCGCTCGCTTCGATTACGATTGATGCGGCGCAAATCTTAGGAATTCAAGCCCGCGTCGGCTCGCTCGCTGCCGGAAAAGACGCCGATTTAGCGCTTTTCGACGGCGACCCGTTTGAATTTACGACGCACTGCGTCGGAACAATCATAAACGGCAATGTCGTCAGCGAAGTTGTCAGATAAAAACTGATTTCACCACAGAGACACAGAGAAAATAAATAAAAAATCTCCGTGCCTCTGTGGTGAAAATTATCTAACCCCGGTTAATTCAAGAAAAATCGCAGCGGCGCGTTCGAGTTCGATTTTGTCCTGTTCGTCAAAACGATTAAAGCTCGGACTGTCCAAATCCAAAACGCCGATTAGCCGTTCGTTTTTGACGAGCGGAACGACGATTTCCGAATTTGAAGCAGAGTCGCAGGCGATGTGGTCGGCAAATTCGTGAACATTCGGAACAACCAGCGTTTCGCGCTTTTCCGCCGCAGTACCACAAACGCCGCGCCCCAAAGTAATTCGCACGCAAGCCGGTTTGCCTTGAAACGGTCCGACGACGAGTTCTTCGCCGTTGAAAAAATAAAATCCAGCCCAGTTTAAATCGGGCAAAGTGTGAAAAATCAGCGCGGCGGCATTGGCGGCATTGGCGATTAAATCGCGCTCGTCGCCCAGCAACAGCGGCAGTTGCTCGTTGAGAGTTCGATAAACTTCGGTTTTGTCCATTCCGCCGATGGCGACTGTGCTAAACGACATATTTTTTTTCAAACCCTTTCTTTTGATTTACAAATACTGTCGAGACGTTGTAAAAATTGCAAACGAGTTTTTTGCACCGAATAAATTCAAAACCAATCCGAATATGTCGAAATTTGTCTTTGCTCCGATTTTTCTGTCTTTTCTTTTTCTTCAAACCGCGCCGGTCAATTCGCAAACTCCAATGCCTTCGCCGATTGTCACGCCCGCGCCGAGACCGACGCCGCAGGAAGAACCGCCCGTTGTTACGAAACATTCAATTCGCGCCGGAGCGCGTCAGTTGAATTATACGGTGACGACAGGATTTATGCCTTTGAAAAACCGCGACGGCGAAACCGAAGCGCGCATCTTTTTTATGGCTTACACGCTTGACGGCGTAACGAATCCGGCGACGCGCCCGTTGATGTTTTCGTTTAACGGCGGTCCGGGTTCGGCTTCGGTCTGGCTTCATTTGGGCGCGCTTGGACCGAAGCGAGTCAGAATGCAAGACGACGGAATGATGCCGGCGCCGCCGTATGATTTGGTTGATAACGAACAAACCTGGCTGACGGAAACTGATTTGGTTTTTATTGATCCGGTCGGGACGGGCTACAGCCGCGTCGTGAAACAAGATCAGGCGGCGAAATATTTTAGTCTCAATGGCGACATCGAATCGGTCGGCGAATTTATCCGGCTTTATCTAACGCGCCACGAACGCTGGATGTCGCCGCTTTTTCTGGTCGGCGAAAGTTACGGGACGACGCGGGCGTCGGGTTTGTCGAATTATTTGTTTGAAAAGGGAATCGCTTTAAACGGAATCGCGCTCGTCTCGACCGTGATGAATTTTCAGACGATTCGGTTTAACGAAGGCAACGATGTGCCTTACATTTTGATTTTCCCGTCTTACGCGGCGACCGCCTGGTATCACAAAAAGCTGCCCGCCGAGATGCAGCGCAAACCGCTCGCCGAAGTTTTGCGCGAAGCCGAAGATTTCGCTGCGCGGGATTTAACCGTTGCGCTTGCCGGAGGCGACCGGATGAGCGATGCGGAAAAACAAAAAACGCTTGAACGTTTTGCAGCTTTGACCGGCTTGAATAAAACTTTCATTGACAACAACAATTTCCGCGTCGAGCTAGGCAATTTCAACAAAGAGCTGTTGCGCGACCGCAAACGCACGACCGGCAGGCTCGACAGTCGTTTTACGGGAATTGACCGCAGCGCGGGCGGAAATAATCCTGATTTCGATCCTTCGATGACCGCGATTCGACCGCCCTACACCGCCGCTTTTAACGATTACGTGCGGCGCGAGCTGGGTTTCAAATCAGACCTCGAATATTACATTTTGGGCGGCGGAATCGGGCAGTGGAATTGGAACACGAATAATAATTACGCCGACACCTCGACCGCTTTGAAAACGGCGATGGCGAAAAATCCGTTTATGAAATTGTTCGTCGCTTCGGGCTATTACGATATGGCGACTCCATATTTCGCCGCCGAACACACGCTGGCGACGATGAATCTCGACCCGCAGCTTCGGCGAAACGTGACGACCGCTTATTACGAAGCCGGGCATATGATGTACATTGAAAAGAGATCGCTGGAAAAGTTAAAAAGAGACGTGACAGCGTTTCTGCAAAATGCTATTAAAAAACAATAGATTGAAAAAGGAGGTTTTGGGGAAATGCAAACCGTCAAGATTGATAAATTTGTCGAACGATTAACCGAAATTCCCGAAGAAAAATTCTGTGTCGGAAACGTTTACGATTTTTTGCGCGAAAATCCGGTCTGCAAAGATTCGCTCTCGCCTTATCTTTTTTTCAGCCGCAATTGCTATACGCGCAATTTGATTTACCGCAACGACCTTTTCGAGCTAATGGCGATTTGCTGGAACGTCGGACAGTCGTCGCTGATTCATGACCACGCCGACCAAAGCTGTTGGATGACAATGCCGATTGGAAAATTACGCATCAAAAACTTTCGCGTCCTCGAACAAAACCTTGAAACCAATTTTTGCCTATTAGAAGAAGCCGACGAATTCGATTTAAAACCCCATTGCTCCGCCGAAGTTCAATTGGAAGAACCCGTTCATCAAGTTTTGAATCTGCCCGAATTTAACGAACAAGCCGTCAGCGTCCATATTTATTCGCGCCCGATTGACAAGTGCCTGGTTTTTTCGACTCAAAAAAACGAAGTGCGCTGGCGAACAATGTGTTATACGAGCAAGTTCGGGAAACTAATGCCCGATGCTCGTCTGTAACTTTTACTCGTTTAACGCGAGGAAAAACTAAAAAATGAAAAAACTGCTTTTTCTCTTTTCCTGCCTGCTGTTTTTGTGTCTTTCAACCGAAATTCAGTCTCAACAAACAAATCCGGCGGCTTATAAACTGACAAACGTGAAAATCGTCCCTTTTGAAGGCGTCACCGGAAAATTTGAAGACGAAATCAAATCCAATTCGGACAAAACTTTTTTCAACGAATTGTCGAAATCTTTAATGGTAATTGTCGAGGTTTCTGGAAAATCGGACGATTATGCGAACCGTAATCTTGAAGTGATTGTTACCGAAGGAAAAAAATCCAAACTCAAACAAACAACAATGATCGGCATTTTAAACGAAGCCGGAAAATTTTATGTCCCTGTTTGGCTTTACGCGCCAATGTGCGGCGAAGTGACGATTAACGCCCGCATTATAGGGCAGATAGCGGCGGCGAAACAAACTCGAAAGATTTTATTCCAGTGCGGTGAATAGATTCATTTTAATAGCAATCAAACTGTTACGGCTTCGCGGTATTCACCCCAGACTTTTCTCAAACGATGCGAGATTTCGCCGACGGTTACATAATTTTCGACGCAATCCAAAATGCGCGGCAGCATATTTTCAGTTCCGCGTGCCGCTTCTTCAAGTTTTGTCAAAGCATTTTCGGCTGCAACTTTATCGCGTCTTTCGCGCACGGCTCGGACTCTTTCGATTTGATTGCGACCGATTGATTCATTAACGCGCAAAATCGGAATCGGCTCGCCTTCGTCGCTTTGAAAACGGTTGACGCCGACGACAATTTCTTCCTGTTTTTCGACCGCCCGTTGATATTCGTAAGCGGCTTCCTGAATCTCGCGCTGCGGATAGCCGTTTTCGATTGCCTTTAGCATTCCGCCCATCGCGTCAATTTTTTCGATGTATTCGACGGCTTTTCGCTCAAGCTCGCTCGTCAAATGCTCGATTGCAAACGAACCGGCAAACGGATCAACCGTATCTGCGACGCCTGATTCGTAAGCGACGACTTGCTGCGTTCTGAGAGCAATTCGAGCGGCGTTTTCCGATGGCAAAGCAAGCGCTTCATCCATCGAATTTGTGTGCAGACTCTGCGTGCCTCCCAAAACGGCGGCGAGCGCCTGAATTGTCGTGCGAACTACATTTACTTCCGGCTGTTGCGCGGTCAAAGTCGAGCCTGCGGTCTGAGTGTGAAATCGGAGCATCATTGATTTAGGGTCTTTTGCGGCGAAACGGTCGCGCATTATTTTTGCCCACAAACGGCGCGCGGCGCGAAATTTACTGATTTCTTCCAGCAGGTTATTGTGCGAATTAAAGAAAAACGACAGACGCGGCGCGAATTTATCAACCTCCAAACCGACCGAAATCGCCGCTTCAACGTAAGCGATTCCGTCAGCCAAAGTAAAAGCGATTTCCTGCGCGGCGGTCGAACCGGCTTCGCGGATGTGATAGCCGGAAATCGAAATTGTATTCCAGTTCGGCACGTTTTCGGCGCAGTAGGAGAAAATGTCTGTAATCAATCGCAAAGACGGTTTCGGCGGGTAAATGTAAGTCCCGCGCGCGATGTATTCTTTTAAAATATCGTTTTGAATCGTGCCGTTGACTTTTGAAAAGTCAACGCCCTGTTTTTTGGCAACGGCGAGATATAAACAAAGAAGCGTCGAAGCCGTCGCGTTAATTGTCATCGAAGTCGAAACCGTGTCGAGCGGAATTTGGTCGAAAAGCCGCAGCATATCTTCCAGAGAATCAATCGCCACACCGACTTTGCCGACTTCCCCCGCCGCCAGAGAATCGTCCGAATCAAGCCCGATTTGCGTCGGCAAATCAAAAGCTACCGAAAGTCCGGTCGTGCCTTGCGACAATAAATATTTGTAGCGCGCATTTGATTCTTCGGCAGTCGCAAAACCAGCGTATTGGCGCATCGTCCAAAACCTGCCGCGATACATATTTCTCCGAACGCCGCGCGTGTACGGAAACGCGCCGGGCGCGCCCAAATCTGTTTCGTAATCAACGGGCGTTGTGTTCGTCGGATTAAAATCGTTCGGCAGCTCGATGCCGGAAGACGTTTGAAATCGTTCACGGCGTTCTGTTTTGGCTTTTTCGCTCATATTTTTAAGAAAAAATTGCTTGTTCAAAAATTAAAACACACGCCGCGCCGCCGGTTCAACGCGCTTGAAAAATTCGATTTGACCTGAACGGTTTTCTGACTTAGCATCGAGACAAATTTCGCTTTTTCGAGCGGCGAGGCATTATGGAACTAAACGACGAAGCTCAACAAGCGGTGCGCGAAGTCGGCGCGGCGATAAATGCGGCAATCGAACGCAGCCCGCACGTTGCCGAAGCAATCGAGCGGCTTCGCGAATCCGGCTATGAATTGCAATT